>NZ_JBFMKP010000048.1:0-26548 GCF_040786235.1 Aquimarina discodermiae
TTAGAATTGGGCGAATTTGTCATTTTTTTATATCCCTGACAGTATATGGTCAGGCACTTGACAACAAGTCAAAGATAAAAAAAATAACGCCTCAGGTCATTTTTTAAATGAAATTGCCCTGCGGTACAGCTACTTTTTGAGGATTTTTAACCAATGTTTTGTTATCTTTGCAACTATATACTATTGAAATTATCAATATGCAAATGGATATGCTTTTTATTCTATTTGCCAAAAAACTGCAATATCTAGAGTCCCGAATCACCATAATTTATTTTTACACATCACATCCTTTATCCATGAATGGTACCATCTTTACTCAGAGATTCCATTATTTTAGCTTCAAAAGCTAACAAATCCTGCCATTTTTGATCTACTTCTTCACGATCTCCATATTGGCGAGCAAAGTTTAAAAACATGGTATAATGATTTGCTTCGCTAACCATCAAGTTTCTATAGAAATCTGCCAGTTCTTGATCTTCTAATTCTTCAGACAATAATTTAAACCGCTCACAACTTCTCGCTTCTATTAGCGCTGCATATAATAGTCTATGTACCAACTGGGTAGTTCTACTTCCTCCTTTTGGAAAAAAAGTAACCAATTGCAATACATAATTATCTTTTCGATCTCTTCCTAACACCCACCCTCTTTCTAAAATTTTATCATGTACCATTTTAAAATGGGTAATCTCTTCTTTGACCAATTTGGTCATTTCTTGAACCAATTCTGTATATTCTGGGAAACTTACAATTAAAGAAATTGCCGTAGAAGTAGCTTTCTGTTCACAGTATGCATGATCCGTAAGGATTTCTTCTATATTCTTTTCTACAATATTGACCCATCTTGGATCAGTAGGAAGTTTTAAACCTAACATTTTTAAATCTTATTTTGTATTGACAAAAATAACAATAGTAGTTATTTATTATTTCTTTATATATCCAGATCAAATGAGGAACGTAATTTATCGATCAAAGGATTCTTCTCTTTCAACTTTTCGTATTTATCCTGGGGTGTAAATGCATATTTTTTTGAAGCTTCTTCATTAACCGTTATTTTAAGCTCAATACTATAATTTTTCAGTTTCTTATACAAAAACTGAAGTAAACCAGATTGAGCAGCCTCCAAATCAATTTTCATAGATTCATTAGGTAGCTCTAGGCAAATATCTAAACCATTAAGTGTTGGAATATTCATCGCAAACATTGACCCTACAATACGTTCTCCTTTCTTATCCTGCATTTTACCATATTCTACCCAACCTGCTTGCATTTGTTCTTCTGTAAACTCTTCTTTGGGCAAATTCTCAGGATCAACAACTACTTCTTCTTTTCGTTCTTCATGTTCCTTTTTTCTTTTAATACTACTTAGAGACAATCCAGACGCTTTTCGCTCTCTTTTAGGTAATCCTCCCTTTTTAGTTTCTTCTTTAGGTAATGAAGTTACGACACTCTTATTTGGTAAATGATCCTGAATATCTGTATTTTTCTCTTCTTGATTAACAGAAGGATCAGCAACTTCTTTATTTTCAGGATGATTGCTTACAGTCTGGACTTCTTTTATTGATTGATTGATTACCGGGTTTTCGTCAGTATCTTTTTTGACATCTGGAGAAATTTTTATTGGTTCAATCCCTTTTTCTTTGAAATAAGAAGGCGGTATTATGTAAGGTTGGTCATTTTTTTTTTCTCCATCCGTAAGGATAGAGGCAAGTTGCATTAAACATAATTCGACCAGCAGCCTTTGATTACGGCTCGTTTTATACTTTAAGTCACAATCATTTGCCAATGCGATTGCTTTTATCAAAAAATCATTAGGAGATTTTTGAGATTGCTCTAGATATTTGGTTTTGGTCTGTTCTCCTACTTCTAACAAAGAAATAGTAGCTTGATTTTTGCACACCAAAATATCTCTAAAATGTGATGCGAGACCAGCTATAAAATGATGACCATCAAATCCCTGGGCAAGTATTTCATTAAAAGTTATTAATAACTGCGGAATGTTATTTTGAAGTAGTAAGTCGGTAACCGTAAAATAAGTTTCATAGTCCAGAACATTTAAGTTTTCTGTAACGGCTTTACGTGTAAGGTTTTTTCCACTAAAACTTACAACTCTATCAAAAATCGATAACGCATCTCTCATTGCCCCATCTGCTTTTTGTGCAATAATCTGTAATGCGTCTTCTTCTGCAATAATTCCTTCCTGCTGTGCTACTTGCATCAAATGATTTTTGGCATCTGTAACCGTTATTCGCTTAAAATCAAATATTTGACACCTAGATAATATGGTTGGTATTATTTTATGCTTTTCTGTAGTAGCTAATATAAAAATTGCATGTTTAGGTGGTTCTTCTAACGTTTTTAAAAAAGCATTAAAAGCAGCTTGAGAGAGCATATGCACCTCATCAATAATATAAACCTTATATTTCCCAACTTGAGGAGGAATTCTTACCTGATCAATAAGACTTCTTATATCATCTACCGAATTATTAGAGGCGGCATCTAGTTCAAAAATATTAAACGCAAAATCTTCATTAGGATCTGCTTCTCCCTCTTGATTAATAGTTTTTGCAAGTATTCTTGCGCAAGAGGTTTTTCCTACTCCCCTTGGCCCGGTAAACAACAATGCTTGTGCCAGATGGTTATTATCTATAGCATTAAGCAACGTATTAGTAATAGCCTGTTGGCCTACCACATCTTTAAAAGTCTGTGGTCTGTATTTACGCGCTGATACTATAAAATGTTCCATCGCTACAAAGTTAAAAATTGCTTACAAATATTAAATTTTTGATTTTAGTTTTTATATCGAGTTATTAACAAACATTCCATATCTCCTTTGTAGGCAACTCTTCTTTTTCTGTATCCTTTACTTAATTAAAAGATTCACATAAACACTTTTAAATACATAAATATTAGATGTTTACATTAAATTTTAACAAAAAAGAATGGGGGTATCTGTTAAGCATAAGCGTTATAAGTTATTAGAGGCTTGTTAAACAGACTATCGAGGCCTTTTAAAATAGAGTTTAACCCGCTCAATAATGTATTTAACAAACACAAATTCACTTATCTAAAATTAATTATGGATTCACTATTTCCCAACCTCAAACTATTAGCCCATATGAAAGATCTTGGGCTTTACACAAAACACCAATTTCTTCAAAATAAAAATCTTTATGATAGTACTTACACTACCAATAAAATAATATACGTGGCAGATGGTACCTTAAAAGCATATAGCATCGATGAAGATGGTGGGTACACTATTTTATTTTTATTAAGTAAGGGACAAACATTTATAGAAGATGAAACTTCTATAAAAGCATTCTACAATTATAACCTGGAATCAATTCCGTTAGAAACTACAGTTTATATATTCGATTTGAAAGATATTTATAAAATCTTAAATAAAAGACCAGATTTTCATCAGGATTTTTATCGTCTTTGGATAGAAAAATACAATTTACTTGACAAAAGGATCAGAATCATTCATCAAAAATCTATACAAACCAGGCTAATTCAGGTACTATTAGAATTTCAGGAAAACTATGGATATACTTGCCCCGAGACAGAAGATATTATTATTAATTCTCCTCTTAACCAAGAGGAACTTGCTGGATACTTAAGATCCTCACGAGTATCTGTTAACAACATTATCCAGACACTAAAGTATAAACTACTACTAGACTATGACAAAAAAAGAATTGTATTAAAAAAGAATTCTTTTAGCAACTATATATGTCACAATTATAGTATTTGCTCATAAGCAGTTTTTTACAGAAATACAAAAAAGAGGCTATTTCAATGTTACATTTTTTTAATTTTAGAAATAACCTCTTTTCACAACTAACACGTATGTTATATATGTTTATATGTATAAATAACGTTTAATTTACTATAAAGGAATGAAAGCAGACACCTTATAGAACTCGTCAGAAGCACCTATATCTGTTACTAAGTTGGCTCCTGCAGAAAGTCTAAAAGCGATTCCGTTATCTAATTTTAACTTAACAGAACCTCCCAAATATCTATATACCTGAATATTCTTGTTAACATCGTCATTCTCTAAATTCATAAATGCTAATTCTTCAAAAAATGCTCCCATAACTAGTCGTTTACTAACATTAATACCTGGTGCAGCCCAAAAAAGAAAAAGGTCTCTAGAAGAAGTTGCATCTCCATCTCTTATTGATTTATAATACGCGATATATGCTTCTATATCAAAAATATCATCATGATATGCTGTATAGGTATTTGGTATTACAGCTTCTCCTATTTTTGTCCCTGATGTATGCGATAAAAATTTACCATGAGCAAAACCGACTCCCGGGTTTACAAACCAATTTCCTCCTGCTAACTTAAATCCAAGCCCTACACCAGTTTCTAATAACTGATCACCACCTGTTTCTACAGTACCAAATGTTGTATTTGTCCAAAAAACACTATAAATAGTTATGTCGAAGTTTTTATTGGTCTCGAAACTACCAAAGAAAATAGGAGAAAATCCTGCCACACTATTTTGAATTATTTTGGTAGCAAACTTAGCTTTCTTTTCTTTTTTCTCTTCTTGTGCAAACGTGTACTGAATGCATAATGCAAATATTAAAATTGCGATTTTTTTCATGATTAATTGTTTTAAAAAAATTGTGTGATTAGTTGTTTAAAAATTTAAAAATTGTTTTTGATCTGTATTAAAATTGGGAGGTCTCTTTTCTATAAAAGCACTCATCCCTTCTTTTTGATCTTTTGTATCGAAAAGCGCATGAAAAACCCGTCTTTCGAACAAAATGCCTTCTCTAAGACCCAGCTCCATTGCTCTATCTACGGTCTCTCGAGCTATCATTACTGTGGTCTTACTATAAGAAGCTATTTGCTCTGCGATTTCTAATGTCTTTTCTAGTAATTCTTCTGAAGAAAAGATGCGAGCGACAAGACCGCTGCGTTCTGCTTCGACAGCATCAATCATACGTCCTGTAAGAATCCAATCCATTGCTTTTGTTTTACCGATCATTTTGGTTAATCGTTGGGTACCTCCTATTCCTGGAATTACACCTAATTTAATTTCTGGTTGTCCAAATTTTGCAGTTTCTGAAGCATATATGATATCGCACATCATGGCTAGTTCGCAGCCTCCTCCTAGAGCATATCCAGAAACAGCAGCTATCTTAGGTGTTCGAATCGCTGTAAACTGTTCCCATCCTGCAAAGTAATCTTCATGAAACATGTCCAGATATGACTTATCCTTCATTTCCTTAATGTCAGCACCTGCAGCAAAGGCTTTTTCAGACCCTGTTATTACAAAGCATCCTATTTCTGGGTCGCCATCTAATTCTTGCATGGCACTCACCATTTCTTGCATGAGTGCATTATTTAATGCATTTAATGCTTTTGGTCTATCTAAGGTAAGTATGGCTACACGCCCCTTACGTTCTACTTTTATATTCATTGTGTGATTTGTGTTTATACAATACGATCCTCAAGAAGTTCATTATTTAGCTTCTTAAAAATGTACTATGAATTTACTATGAATTATTAAAATGGTTGATTAAAGTTGGGCTATGAGTCCCATATAGCACCATATGCAGGAATGTCTCTACTCTCCATACCGTATACTACTTTCCAGGTAAGTTTCTTATTAGAGATACATATTACAGCTTCGGCATCAAAATCCCTATATGCTTTATATGCCAGTTTTACCATATCTGGTTTACCATGTGTATCTGTATTCCAGATAATAGCGTCGGGTTGCACTTCTAGAATTTCATCAACCAAATCATCGCCGTATGTTTTTCTTGGGTTTCTGGTTGCCCAAATTAATCTAGAAGGCACCTCTTGTGACAGTAAATGAGGCAGGCAAGGTCCTATTCCACTACCTGTAGCTACCCAAATTACTTTCTTAAAAAGTTTATCAACATTACCCACTCCGGCAGTAGTAATTCCTTTTACCCATAAGTGAGAAGGCATATCATCTATAAGATCGGCTGTCCAATCACCTGCTCTAGAGATCGTTAACCTAAAACCTTCTTTTCCTGGCTCTGGTACATTTGCGAACGAATGCCATTCCATTAACGGACTACGACTAATTGTGGTAGAAGATCCTGCAAAAGGGGTTTCGCCGTGGTTAAACCTTGCCAAAATAACATGATTTGACGGCCTTGTAATATCTACTTTAACTTTTTTTAATCTAAGCCAAGGCAATGCTATACTTATCGTAATCACTACTAGTAACCAAAAACTAAATGAATCTATTAAGGAAGAAAACAAAGATTGGTCGGGTAAATTTGCCTTTGTTATAATCACAGTTTGTACCCAGAATAAAACTAACGCTGACCATCCACCAAAACGATGTGCTTTTTCAAAATCATCGTGATATTTTGCTCGTATGCCTGGTAAAGCCATAATAATCATAAACACCAAAATCCCTGTTAACAAAGTAGTTATCCAAAGTAAAGTCCCACTTTTTGCGGCTTCATTGGCACCATTAAAGAAATTATAAAACAAGGACCCCATAAATAGTATAAACCATAATGTTCCACTTACCGTTCCCCCTATATGAATCCCGCCAAAATGATATACTTTACCAGCTCTTCTTCTAATAGATAAGGGCCAACTAGTAGGTATACTTGTTGCTATCCAAAACAACAGGTTAATGATATATTGTTGTCTTATAAGAATACCAATGGTAAAATTAACCAACGTAATTTTGGCAATAATATCTAATTGTATATTCTGTGCTGACCACCAGTTACCTTGTGTCGCACCATAAATCATTATTCCTACATTAGTTAATAAAAGCAATGCAAACAATCGGTAATAATGCATTAATTTTTCTCCTTTCCATATTCTGCTGGCATATTTTTTTTGAGGAGGAAGCACTACTTTGTCTAAATCTGGATAATCATCCTGTTTTTCTACATTTAGACCCATAACTGGATTATCAGTTTTGACTATTGCATCCATTACTTTTTCTTCTTTATGTTTTTGTGTTGTGTTTTCTGTTTTGATTACTTCTTCTTGCTTTGGTATACTTGCAAGTAGCTTTCTTTTATCTACTTTACCTCTACTTGTCATTGGCAGCTCAGGCATGGTTATTACCTGTTCAGGAACACAATAATAAGGCAGCACTTTTTCTACTTGCTGTTTTACTTTTTCTGGATCAACATTAGCCGGGCTTACAAAAGAGAATAACGTTCTATTATCTATTTTTAAAGTAATAGCTCTTTTACTTTCAGGCATTTTCTCTATAATTGCCGAAACAGAATCCAGCTCTACTCTAAACCCGCATATCTTTACCTGATCATCTGTTCTACCAAAATGTTCTAATTCTCCATCAGATGTCCATCTACCTAAATCTCTGGTTCTAAACATTTTTCTACCTTGCCCCAAAAAAGGATCATCAACATACCTTTCATTGGTAAGATCATGGTTATTTATATAGCCTCGTGTTACGCAATAACCTCCGGCCCACATTTCTCCAACTTCACCAATATCACATGGTTCTAAATTTTCGTCTAATACATACACTGTATTATTGGGGGTGGGTTTACCTATAGAAAGTATTTCATCTGTCGGAAAGAAACGTTTTACCGTATTTACTATAGTAGTTTCTGTAGGTCCGCATGAATTATGAAATGCACAAAACGCTGACCATTTTTCTGCCAACACTCTAGGACATGGTTCTCCCGCAACAATAGCTATACGTACATTTTTGCATTTATCAACATCCATAGAACTTAGAATTGTAGGGGTAGATATTACCACATCTACTTTGCTTACTGTTTCTTGAATATCTTTACCTCTTATGACCAATGTCGCTCCGTTGGCAAGACTCCCCAGAATTTCCCATACAGACATATCAAAAGCAATACTTAAAATTTGTCCTACTTTTAGTCCTGGCCGTATACCTAAGTTACCAGGAGAAGTAAGTAGTATATTACATGTATTTTTATGGGTTACCTGAACACCATTCGGATCTCCTGTAGTACCTGAGGTAAATATGATGTAACAAACATCTTCTTCTTGTATGGAGACCTTGGGCAAGATTACTTCCTTAACATTATTGACTTTTGATTTTAAAAATTCATCAATAACAATATGTGTACTCCCTTTCACTTTAGGCACCAAGTCTTTATATTCTGAAAGCGTAAGTACCACAGAAATGGAAGCTGATTTCATAACATATCGCAATTGTTCATCCTTAGCCAATCCAATATGTTGTGGTACATAGGCTGCTCCTACCTTAAGAATAGCTAATATTCCTACTAGCATTGGTATGGATCGTTGTACAAACAATCCAACATTGTCTCCATGTTTTACACCATTCTTTATTAATTCTAATGCCAACAGATTAGATTGGTGATCCAACTCTTTATACGTGATACTATCCCCATGGTGTATAGCAGCAATGGCATTAGGGTGTATTTTTGCTTGAGCTTCAAATGCATGATGTATACATCTATATGGTACTCTAGTTATAGGTCCCTGACCAAATCTCTGAAAAAGATATTGATCCGACAATGATAAACCAGCCATCGCAGATTTTGAAAATGTATCACCAGGAACTAAAGGGTTGTATTCTTTAGTTTCATGTATTTCTGCTTCAGAAATAACATGAGAACGTTCAATTCCCATTGCCTGACTAATATATTACAACGATTAATGACTTATTATTACTATATAAATTTATAGGAGGTTTACTTAGAAAAACGGGTAGCTTTTCTGACTTAAAAAATTGAGTTTTCATGATTTCGTGTTAATTATTTATTTGAATATTTCATCTATCCAAAATCAAAATTATGGCAACATTTTATAAGAAAGTATAAAATATCTAACACTAAACCTCCTTTTTTTTTGTTATAACTATAATGAAACTACGTTAATACCATAAATATATTAAGTTCAACTTTTAATAAAACGATACTAAAACCATTAAAAATGCTATAGAAAAAATTACTTTTTTTACTTAACATAACTTTAACAAACATGAAAACTCAACTATTAAACACACTTGTTGAAAAAGGTTTATATAAGTGCTCTAACTACACACTTAATGAAACAATTTTAAAATGTAAATGCTACTCGGATAGTATCTATCTAATTAAAGAAGGTATTGTTAAAATTTTACAAATTACCGATGAAGGAGAAGAAATTGTACCTGTACTTCTTACCAAAGGACAGGTATTTGGGAATGATGCTATTTATGGGGAATTTTATACAACTTATGAATCAGAATCTGTTCATCAAAATACAATCATTTATGAATTTAGCATTACTGATATTCGGGCTATAGTAAAAAACAACATGACATTACATAAAGATTTATTATTACTACTAAAGGAAGAACATCATCAAGCGGAAAGACGAATTCAAAATTTAAGAACTCGATCTGCAGAAGACAGGTTAATTCTAACTTTTATTGAGTTTTTTAATAAGTTTAAAGATCCATCCAGTACAGAAGATGAAGTATATATAAAATCACCACTTACTCAAAATGAATTAGCAGGCTACATTCGAACCTCTAGAGTAACTACCAACCAAATTTTGAACATTCTAAAAAGTAAATCACTAATAGAATATTCTAATAAAGATATCGTATTAAAAAAGGGATTTTTTACCTATTACAAAGAGACTTCTTCTAGATATATGGTTTGATAATAAAGAAAATATCTATTTTATAACTTATAACCAAAAGAAAGTTGAATATTTCTGGTAGTGCCTTCACTATCAGAAATATTTGTATCGTCTATAATGTTAGAGAAACCAAAACCATACCTAAGGTCAACAAAAAAGTTTTCTGTAATATCTACCCCAACTCCTGTAACTGTAGAAAAATTAAACGTATTAAAACTAACTTCGGTACTTGTATTGTCCTGCCATTCCCATATCTTAACTCCAGCCTGAGGGCCTATATGAATATTAACTAATTCTGAAATATTATATTTAAGAAAGACAGGAAATTGAAGATAATCCACTCTTAATGACTCATCATCATTCCCCATAGAAGAATATTGAAACTCTGGTTGAATGCTAAATTTACCCTTTAAAGGATACTCTGCCAAAAATCCAACAACAATACCAAATCTGCTATCTTCGAGGTTTTCTGGTATATCGTCAGAGCTAATAGAACTAAGGTTACCTCCTATTCTTATACCATATACTTCCTCTTGTGCAAAGCAATGTAGCGTTGCAAACATAAAAATAGCACTTATCCAAAGTATACTTTTTTTCATCTTAAAGGGTTTTGATTTTGGAGCAAGTTTACTAATAAAATTTGTGTTTCGAAATTATCAGGATAAAATTATAGATATTCCCTTTTCAATAAATAGCTTATAATTTATTTAATTTCTCATTATACAATGACTTTATTATCCCATCTGACAATCCAATTTTAGGAACAAAAATTTCTCTTGCTTTACTCCATTTCATAGCAGAAAGATATATTCTTGTAGCCGGAATAATTACATCTGCTCTATCTTGATTTAGATTAAGTTTCCAGATGCGCTCTTCGTAAGTAAGTGATTTTAGTGTTTTGTAATAAGAACTTAGGTATAAAAACGATAGTGATCTTCCCATTCTTTTACCACTGTTTTTAAAAATATTATTGATATTACCACCAGAACCAATCAACGAAACACGATTATAGCCTTGTGTACGATTAGAAATCCATTCTTCTACATCCTTCCATATTTGATCAGAAACTAAATTGTTAAGTAATCGAACTGTTCCTAACTTAAACGACTTTGAAGCAATTGTTTTTCCGTTATGATAAAGTGTAAATTCGGTACTTCCCCCTCCAACATCAACATATAAGTATGTTGCATCAGTATTAATTAAATTATTAAGGTCTGTCAATGCAATAAGAGCAGCCTCATCTTTACCATCAATAATATCTATTTGAATACCTGTTTTATCTTTTATAAGTGCTACAATTTCTTTTCCATTTTCTGCTTCTCTCATCGCAGAAGTAGCACAAGCTTTATATTTAACTACTTTATGAGTTCTCATTAATAATTGATACGCTTGCATGGTATCAATCATTCGATGAATGTTTTCTTCTGATACTCTTTTAGAATCAAAAACATCTGCTCCCAAACGAATAGGTACTCTTATCAGGCTTGTTTTTTTAAAACGCGTAGGTTTTCCTTCTTCTTGGTGAATACTACTTATTAGTAATCGTATTGCATTGGAGCCTATATCAATCGCACCGTATTTTTCTATAATCAACAAAATATTATTCTCCTAGTTTATTTAAATAATAATCATATATCGCAATTTGCGATCTTACTTTTTCTTTATCGTTTCTAACATAAGCGTTATCCTGTTCTTTAGAGAGTTTTCTAGCTTTTACATTGTCTTTCCAATAAATATCAAAGGTATCCATTAATTCTAATTTGATATCTGTATCATATATTGGGCAAGATATTTCTACTCTTCTATCTAGATTACGTGTCATCCAGTCTGCAGAGGATATATATACTTTGGGATTCCCTGCATTTTCAAAAATATACAACCTTGGATGCTCAAGAAACTTATCGATAACACTTATTGCTCTAATATTTTCACTCATACCTGGAATACCTGGTATTAAACAACAAATTCCTCTAATAATCAAATCTATTTTTACTCCTGCCCTGCTCGCTTCATACAATTTATCAATCATGCCATAATCACTCAAACTATTAAGTTTAAGTTTTATTCCAGCTGGTTTTCCGTCTTTTATATTTTTAATTTCTTTATTTATTAGTTTCAACAAAGAAGATCTCGTATAATGAGGAGAAACCAATAAATGCTTGTATCTATTGATTTTATAATTTATTTCAAAAAACTTAAAAACTTTATTAACCTCTTTAAGTATGATTTCGTTTGTAGTAAATAAAGTATAATCTGTATAAATCTTTGCCGTAGATCCATTAAAATTACCTGTACTTATAAAACCATATCTTTTGAGTTTTCCTTTTTCTTCTCTTTCTATCACACAAGCTTTGCAATGCACTTTGAGTCCTGTTACTCCAAAAATAAGCTTTACACCTTCTCTTTGCATCTGTTCTGCATAGCTAATATTTGCTGCTTCATCAAAACGAGCCTGTAATTCTATTTGTACTGTAACATTTTTTCCATTTTTTGCAGCATTAATTAAAGAACTTGCAATATGTGAAATACTTGCCAATCGGTAAATAGTGATTTTAATACTTTTTACTTTTGGATCAATAGCTGATTCTCTAAGAAATTTTACTGTATATGAAAAGGTATGATATGGAGTATGTTGTAAAAAATCTTTTTGTGCAATCTTATCTAATAAGCTACCCTGTAATATTAAGCCTGATATCGCTAATGGTTTAATTTGTTCATATGAGAGACCGGGTTTATTTAAATCGGGAAAACTCATATAGTCTCTTCGATTATGATACCTACCACCGGGAATAATACTATCAGAATTATCGATTCCCATTTTATTCATTAAAAAATCTAAAGTATCTTTTCCTATGTTTTTGTCATAAACAAATCGAACAGGCTCTCCATCTCTTCTAGACTTAACACTACTAGAGATCTTTTGAATAAAACTTTTTCTTAAATCATTATCAAAATCTAACTGTGCATCTCTGGTAATCTTAATCATATGAGCCGAAGCTTCGATATAATCAAAAATACTATAATTGATATGCAAACAATATCTAATAAGGTCGTCTAGAATAATAATAAACTGTTTACCATCCTTTTCTGGAAGAACTACAAAACGATCGATGTTTTTTGGAATTTCAATCAATGAATAGATTTTCTCCTTAGTTGTTTGTTGTAACAGTTTAGAAATCCTACCATCCTTTGGTATTTTTTCTTTTAAAACCAGTTTTACCGCCAAATACGCAACGCTATCTTTTAAATGTGGAAATGCATCAAGGTCATTAAGTATATATGTCACCAATGCAGGGCTTACTTTGGTAACAAAATAATTACGAATAAATTCGTCTTGATCTGGTGTAACTTGACTTTCGTCAATAATAAAAATGTTATACTCTTTTAATTCGTTGGTAATGTTATTAATTGCCTTTAAACTTTCTGCCTGTTGCTTTATTACAAGGTTGGTTATTTTTTCTAAAAGTTCACTTGCCGTGGGACCCTTTAATTCATTTTTACCATCCTTTCCTGCCATGTCGATTCTCTTAATCGTAGCGTAACGAACTTTAAAAAACTCATCAAGATTATTAGAAAATATTCCTATAAAACGAAGTCTTTCTACCAAGGGCACAGAGTTATCTTCTGCTTCTTGTAGTACCCTTGCATTGAACTGCAACCAGCTTAATTCTCGATTAATGTATTGATTTTTATTGTTTTCGGACATTATTTTAAAAATTTAGGGCGAATAACATGAAGGGTTTTTCCTACATTTATTTGTTCCCATTTATCACAATCAAACTCTATTACCACAACCCCACAGGTAGGTAAATTATCTATTGCTTCACTACCATAATTATTCGCAATAGAAGTAAAAGCATGATTATGGCCAAATATCATCAAACTATTTATAGTATCCTCACATTTTTTAACTGTTTCAATCACTTTACTACCATCAAAGTCATACAACTCTTCTTTTACTATAAATAAATTTTCTGGCATATCCAGATATTTATTAATGATCTTTGCCGTGCTATATGCCCTAACTGCAGGGCTAAACAAAATCAAATCCAATGTTTTTACCAATGTTTTCAACTCTTTACCTACTAATTCTGCATCTAATAAACCTCTGGGGTTTAGTGGTCTTTTCTTATCTTCTAAATCAAATTCCCAAGAGGATTTTGCATGCCGAATAATATATAAAGTTTTCATAGATTGAATAGAGTTTATATTAAAAGAACATTATTTTATACAAGTTTAAGAATTCGATTTTACATATTTTACTATAAGAACATAAAAAAATAATTTTTAGATCCTTACTAACTTGATATAAAGATCACAGCTAAGAGTAATTTTATGTTTCCAAAAATTCTAAAAGTAATCCAAAAAAAACATTAAAATAATGATTATGAACAGGATACAATCATTAACATTGATCGACAAAAACAGTATTTACATCGAAAAGTTGCTTTTTTTCTTATCAGTTTAAATGTTAAAATCTAAATTTACATACGGTTTCCCCTTAAATAAATATGTTTTCCCAAACATTATGCACACAAGTCTGACATAATAAATTTTAGGGTGATAAAAACAGAAACACGGTGGAAAAAGTAATTGCAAAAAAAATAAACCTTATCTGGTTGAATACTACTTATGTTATTCTTTGCCTATGTTGTATATTTTCATTTAATACACATGGTCAGGTAGAGGTACCCCTTACCAAACGTTCAGAATTAACATTAAAAGGTGATTTTAAGTTTGTTTCGAACACCATATTGGGTAAAGTTAGCCATGATAATGGATCAGAAGTTTTTGACCCAAATAAGAGTTACAATAAAGGAGGGTTAAATAATCAATTCAAAATGGGTTTTATCGACATAGATAATGATCCTACAACATTTAATTCTAGTAGTGCAGATTTAAAAATTGAATCTAATTGTAATACTATTAAACATGTAGGATTATATTGGACAGCTGCCTATGCCGATGAAAAACGTGCACACGATATCACGTCGATAAAAATAAAATATCCTGGACAAACACAATATTCTACTATTACAAATGGCAAGGTTATACATGATTACTATAGAGACGATCAATCTTTATTTAAACAATATTCTTGTTTTAAAGATATTACCAAAGAAGTTTTAGATCTGGAAAACCCTTTAGGCACCTATACAGTTGCTAATATTCCTGCAACAACAACAGCCGTAAATGACAATGACACTTTAGGTAATGGTCTTGCTGGTGGGTGGACTATGGTAGTTATCTATGAAGATAATACAAAATCCAGAAAAAGATTTTATGTGTATGATGGTTTTGTAAATATTGATTCTAAAGCAA
Source organism: Aquimarina discodermiae (assembly GCF_040786235.1). NCBI lineage: Bacteria > Pseudomonadati > Bacteroidota > Flavobacteriia > Flavobacteriales > Flavobacteriaceae > Aquimarina > Aquimarina discodermiae. The sequence goes on from NZ_JBFMKP010000048.1 coordinate 14,947, forward strand.
AACCAGTTGCATTTTCATTTAACAATTTTCAAACAATCCCTAATGGTGCAGTTCATGGTAAAATAGGAGTAATTGCCTATGAAGGTGATAAAGGAATAAGAGGAGATCGCTTTGAGGTAATGTCTAATGAAACCAACAGATACAAAAGTCTAGCCGATGGTATTAACCCTATGAATAATTTTTTTAACGCCAATATCACCGAGAATGGTAAAAATGTAACATCAAGAGTTCCTGCCAGTCAAAATACATTAGGCTACGATGCAGATTTATTCAATATAAAAAATGTAAGAAACAATATCATTGGTAATAATCAAACCGAAGCAAAGTTTAGGTTATCTACCGATAACGATGGTTATTCTGTTATGGCAGTAGCTTTTAGTATCGAAATATATGAACCGGCTATTCACATTATAAAACGTTCAAAATATAGTGCTACAAACGACTATGTTCTTCCGAAAGATGTATTGCAGCCAAAACAAGAAATCACATACGGTCTTACAATTCATAATGACGGTAATGATGATGCTAAAAACACCATAATCAAAGATATAATTCCAAAAAACGTAGTGTTTTCTGAAAAATCTTTGGTTCTGCCAACTAAAAAAATCAAAGTAAAATTTGACAAAGAATCTAGAGTCTTAAAATTTTCGATTCCCAACAAAATGGTGAAAAAAGATAGTAAACCATTTAGAATAAGCTATAATGTACTTGTCGATATTAAATGCGAATCTATTAACACAATTGATGATATCCTGGTTGTAGATCAACCAGTGATATCAGAATTTAATGGAACATTAAATGAAACTATCAAATATTCTAAAGGATATAATCACATCAACTCTTGTAACTTGCCAGACTACTATCAATTTAAGCTAGCTATTGATATTAGTGAAATGAATTGTCCGAACGCTACTCGTCTTGTTGCAATTCCTAAAAAGAATCTTTCTAATGACATTGCTGTAACGCTTCCTAAAGAGAAACACGATGCAGACACATCTGGTCATACAGGAAGTGGTGGTATTCCTCCAAATGATATTGTAAGCTCAGATCCAGATCTAGCACCTCAGAGAGTAAAATCTGACATGAAGTTAAGCAAAACGATCAATGACATGATTAATCTTAATGAGATCTATTTTGAATTTGATAAATGGGATATTACTCAAAAAGCAGAAATAGAACTAAATAGAGTGGTAAACTTGATGAATGAGGAGTATCCAAATATGGTTATCAAAATAGAAACACATTCTGATAGTCGCGGTGGAAAAAATTACAACCTTGCTCTTTCTCAAAAAAGAGCCGAGTCTATATACAATTATTTACTAAGTAAAAATATTTCTAAAAACAGAATACTTTCATATATAGGTTTTGGAGAAAGTAGACCTGTAAACAATTGTAAAGATGGTGAAGACTGTTCTGAGGATCAGTATAAGAAAAACAGAAGATCAAGTTTTGTTATCATGTAATAAATAATGGATCAAGGAGATAATCTATCTACTATCCATTTTTTTTGATCAATAGAAAATCGAATTCTATCATGAAGACGATTCGCTCTACCCTGCCAAAATTCGAAAGCTATTGGTACCACGCAATAACCACCCCATGATACAGGTTTAGGAATCTCTTTATCCTTATACGTTTTTTCTAATTCTGCCAGTTTGTTTTCTAGTTGTTCTCTAGACTTTATCACTTCGCTTTGACTTGATGCCACCGCTCCTAATTGGCTGCCTCTAGGTCGTGAAAGAAAATATTGCAAGCTTTCTTTTTCTGAAACTTTTGCCGCCCTACCCTTTATAATTACTTGTCGTTCTAGGTTAGGCCAAAAAAAAGAAATACATACCTTATCATTATTCGCTATAGATTTTCCTTTTTCTGAATCGTAATTGGTATAGAATACAAATCCGTTTTCATCATATTGTTTTAACAAAACTATTCTTGCCTTAGGAAAACCATCTATCCCATTTGTAGTAACGGTCATTGCATTTGGTTCTTCGACTCCGCCAGCTGCTTCTACCTCTTTAAACCATTCTGAAAACAATGTATATGGAGAATCTGGAAGATCTTTTTCTTCTAAGGACTTTTTTTCGTAAGATTTTCTGTAAGTAGTTAAATCTCTATTCATGATTTTAAAATATAGTGCAAGTTACCAATTTTGACTCTTGCAAACAATCAACAGTAACATTTTGAAGTATCAATATTCGAACACTTTACCATCATCTGCAATCTCTACTCTGTCAAAAACCGTTTGTGCTTCTTCTACAAAAAGTTCAAGATTATCATATCTGGTGGAATAATGCCCAAGAATCAATGTCCCTACGTTTGCTTTTTTGGCAATACTAGCAGCTTCGATTGCAGAACTATGACCCGTTTTAGAACATAAATGCTTATGACTTTCTAAAAACGTAGATTCATGATATAACACGGTAGCATTCTCTATCAAAGGTATTTTTGCTTCGTCATACTTTGTATCACTACAATACGCATAACTTTTTACAGGCTTAGGAAGCCCTGTAAGCTCTTCATTAGAAATCTTGGTGCCATCATCTAAAACAACATCTTTTCCCTTTTTAATTGAGCGATAATAAGCTTTATCGATACCATAATCAGACACTTTATCAATCAACAAGGGTTTATCTCCAGGTTTTTCTTTAAACAAAAAGCCATTACAATAAATTCTGTGTTGCAAAGGAATAGTGGATACAGTAATCTTATCGTCTTCAAAAACAACTTCTGATTCTGTATTTGTTAGCTCATGAAAATACAAAGGATAATCTGTCCAGGAATTGGATAGTTTAAGTTGCAAAGTAATAACTTCTTTGATCCCCTTAGGGCCATGAATATGAAGCGGTGTATCTCTGTTTAATAACCTAAATGTAGAAACCAAACCTATTAAACCAAAAAAATGATCGCCGTGCAAATGAGAGATAAAAATATGTTTGATTCTAGAAAACTTGATTTTATTACGTCTAAGCTCTACTTGTGTTCCCTCTCCACAATCTATTAAAAACACATGATTATTTATTTCTAATACTTGAGAAGTTGGATTTGTAAATGTTCTAGGAGTTGCCGAATAACAACCCAAAATTGTAAGTTTCAAAATTATTTCTCTCTTTTAACAAATGGATTGCCAAGATACTCTTATCTTACTTATAAGTCAATTTAACGATCAAAAGAATCGAATGATTTTAATAATGAAATATATCCATGCACATCCAAATCCCTCCTAAAACCAGTAGCTCCTAAAACAACACCTTTTTTATTGAGCACTAATATCACAGGAAAAACCATTTTTTTGTTATATCGTTTTGCCAGTTCTTTATTTTTCTTTTTTTGTTCTTGCGAAATCTTATTTTTTCTTCTTCTTGGAAAATCTGCTCTTAACCAAACGTATTTTTGATTTGTAAAATCCGCAAAAGCCTCTGTAGACAAAACATTCTTTTCTAATTTAATACAAGGAGGACACCAATCGGACCCTGTAAAAAACAAAACAATCTTTTGATCTTTATCTTTTGCTAAGGCTAAAGCTTCATTCAAATCATATTGCCAATTCTGTGCACTAACAGAAATAGACGCAAAAAAAACAGAAAATATTATAAATAGTAGGGGGGCGTATTTATTCATACGTACTTAGACGAATAACTACGTTTATAATTACAAAAAAAAATTAAAATCCAAGATCTCTTTCTATTTCTTCCATTTCGACCAAATCATACGCTTCTTGTAATGTTGGCACTATTGTTATTTCATCAGAAACGTCATCATATGTAATCTTATTGGTAACAATAACGAATGAATGGCCTGTTAATTTATGTGTTTTGGATAACAACAAAAACTCATTAATGTCTTCTAGCGATATTTTCTCTAACGAAAATAGATTAACTATAATATTATCGCCTTTTAACCCTTCATATTTATCCTCTAGACGTTTTACAAATTCGATGATTGTAGTTTTTTCCTGAGTAATAATTGTTGTAGAACCTTCTTTATTAAAAATCATAAATTACCGTTTTATTTTTGATGCTAATAGATATATGATCGCCATTCGCACTGCTACCCCATTCTGTACCTGATCCAGTATTATGGCTTGGCTAGAATCAGCAACATCACTCGTGATTTCTACTCCACGATTGATGGGTCCCGGGTGCATAATTACTATTTCTTTATTCAAATCATCCAATAATTCTTTATTTACCCCATATTGTTGTGTATACTCTCTTGTAGAAGGAAAATAACTAATTTCCATTCTTTCATTTTGAACACGTAACATATTAGCTATGTCACACCATTCTAATGCTTTTTTAAGATTTGTTTCTACTTGAACTCCTAATTTTTCAATATACTTCGGGATCAAGGTTTTTGGGCCACATACTTTTACTTCTGCTCCCTGTAATTTTAGGGCAAAAATATTAGAAAGTGCCACTCTAGAATGCAAAATATCTCCTACAATCACCACTTTCTTTCCTCCTACTTCACCCAAACGTTCTCGTATCGAATATGAATCCAGTAACGCTTGTGTAGGATGCTCATGTGCTCCATCTCCCGCATTAACAATACTCGCATCTACATGTTTAGAAAGAAATACTCCAGCTCCTGGATTTGGATGTCTCATCACAACCATATCCACTTTCATCGATAAAATATTATTTACTGTATCTATTAATGTTTCTCCTTTTTTTACAGAAGAAGAAGCTGCTGAAAAATTAATTACATCTGCAGAAAGTCTTTTTTCTGCCAATTCAAAAGACAATCTTGTTCTTGTACTATTCTCAAAAAAAAGATTAGCAATGGTTATATCTCTAAGCGAAGGAACCTTTTTTATCGGCCGATTAATTACTTCTTTAAAATGATCTGCTGTTTCAAAGATAAGATTTATATCATCTTTGCTTAAATACTTAATTCCTAACAAGTGATTTACACTTAATTCGCTCATTCTTTTTTAATCTAATAATTCAAAAAGGTAGTGACATTAATTATCTATCAAATACACCGCATCATTACCTTGGTGTTCTTTCCAGTCTACCTTTACCTTTTCCTGGTTAATAGCATCTACTTGTCGTCCTTTATAATTAGGTTGTATAGGCAAATGCCTGCTAAAACGTCTATCTATCAACGTTAATAATTCTATTTCCTGAGGTCTTCCAAAAGACTGTATCGCTGTTAATGCCGCTCTAATACTCCTCCCAGTATATAATACATCATCAATAAACACAACACGTTTATCTTCTACAATACAATCAATATGAGTTTTATTAGCTTCAAGGGTTTTTTCTCCTCTTCGAAAATCATCTCTATAAAATGTAATATCAAGGTAACCAATTTTTATATCTTTAACCTGATATTCTTCTACTAAAATTTTTTTAATTCTATCTGCCAAATACGTACCTCTGGGTTGAAGTCCTATTAATACGGTATCTTTAAAATGAGTATGATTTTCTATTAATTGGCAAGCCAAACGGTGCAGAATTATATCGATCTCTTTTGCACTAAGTAGTAATTTTTGACTCATAACCTCCAAATAGATATCTGGAATACAAAAGTAATGAAATTTTGGATTAAAACAATCCGTTTTTTTAAATAACGCATCACATAAAAGTGTTTTATTTTTGAATATATCTTAACCCATTCAAAATAAATCAATTTAAACTTTTATGAATTAGAATTATATTTTGTTTCCGTATTATCTACTATTATCTCTGTAATTCGATACTACCGTAAAAGCACTTATTCTTTCTACCTAGGTTATCAAAAAAATGTAAATCATTGAAACTATTTTTTGGGTCTAAACACTTTGATGTGTTTCTCATTGGTTTCAATAAAAAATTCTCCAATCAATTCTAAGCAATACGGTATAGCAGGAAATACAGCTTGCATGCACTCTCGAATAGAGTTTGGTTTTCCAGGAAGGTTCACAATTAATGTCTCATCACGTATTCCCGCAGTTTGTCTAGACAATATTGCAGTAGGCACATAATTTAAACTCTCTTTTCTCATCAACTCTCCAAATCCCGGTAGCATTTTATGACACACATTTTCTGTAGCCTCTGGTGTTACATCTCTAGGGGCAGGGCCTGTTCCACCAGTTGTAAAAATAAGACAGCACTCATCCTGATCACTTAAAACCTTAAGTTTTTCCTCAATCATATTCTGTTCATCGGGTATCACCTCATAGACTGGAGTCCAAATTGTGTCAATGTACTCATTTAACACGTTGATAATCTCTTTTCCCGAAATGTCTTCATAAATGCCTTTACTAGCCCTATCTGAAATGGTAAGTATTCCTATCTTTATTTGTTTCATACTATAATTTAAAACTACCTTCTTTATACATTTAGTAGTATCACTAACTTAAAGCATAAAAAAGAAGAATTTAGTGTTTTTTTCTAAGATACTTACGTCTCTTGCGTTTTATAAATTTTATTCCCAGACCTGTTGCTGTAATACTTATGGTGGTACCTCCCAGTAATAACAGTATCATAACAATATCCCACAAAGGACGGTTGCTTGTTAGAAAAGAAAAATCCCAACTATGAAGCCCATGATAAAGCCATCGCTCTAGTTTATTGGTAACATCACTTTTTAGCAATACATTACCATTAACGGGGTCAATATAATAAGCTAGATCAGTAGTAGTTGCTTTAATAACCGGTATTTTTTTGTTGTTGTGTCTATCGTAGTAATAATTGTCATATTGATGCAATACTTCGATAGTTACTCCCATATCAGTTTTACTAATATGACTTATTTGCTTAGAAAGATCACTTTCTTTGGGAATATAGTTCACATCACTTAAACAAACCGTTTTTATGTTATCTACTACAAAATATTTAGCAAACAACTTACCAGAAAAAGATGAAAAATGAGCTTCTTTTATAGTACTGGATGGAATTGATTGTTGAAAGTTTGCCCATTCTTTATCGGTAATATTCTCTAACGAATTCTTTCTGCCCTCCCATAGCAAAGATTCTTGTTCTGATAATGTAAAGTTATAAGACCAATTAAAGGGTGACATACTCATAAACCCACTAAATATCCAGGTACAAACAAATACTCCAAAAATCAATCCTGTATAGTAATGAAAATTATACCACTTATTTTTGAAACGTTTAAAATTGGCTTTAGGCTTATTTTTGAAACGAACAATCCCGGTAATAATTCCGCTCAAACACATAATAAAACCAAACGCAGACAACCATATACACAATTGACTCCACAAGGTAGCATGCATCCTAATTTCTTTTAAATAGATCCAATGCGGAATCGCTCCAAGCCATGCCCAAACTCGATCAAAACGTGTAGTATTACTAATTACCTCTCCGGTTTTAGAAGAAATATGCACATAAGTACTTTCTTCATCTTCAAAATTCACTTTATATACAGGTAAATGCTTTGCATATTTAGGCCTGGGGATCCATTGATCAACTTCTGTAAGGATACTCACTTTGGCATTAGCTAATATTCCGGTAAACGTTCTGGCCACCTGTATCGCAAACTGTTTATCAATTTTTATATTTTCACCCGTATAAGCAAATTTGGAAACAAATTTACCCTCGTTGGTAATCAAATGATAAACAGGTTCATCTAAAATACTGTTTATTCGTAACGAATTAGTACTCTCTTGTTGATGTCCTGTAAATACGATAGCTGGATGTGGCAAGTCATTTGCCATTTTTTGAATGATTTCATTGCCTTCTATTTTTTCTTTTTGAGATAGAAAAGGAAAACTTTTATACATCATTACAAATCCAGATAAAAACCAAATCAGGAACATTCCAAAAAAGAATGTTCCTAAATAATGGTGAATCGTATGAATTTGCTTTGTCTTCATTAAAACTTATATCCTAAGCTTATTTTATAGTTTCGTTCTAAACCAGGAAAGAATTGATTTCCAAATATAGCATCGGTATAATAAAATTGATCTGTAATATTGTTAATATTAAATGCAATTCTAACATTTTTAAACTTATAAAACAAGGTAGCATCCCAGGTATAATAATCAGGAAGTTTAAAGGTATTCGCACTATTGGTATAGTTTTCTCCGGTATAGTTAAATCCAGTTCCGACACCAAAGTCTTTAAGACTTTTATTCTGAAACTCATAGCTAACCCAAGCATTTGCCAAATGGTCTGGTGCAAACTGAAGTTTATTGCCAGCTCTGGTTGCTTGTAATGCATCAGTATCAAAAGATCTTACTTTAGCTTCAACAAAAGCATACCCCGCCTTGGCGTATAACCCTTTTATAGGAGTGTATTCAACATCCAATTCGAACCCTCTGGAATCAGCTTCTCCTATTTGGTTAAATTCATCTACAGTATTACGCTCTACAATATTGTTTTTCAACATATAAAAACCCGAAAGTGTAGCTGAGATTACATTAGGTTTTTCCCATTTCACACCAATTTCGGCTTGATAACCTCTTTCTGGATCAAAAATCTCATCATTTGGTGCAATGGTTCTCGAAGGCTTGAAATAATTAGAATAAGAAGCAAAGATACTCATCGTTTCTATGGGTTGATATACAATACCTCCTCTATAAGTAAATGCGGTTGATGGAATTTTTACGCTATTGCCTGCCACATCAAGGCTTCTATCAGGGTTTACCTGGTCTGTATAATATGTTCCTGAAAATATATCGTACCTTACTCCTATAATGGCTTTAAATTGATCTGAAAATTTAAGCCAATCCTGGAAATAAAAAGCATTAACCAACTCTTCTCTTACTCTTACACGAGTATCCACTGGCTCAATATGTCCCTGATTAAGAATTGGGTTCTGTATACTAATCGTAGTAAATGTCCCTGGCCCCACTACATCTCCTCTAAATGATTTTCGATCTAAAATACTTAAATTATAACCTACCAACGATTTATGTTCTATACTACCTGTTTTAAAACTATAACTCAAATCTAACTGATTTTGGATGGTCTTAGTTTCATGGTTAAAATAAAATGGAAATGCTCTATTCAGAGAATCTCTTGTAGTATTAAATTCTAAAAATTCTGTTGACAAATAATTAATATCATCATCAGACCATGAAAAATGATTGGTCAAATTCATTTGATCATTAAAACGGTGATTGTATTTTAACTGGGCATCAAATCTTTGATGTTTCAGAAAATCCTGCGGATCATTATATCGAGTTTCAGGATCCATTCCTTCTACCAGAGAACCATCCTCATCTACTGGTATACCGGTATCGGTATCGTATTTATCATCATTTGCCTGAAGATAAAGTTCTATTCGATCATCCTCTGTAGGTTTGAAATCCAGCATAAATGAACCATTATTGGTCGTTACACCAAAATCTCTCCATCCATTACTTTTGGTGGTTCCAAAATCAGCTCGGTATTGTAATTTTTCTGTTACGGGTCCACCGATTCCTCCGAGTACACTATAGGTATCAAATGAGCCATAGGTAGCGTTAAAATTTCCGGTTTGAACATCGGTAGGCTTCTTTCGTACAACATTAATAATTCCACCTAAAGCAGAGTGACCAAATAATACACTTGCAGGGCCTTTTAACACCTCAATACGCTCTACATTAGCTAAATTGGTAGATGGAGCACTGGTAGCTAAATTATGGCGCTCATCACGCACACCATCAATTAATAACACAAAATTATTAAAACCTCTAATACGAAACGTTTGAAAACCTCCATAACGATTAATAGGTCTCACTCCTGTAGCACTTTTTACCGCATCACCCAAATCTGTAGGATTACGTTGTTCTATTATCATAGGAGAAACAGCATTAGTAGTGATTGGCATATCTATATCTTGTACAGGAAGCTTATTAATCGAAGAGAGTCTTTTTCTTTTCGTAACTATTTCTACTTCATTTAGACGAGTTTCATTAGCTCGAAGATATTGGAGAGTAACTATAGCAGGAAGATCCTTAAACGTAAATGCTGCTTCAACATAATTCATATGTTTAATCACAATACTATCAGAAGGATTTCCTGTTATCTGGAATTTACCTTCACTATCAGATTCTGTACTTGTATTTAAAGTTTTATTAAAGATTTTTGCTCCTGCTATTGCATTGTTAGTTTCTGCATTTAGCAGTGTAACACTTTTATTGACTTGTGCGAATGTCGAAACGCTAATTAGAAATAGCATTACGAACGTAAATTTACTTTTCAACATGGGTTTACATTATTTTATTTAACAAGTAAGGGGTGTAATATTCTGTGAGTTGTTCTTTTTTGTATATCCTAATCAAGATGCAATTATACTAAATTATTTTTAATGCAACTAAGTTGCATTAAAAATAATTTATATTCTTATATAAAACTTACACAAAAAAATATGGATAAAACAAAAGAAGTATCTAGGTAAATAGTTATTAAAATCAAGTATTTAAAGGGTATTGAGGCGCTAAAAGGACACATGTTAACTACAAGCTAACCTACCCAAAAAGAGTTTTATTCGTATTATAAATAAAGTTGAATACTAGGGGGTATTACTCTCTCCATTCTTTCCATTTTCCTCCCGGCTCGGGTAAATCAATAGGTTCTGCCATTGGCGTAGGATAAAAATCTTTATACAAATCTTCATAATCATATATCTTTTCAGACACTTTATCTATTTTATAAGTGATTGGATAGTCCATTCCTACCTGAATATCGTAGTAGTCTTCTTTTTCTCTAACTAACACTACTTCTGCCTGGTCTATAGGAAATGCATTCTCATTAGTATTATTTAATTGTATAACATGGTCTACAAGCTTCCGTTTTTCTTTTGTAGTTCGATATAAATATACATCCCCATCATATGGGTTATCCTCTTGAGCAAGATTATCGATGATTCTACCGGTTAAAGATTTCCTCTCATCCAAATAAACACCTACCTTTGCCCTATAATAATATCTCGAATTATAAGGAAGATATTTTATAGGAGAATTATCTATAAATTCTACTTTAACTTCTACATCATTATACCAAACAGAGATGTGTACATTTTCATCATTTAATAAAGATTCAGGATCACCACTTACTTCGTTTACCGCCATTCTTATAATAGCCGCTCTACCCCTTTTTTTGATTTCTTTAACCTCTTTTCGAAACTGCTTAAGTTCTTCTTTTGTATACATAACTTGACACATCATTGACTTTGCAAATAAAGTTACCATAACTAAGGAAATGTATTTTATCATTATGATTAGTTATTTACAGTTTTTTTTTATTCGAACTCTTAATAAACAGCTAATTAATCTCTTTAGAAGCAAAGAACTATTTTAGAATGTAAATGTACATATATCTACAAAAACAAAAGACCGTTCAAAAAGAACGGTCTTTATATAATTATATCTAAAAGTCAAGAATTACTAGTTCCCTCCTTTTTCCATTTTAGCTTTAAGATCTGCTAATGCATCGATATCACCAAGCGTCGTTTTTTCTGCTGAACCTGTAGCAGCTTTCTTCGCAGCTTGTTTAACGATTTTAGCCTCTTCTTCTTTAAATAAAGCTGTATGAGAAGCAACTACCCAGGGCAATTTCATTTAAAAAATGACCTGAGCCGTTATTTTTTTTATCTTTGACTTGTTGTCAAGTGCCTGACCATATACTGTCAGGGATATAAAAAAATGACAAATTCGCCCAATTCTAAA
>NZ_JBFMKP010000049.1:0-25638 GCF_040786235.1 Aquimarina discodermiae
CTACTAACTGTATGTGAGCTTTTTCTATATTTTGATTCCATAAATCTAAAATATAGATTTTTATAGTACTAAAGTAACTGCACTAAAGTGCAGGGTTTTAAACCAGTTTTGTGACCAATAAACTATTTATAATTCTGAATTCAGAATTATGAATTTTCTTCTTTACATCACTTGCGTAGCGATCCTCACAGCAACAATTGGGGTTACATCACTTGCGGAGCAATCCTCACAGCAACAATTGACTTTACATCACTTGCGGAACAATCCTCACAGCAACAATTGGGGTTACATCATTTGCGGAGCAATCTTCACAACAACAATTGGGGTTACATCATTTGCGGAACGATCCTCACAACAACAATTGACGTTACATCATTTGCGGAACGATCCTCATAACAATAATTGGTTGTACATCATTTGCGGAACAATTCTACCATTGACGTGTTTTATTAATGGCGGTATTTTAAGCTTTATAGCTCCTTCCCTTGAGGACGATACAACGTTAGTTGTCGGCGAATTGAAGCGATGGACAAGATGGGTGTTTCTTTAAAAACATCCTCCTCGATCCTCCTTCAAAGGAGGAAGTAGAGACTACAAAATACAACAAACATCATTACAACCACTGGATAAAATTTTTACAATATGTCTCAGAAAGGCGTAAATTTTCTTATCCCGAATTCATGTTTATTAGGTTTACACCTTTACAAAAATCCCTTTCTTATGTAAAATATATCCTAATAAGGTATACAACCCAACCACAACACACGCATATACAAAAGATGAGAACTTAAGCGTTATAAAAGAATAAGTAAAAAATGTATTGAACAAGTAGTAATGTATCGAATGACCAGAATCAAGGATTATTAAATAAAATGATTTTGCCACCAGACTAGATAAAAAATAGATTATCAAACCATTGGCACCTACATACGATACTACAGCCCCGAAAGAACGTTTTTTATGATCCATCAAATAATATAATCCTGCTAATAGTAACGTAGCATAACCAGCAGTTACTAATACAAAGCTACTGCTCCATAATGCTTTGTTGACAGGAAAAAAGATACTCCATAAATAGCCTAACAAGGTTAAAATACTGCCTACGGCAAAAAGTGCAATATGCGTTTTTGATAGGGTGCTCTTTATCATTCTTCCTATAAAAGCTCCAATAATGGTGGTAACACATGCGGGGAGTGTACTTAACACACCCTCTGGATCATAATCAGGTTGCCAGATATGCCCTTTTAGCAATTGATAATCTATAAAAGCTGCCCAATTGTGAGGAGCTCGTTCTAACGTAGGCGTTCCCAAACCAGGAATAGGAACATATACCATCCAAATCCAGTACCCCATTAGGATTATAATTGCAGTGACCAACAATTGCCATGGCTTTAGTGTTACATACAATAAGGAAACTATAAAAAACACAATTCCTATACGTTGTAATACCCCTGGTATTCTAACCTTAATCATCTCTGTAAAAAAAGGAAAATACGGAAGAAAAAAATTAAGAAAAAGCCCTAGTAGTAACAGTTTCAAGCTTCGAGTAGTAATCTTTTTTATCATCTTTTTGGAAACCTGCTTATTATGATATACAAAAGCTATAGATACTCCCACAATGAATAAGAAAAAAGGAAAAACAAAATCTGCCAACGTTAAGCCGTCCCAGGGCGCATGTAATAATATAGGATAGACATGCGACCAATCGCCAGGGGTGTTGACCAATATCATTAGCATAATGGTAGCCCCTCTTAAAAAATCGACAGATTGTACTCTCTGTCTCATTACTATGAGACTAAACTCTTACCAATTCGTTTCCAGACTTTGATCAATAAAAAGCCCGCTATAATGGATAAAACTGTTAATATAGATGCGTTTAGAACATTACCATAAATCCAATTACCCATAGAAAATAAAACGCCATAAACCAGCAAACACCCAAGTACCATGGCTAATATTCCAGACGGAACCATCCATTTCTCCTGAGTCTTTAGTACCTCTACTCCTTCTTCTTTTGCTTTTTGCAATACTTTGGTCCACCCTGGCCCACCTGGCTGAATTTTTGTATAGAATTTGAACAGTACATCATCATCATCTGGTTTAGTTAAAAAGGTGACAGTAACCCAAATAATAGTAGTTAATAATACCACTAACGGAAACTGAAACCAGGATGGAAAGATCCCATCAACACCCTCTGCTCCAAAAAGAGCTGCATTTACCGAAGAAATACTTATAACGATGGATATAATCCCTGAAGAAAACATGGCAGAAATCTCACTCCATGCATTAATCCTCCACCAAAACCATCGCAGAATAAAAATTAAACCTGTACCGGCTCCAAACATTAATATATATTTAAATATTTGCACCGCATTGGTAAGTGCCAAGGCCAATAATGTGCTTAAAATCATTAATACTACCGTAGCCAACCTACCCATATTCACCTGTGCTTTTTCTGAAGCATCTTTATTTATAAATTGCTTATAGACATCATTAACAATATAAGAAGCTCCCCAATTTAGATGAGTCGATATGGTAGACATATAGGCTGCTATTAATGAAGCAACAACGATTCCTAATAATCCACTTGGTAATTTTGTTAACATTGCTGGATATGCAAGATCATGTCCCAATTTATCTTGTGTAACATCAGGAAATGCTTCTTGTATACTTGCCAGATCAGGAAAAATAATTAGCGAAGTCAATGCTACAATAATCCACGGCCAGGGTCTGATCGCATAATGCATAATATTAAAAAAGAAGGTCGCTCCTACAGCGTGACTTTCACTTTTGGAGGCTAGCATCCTTTGTGCGATATAACCACCGCCACCTGGCTCTGCTCCCGGATACCAGGAACTCCACCATTGTATTGCCAATGGAATGATCAATAAGGCAATCATAGCATCTGTATCGCTAAAATCAGGAACCATCGATAATTTATCTTTTACATTAGGATGAGACACCAAATTATCGAGTCCATTTACTTCGGGTAAATTAACACAATAATAAGCTGCTCCTACTGCACCAACCATAGCTACAAAGAATAGTAAAAAGTCAGAATATACCACTCCTTTAAACCCTCCTAATGCACTAAAAACAACGGTTACTACTGCAGCGTACCCTACCGTTTCTATAGCCGATAACCCAAGCATTACCTGACCAATCTTTATAGCCGCCAATGTAACCCCAGACATCGCAAGAATATTAAAAATTACTCCTAAATAAACAGAACGAAATATTCTCAAAAACCGAGCAGGTTTACCAGAGTAGCGTAACTCATAGAATTCCATATCGGTATTTACATTGGATCTACGCCATAGTCTTGCATAGATAAAAACCGTTAGCAAACCTGTTAGCAAAAAGGCCCACCAAACCCAGTTACCAGCTACCCCATCTTGTCTTACAATATCTGTAACCAGATTAGGAGTATCGGTAGAAAAGGTAGTTGCAACCATAGAGAAACCCAGTAACCACCAGGGCATATTACGGCCCGATAAAAAATATTCTGAGGCATTTTTTCCTGATTTTTTTGCAACCACGACACCAATCATAAGTGTCGTTAAAAAGAAAAAGACAATGATTGAATAGTCTAAAATACTAAGTTCCATTATTTTATTTTAACAAGTTTGATTTATTTTTAAGTATTCGTTGTTTGGCATGTGCAGTATAGTTTCTACCAATAGGGATTCTTTTATCTCCTATTTCTACCAAATTGCCCTCTATAGACTTTACCTTATCTATAGCAATGGTGTAAGATTTATGAATTCGTATGAAATTCTCTGAAGGTAGTTCTTCACTTATACTCGTCAAGGATTTATGTGATAAAAATGTGTCTGTGAGTGTACTTACTCGTATGTAATCTTTTAAGCTTTCTATAAAAAGAATATCTGTCAATAAAATTTTCACCAACTTCTTATCGACTTTTAAGAAAATATGTGCGGGTTGCACCAAATCCATCGATGGTTCTTGCTTTTTGATAGCAATAAGTCTTGCCGTCAATTTATTCATAGATTTTAAAAATCGGTTAAACGAAATGGGTTTCACCAAATAATCTAATACTTCTAATTCATAACTTTCTAAAGCATATTCTTTATAAGCTGTTGTGATAATTACCTGAGGATATACCTGCAAGCTTTTTAAGAATTCGAGGCCATTCATTCTTGGCATATTAATGTCTAAAAAAACTGCATCTATTTCGTCTTGTTCTAAAATGGGTAACGCCTCTATTGGATTTTTAAAAGTATCCACAATTTCAATATTCTTGAATTCTTTTAAAAAAGACTCAATCACTTCTATTGCAAGGGGTTCATCGTCAATTATGATACATTTAATAATCATTATATAGGGATTTTAAGTAAAATCGAATATTCATTATTCTTTTGGGATATGTCTAGTGTAAATTTATTTTGATATAAGATTTCTAATCTTCGTTTTACATTTTTTATCCCGATTCCATGGGGTTCTGTTGGTTTATATTGGTCATTATAATTGTTTTTAGATGTAAATAGTAATTCATTTTGTTTTTTTTCAAATGAAATGACTAATTCCATTTCATCATTTTCTTTTAATCCATGCTTAAAAGCATTCTCGACAAAAGGAAGAAACAGCATCGGTACTACTTCTACATCATCTATATTACCATGTATATCTACTTCTGACACTACTCGGTCACCATACCGCATCTTTTCTAACTCTATATAATTATCAATATGATTAATTTCTTGTAGCAAGGGTAATTTCTTCTCGCTTGTATCATAAATCACATACCGCATAAAGTTAGATAGTTTTACAACCATTACCGGTGCGAGATCTGATTTTTTTATAGTATGTGAATATAAGCTATTAAGGGTATTAAAAAAAAAGTGTGGTTGTATTTGTGCTTTTAAATACTTAAGCTCTGTTTTATATTGTAACTCACTTAAGTGCCTGTTCTTGTTTTGCACTATTAAAAAATCGATAGTAAATTTTATAGCCGATGTTAAGCCAATTACATATAATTCTCCTACTACTACTGCCACAATATGATTAAATCCAAATGGGTCTAGTCTGCCTTCTACTTCTGGCCAAATATCCTCTGTCACTAATAACAAGTTAAGACCCGATCTAAGTAAGTAATGAACTCCTAATGACAGACATAAAAAAATCACATAATGCACATACTTCTTCTTGTATAAAAATTTAGGTACTAAATAATAAATATTGAAATACACCAAAATGATATGCAAAGGGAACTCTACCAAATTAGATTTTACAGAATACCAATAATCATTAAAGTAACTCCCCCATCTAATCACATTAAATAAAAAATATATACTCCAAAAATACAGATGGTATCGTCTTTTTATAGTTCTATCCACTTTGCTGACCTTTATCATATAATGCGAGTTCTTTTTTTCGCATCACTTTGCATAACACTACTTATGCGATTCATAATTATTTTATGTCATTTCTACATGACTACCGTAAAAATTTTATGGCTTAAAAAAACCCGAAGTTATTGAATTTCCACAAAAAAAATAAGCGAAACAAATCCCAAAAAACTATTAAATAATTACACGAGACAATCTCATTTAACATAAAATTTTGAAAAATGTAAGGTTAATTAAAGACAAAAACAAAAAAACGTAGAATCAAAAAAAAACGAAAAAACCAATATATGACATAGGATGTCGATTGTTACAGAAACAATGTCGTTCGTCTAAAAAAAAAAATCTCTTAGGATTAAAATATTAATTTGAGACCTTTCAAAATAAACAACATTATATAATATGAAACAAAAGATCTTAACTCTAACAGCTTTACTGTTTATTTCTTTCTTGAGTTTTGGGCAGGGAACCCAAATAACAGGAACGGTAAAGGCAGCCTCTGATGGTGTAGCCTTACCAGGGGTGAACATTATTGTAAAAGGAACTACAAACGGAGCACAAACAGATTTTGATGGAAAATATACCATCACAGCAAACCCAGGAGATGTATTAGTATTTTCATACTTGGGAATGACCGATCAGGAAGTAACTGTTGGTAGTGAAACCGAAATTAACGTAAACTTACAAGAAGACGCAGAGCAATTAGAAGACGTTGTCGTAACAGCTTTAGGTATTTCAAAAGAAAAAAAGGCACTTACTTATGCCGCTCAAGAACTTGGAGGTGAAGAATTAACTAAAATTAAACAAACCAATCCTATTAATAGTATCTCGGGTAAAGTTGCCGGGGTAACTGTATCTCGAAGTTCTTCAGGACTAGGAGGAGCTACCAAGGTAGTTTTAAGGGGTAACTCTTCTACTACAAACAATGACCCTTTATATGTAATTGATGGTATCCCAATGCAAAATAACGGAAATGGTCAAAATGGAGAAACTCCAGGCGGAGATATTTTTGGTAGTCAAACAGGAAACAGAGATGGTGGAGACGCCTTATCTTTAATTAATCCAGATGATATCGAAAGTATGACGGTATTAAGAGGAGCATCTGCAGCTGCATTATATGGTAGCCAGGGTGCTAATGGAGTTATTTTGATTACCACCAAAAAAGGTAAAGAAGGTGCACTTACGGTTAATGTTAACTCAAGTATCACTATGGATAATGTAATGTCATTACCAAAATTACAAACAGAATATCAATCTGCTTCTGTAGGACAACCGATTGCAGAGAATGGAAATGTAACTGACCCAACATCCTGGGGTTCTAGAGCAAATGGCTTATCAAATACTGTGGATGACTTTTTTCAAACTGGATACACCTCAATTCAAGGAATATCTCTATCTGCTGGAAATCAAAAAGCGCAAACTTATTTTTCTTACGCCAATACCGCGGCTGGTGGTGTAATGCCCAATAACAGATTGGTTAGAAACAATATTACTTTAAGAGAAACGGCTAAGTTCTTACAAGATAAAATTAGCGTATCAGGTAGTATTTCATTATCCGACCAAAGAATATGGAATCGACCAACCAATGGTCTATACTCTAACCCGTTAACCGGTTTATATTTGAATCCTGTTGGGATTGATTTAAATACTTATAAAAACCAATTTGAGTACTTTGTTGAATCTAACAATATGTTTGATCAATTTGCTACTTCCTTTGCAGAAAACATACAACAAAACCCGTATTGGTTAGTAAATCGTAACTTGAGTAAGGATATTGCACAAAGAGTTTTAGCCAATGTTAGTGTTAACTATCAAATCACAGATGAATTTTCTTTACAATCTAGGGGAAGCTTTGACAAATCTTTTTTCACCTTTGACAAAAGACTCTATGCAGGGAGTGATCCTACTTTTGTGCCTTCAACAGGAAGATATATTTTAGAAAAAACAGAAAACACGCAACAATATATTGATTTAATTGGCACATACACTAAAGACTTATCAGAAGATTTCAATTTTACAGGAATTTTAGGTACCAGTTTAACCAAATATAAAACTGGAGATCGAATCCTACTTGATTCTGGCAATACAGAGGGGCAAGGTTTAACATTTCCAAATGAATTTTTCATTGCCAATTTTGCTGAAACCAATAGCATTGCACAAAGTGTAACTAATAGAGAAGTACAATCCATCTTTGGATCTGTAAACGTAGGGTATAAAAATATGTTATATTTGGATATAACAGGAAGAAATGACTGGTCATCAACCTTAGTATTAACTGATACCAATTCCTTTTTTTACCCTTCTGTAGGTCTTACCGGAGTTTTAACAGAAATGACGGAGTTCCCTGATTTTGTGTCTTTTGGTAAAATTAGAACCTCTTATGCAGTAGTAGGAAAGGATATTCCGGCATTCACCACAATACCACTTTTCTCTATACCAATAGGAGCAACTAACTTTATTAAGCCTACAATTGGTCTAAGAGAAGGTGATACATTGGAGCCAGAAGAGCAAAAATCTTTTGAGATTGGTACCGAATGGAGGTTTTTACAAAATAGAATAGGATTTGATTTTACATACTATAGTTCTAACACAACAAATCAAATATTCTTTATTCAAGCAGAACCAAACTTAAACGGATTTACTCAAAATGTTGTAAATGCAGGAGAAATTACCAATAAAGGGGTTGAATTAAGTGTGAATGCAAAACCTATTGTAACAGATAATTTCAAATGGAATACTGCTGTTAATTTTGCTGCCAACAAAAATGAGGTAGTATCGGTACATCCTTCACTACAAGATGGTAGAGCAGTTGTAACCGATCCTGGAGTAAACGGATATGGTTATGCTTTAGTAGAAGGAGAAGATTTTGGTAGTATTATAGGTAGGTCTATAAGGAGAAATGCAAATGGCGTACCTATTGTTTCCGTAGAAAATGGAGAAACAACTATTGAATCTACAGATTTTGAAACTATTGCACATGCTCAGCCTGACTTTACTCTAGGATGGAGCAACACCTTTGATTATAAAAACTTTTCGTTGAATCTATTAATAGACGCCAAAGTAGGCGGTGATGTGGTGAGTGTTACAGAATCTATTAATGATCAATATGGAGTATCCCAAGCATCTGCAGATGCTAGAAACACTAATGGAGGTATGATTGATGTTGTTGATACAAATGGTAACCCTTTACAATTAACGGCTCAAGAATACTATACAAAAACAGCAGGAAGAGCTGGTCTTTTAGGAGAGTATGTATATGATGCAACCAATGTTAGTCTAAGAGAACTATCATTAGGATATACTCATAATTTTGAAAACAGCTTTGTTCAAAATGTAAAACTATCTCTAATCGCCAACAACTTATTCTTTATTTATAAAGATGCTCCTTTCGATCCAAATATTGCTTCAAGTACCGGTATTGGTTTACAAGGTGTTGATATTTATGGGCAGCCATCTACCAGAAGTATTGGATTAAACATTAATGTAAAATTCTAAGAAAATGAAAAAGTTTTTAAAATATATAGTAGCTTCAACAATTATTGTAAGCTATACAGGATGTACAGATGATTTCGAAAGTATTAATACGGATCCAAACGGTATTTCTATAGAAAGTCTTACGCAAATGAACAATCACATCGGTGGATCATTTACCCCAATGTTTCAAAATGTAATTAATGTTAATCCAGCCTGGAATTATCAAATACAGCAAGGATTAAATGGAGATGTATTCTCTGGTTATATGACACCTCCTACTCCTTTTGAAGGAAATGTAAATAACATGACCTATTCATTAGTAGATAACTGGAATAGATGGGCATGGAATAATGCATACAATAGCGTAATGCCATTTGCATTGGATATTAAAAATTTTGTTACGCTAAGTGGTGACCCAGTAGGTGACAAATTTATCCATTTATCAAATATCATACGAGTTTCTGCTATGCATCGTGTATCTGATATATTTGGCCCTATACGTTATACCAAATTTGAAGACTTTGCTACTACTGGAGAATATGACTCTCAAGAAACCGTTTATAACGAGTTTTTTAATGAATTGGCTACGGCGATAGATGGCTTGCAAACGGCTATCGATACAGAAAACGAAGATCAAATCAATCAATTTACTCCTTTTGATTTATCCTCTCTAGGAGGTGATATTGCAGCTTGGAGAACGTATGCAAACTCATTAAGATTACGATTAGCTATGCGTATCGTTAAGGTAAACCCTGCCCTGGCAAAAACTCAAGGAGAATTAGCCTTAGCTAGTGATGCAGGTTTACTAGAATCCACTGACATGAAAATAGATGCTGGTTTCCCTAATCCAATTACCGTAATCAGTGGTTCTTGGGGAGATATTCGTATGAGTGCAGAAATGGAATCTATTTTAGAAGGATATAGTGATGGTCGTAAAGAAGTATACTTTAAACCAGCAGAAGACGAAGCATTAACTGGTGCTTATAAAGGGATAAGAATGGGAATAAAAATTGATGCTAAAACACAGTATGGAGCGCACTCTGCCATCGGCAGTGTAATAGATGATGGTACTGTGCAATGGATGACCGCTGCAGAAGTATGGTTTTTAAGAGCCGAAGCAGCCTTAAGAGGTTGGACAGGTGCAGGAGATGCCAAAACAAACTATGAAAATGGTGTAAAAGTTTCATTTAATCAACATGGAGTTTCTGGAGTAGATGATTATTTAATAGATAATACTAGTACACCTAACGACTTTGTGGATGCTATTAATGCAGATAATAATATTGCTTATGCAAGTGATGTAAAAATCGCATACAATGATGCTGGAACTAATGAAGAACAATTAGAGCAAATTATTACGCAAAAATGGATAGCCATGTTCCCAGAAGGGCAAGAAGCCTGGAGTGAATTTAGAAGAACAGGATACCCTAGAATATTCCCAGTTGTAGTTAATAACAGTGGAGGTGATATAGACACTGATATTCAAATCAGAAGATTAGATTTTATCATTGATGAAAGAAACACAAATGCTGATAATGTTGCCAATGCGGTAACATTGCTTGGTGGGCCTGATACAGGAGGTACCCGATTATGGTGGGATGTTGATGCCCCTAATTTCTAATTTGAGTTAGCCATATATAAATTTAAAAAGAGATGGATGAAGATTCATTTTGGATTCCATCTCTTTTACCAAAGCCTTAAAATAATAGTAGTATTAAACAATGAACTCTTGAGAAAATGATTCAGGAAATTGAGTATAAACAAGTAGGACAGTTTGAAAAAACAAAGTTTGAGAAGATTCATGGTGAAATATTTCCAGATTCTTCGATAGCTTCGAAATTAGTTGCCAATGAAATTGCAACACTAATCAAACAAAAACAACATGAAGGAAATCCTTGTGTGCTAGGTCTAGCCACAGGTTCTTCCCCGATAAAAGTATATGAAGAGTTAGTACGCCTACACCGTTCTGGGGAGTTAAGCTTTCATAATGTGGTCACTTTTAATTTGGATGAGTATTACCCTATGGATACATCACATCAGCAAAGTTATTACCACTTTATGCATCAGCATCTCTTTGACCATGTAGATATCAATCCAGAAAACATACATATTCCTGACGGTACGATACCTATTTCAGAAATGGATCAGTACTGTATTGATTATGAAATGAAAATAAAACAATACGGAGGTTTAGACTTTCAGCTCTTAGGAATTGGTCGAACAGGACATATTGGTTTTAATGAACCGGGATCACACCCTAATTCGGGCACTCGAATTATTACATTAGATCACATTACAAGAACCGATGCATCTTCTGATTTTAATGGTTTAGAAAATGTACCCAAAAAAGCTGTTACTATGGGTATTAGTACCATTATGAAATCAAGAAGGGTATTGCTTTTGGCTTGGGGACATAAAAAAGCTTCTGTTATACAACAGTCTATAGAAGGTGAGGTAACGCCTAATATCCCTGCTTCTTTCTTACAACAGCATAAAAATATTACCATCATTCTTGATGAAGAAGCAGCTTCAGAACTTACTCGTATCAAAACACCTTGGTTGGTAGATCAATGTATATGGACAGAACCCTTAAAGTTTAAAGCGGTTACCTGGCTGAGCCAACAAGTAAACAAACCCGTTTTAAAACTTACTGATAAAGATTATAACGACAACGGCATGTCGAGTTTATTAGCAGTCGAAGGTTCTTCTTATGATCTTAACATCAAAATCTTTAATAAGCTTCAGCATTCTATTACAGGATGGCCGGGAGGTAAGCCTAACGCAGACGACACCAATCGACCAGAAAGAGCTACTCCAGATAAAAAAAGAGTATTGATTTTTAGTCCGCATCCTGATGATGATGTGATTTCTATGGGGGGTACTTTCCTTAGACTTATAGATCAAGGACATGAGGTTCATGTAGCCTATCAAACCTCGGGTAATATTGCTGTAACAGATGAAGAAGCTCTTAAGTTTGCAGAAGTAGCCAATAGTTTTCAGGCAGGTAAAGGAGAAGATATATACGCTAAAGTTATTTCTTTTCTAAAAACAAAAAATCAAGGAGATATTGATATTCTTGAAGTTCGTAAAATTAAAGGGCTTATTAGAAGAATGGAATCATTGGGTGCTATACGCTATTTTGGACTACCTGATGAAAATGTATCCTTTATGGATCTTCCTTTTTACGAAACGGGTAAAATTATGAAAAACCCCTTAGGAAAAGAGGATGTAAAAATTACCGAAGATCTTATCAAAAAAATAAAACCTCATCAAATATATGCAGCAGGTGATTTAGCCGATCCTCATGGTACGCATAAAGTATGTTTGGATGCAATTTTTAGTGCTATTCAGAACATTAAAAGCGAATCTTTTATGGATGATTGCTGGGTATGGTTATACAGAGGTGCATGGCAGGAATGGGATGTTTCTGAAATAGAAATGGCTGTACCATTAAGTCCAATGGAAGTATCTAAAAAAACCAATGCTATTTTATATCACCAGTCACAAAAAGACAGGGTAATGTTTCAAGGTGAAGATTCTCGGGAATTTTGGCTTAGAGCTAGAGAAAGAAATAGAAATACTGCAAAATTATATGATAAACTCGGAATGGCAGATTATGAAGCCATAGAAGCGTTTAAAAGGTACAATTTTTAATATTGTGTTTTGTTTGTTGAATGAGTGTAAACTCAAAAAATATCCCTCCCTCAGTTCTTGAGGGGAGGGTTATTTTTAAAAACTCATCTCAACTTTGAAGTCTTAAAATTATGTTTCACAACTAAATAAACGTATAGATGATTTTATTTGCTGATAGTGGTTCTACCAAATGTGATTGGGTTATGGTTAAAGAGAATGGTCTTCCTATATGTAAAACCAGGACTATTGGCATTAATCCACTTATACTCTCTAATGAAGCTATATCGACAATCGTTCATAAGGCAGCTATTTTAACCGAACATAGAGATATGGTACAGGAAATTTATTTTTATGGAGCCGGTTGTTGTGAAACAGACTCAAGAAAAAGAATACGTCGTATTCTTCAGTCAATTTTTAAAAATGCTTCATTTATTGTGATTGAAGAGGATATCATAGGAGCTGTAAAATCCACAACTCAAAATCCAAGTGTAGTTTGTATTCTGGGAACTGGAGCAAATTGTTGTTACTATGATGGAAAAAAAGTCATTCAAAAATCACCAGCTTTAGGATACCTGTTAGCAGATGAAGGAAGCGGAAATTATTTAGGAAAAAAATTATTAAAGGATTATACCTTAGGTAGAATGCCTGGAAATTTGAGAGTTCTTTTTAAAAACAGCTATGCTTCAGAATTAGATCAATTGATGGACAAATTATACAATGCCAAATATCCTAATTCGTTTTTAGCATCGTTTGCTCAATTTATTTTTAATAACCGAGGTGATGCATATATCGAAAAGATACTGCATCAAGGAATTTCAAAATTTATAGACACCTATCTTTTCCAATACAAAGAAGAACTATATAAACACCCTTTACACTTTGTAGGGTCTATTGCCTATTACTCACAAGATGTCCTAAAAAAAATGGTAGAAGAAAAAGGGTATCAAGTAAAAAGCTTTATAAAAAAACCAATCGATCACTTAGTAAATCAAGTAATCACACAGAGAATTTCTCATAAAATAAGTCAATAATGAATTTACGAATCATATCATTTTTTTTACTAACCTTTTTGGCATGTAAAAGTCCTGAAAATCCTTCTGTTAGTATAGACAGGTCTTCAGAAATTACCCCCAAACCCCAGGCTATAACAAAAAAGAAAGAAAATTTTATACTTACCCAAAACACTACTCTTTATGCTAATGAAAAATCGGTAGATGATATTGTTAACTTTTTCATTCATAAAATAGAAAATAATACAGGGCACTTGTTAAAGATTACCAAAGATCGTGATCACAATAACAGTATCAAACTCTTAAAAGATGATACTTTGGATTATGAAAAAGAAGAATATCATTTAGATGTTTCCGAAAACGATGTAGTGATAAAAGCAAAAACAGACCAAGGATTATTTTATGGAATGCACACTTTTATGCAACTTCTACCGTTTTATAAAGAAGAAAACAAAAACAAACCCTTTTTTCCTATTAAAATTCAGGCCGTGGATATTAAAGACAAACCACGTTTTAGCTGGCGTGGTGTTCATCTTGATGTTTCTAGACATTTCTCATCTGTAGACTTTATAAAGAAACAACTGGATGTACTTTCTATTTTTAAGATAAATAAATTTCATTGGCACTTAACCGATGATCAGGGATGGAGAATAGAAATCAAAAAATATCCTAAACTTACTTCTATAGGATCTAAAAGAAAAAATGCAGATGGATCTTATCACGAAGGGTATTATACTCAAGAAGAGATCAAAGAAGTGGTCCAATATGCAAAAGAACGCTTTATAGATGTCGTTCCAGAATTTGACACTCCTGGACATGCCATTGCTGCACTTGCAGGATATCCGGAATTATGTTGTGACGAAAAAAATCATCCATTTGAGGTTAGAAATCTTTGGGGAGTAGAAAGTAATATTCTTTGCGCTTGTAAAGAACCCACTTATACCTTTGTCGAAGATATAATCAAAGAGATGACTTCTCTTTTTCCATACGAATACTATCATATGGGAGGTGATGAAGTACCAAAGGATCAATGGAAACAATCGCCTCTTTGTCAAAAATATATGAAAGAGCATAACATAAAAGATGAAAAAGAGTTACAGAGTTATTTTATGGCTCGTGTAGAAAAAATATTGCAAAAGTATCAAAAGAAGATGATTGGTTGGGATGAAATTCTTGAAGGAGGAATCACCCCAACTACCAATATCATGTCATGGCTTGGAGAAGAAGGAGGAATTAAAGCCGCAAACGAAGGTCATGATGTAATTATGACTCCTTCAAAATATGTGTATCTCAATTTTTATCAAGGAGATCACAAGGTAGAACCTTTTGCTTTTGGCGGATACATTACCTTAGAAAAAGCATATAATTATGATCCTCTTCCCGCAGCTATTAAAGAAGATAAAAAGAAACATATCTTAGGTTCGCAAGGAAATCTTTGGACAGAATATGCAAAAGAAGATAAAACCAAAGAGTATCTCCTCTACCCTCGTATTATTGCACTTGCAGAAACGAACTGGACACAAAAAGAAAACAAAAACTTTGTTGACTTTTCCAGAAGACTAAATAGCACTTATGAGCTTTTGGATCATTATGGTATAAATTATCATTTTCCACTTCCAGAAGGTCCTACAGCCGATAAAATTACGTTTATCGACAGCGTACAAGTGCCTTTTACAACAACGCGCCCTATAAAAATGGTATATACTTTGGATGGAATAGATCCAACGATTAATAGTACCGAATACACCCAACCACTCGATTTTACAACTACTACAGAAATAAGAATTGCTTCTGTATTAGATAATGGTAAAATGAGTCCTATTAGAAAACTAATTGTATCCAAAGAACCGTTAACTACTGCTTTGGATATAAAAAAAGTATCTAAAGGACTGGTTATGGAAGAAGTTAAAGGTCACTTTAAAAATATAAAAG
Source organism: Aquimarina discodermiae (assembly GCF_040786235.1). Classification (NCBI taxonomy): domain Bacteria; kingdom Pseudomonadati; phylum Bacteroidota; class Flavobacteriia; order Flavobacteriales; family Flavobacteriaceae; genus Aquimarina; species Aquimarina discodermiae. Next base: position 15,416 of record NZ_JBFMKP010000049.1, read on the forward strand.
AAGTTGAAAAAAACACAACCTCAAAATCATCTATCATCAAAAATATTGAAGATGCGAATAAAACCTATGATTGGGGACATAAGATTAATGATGATAATCTAAGGGCTGTTTTCTTAAATGGGTATATCGATATTCCAGAAGATGGCGTGTATTATTTTTCAAGTACCCAGGATCAGGTATGGATAGGAGACAAACTACTTATCGAACACCCAGAACCTATAAAAAAACATGCCGAAGAAAGCTCTATAGCATTACAAAAAGGGAAGCATAAACTTAAAATAATGTACCTAAATAATGTTGTTAAAGGTTGGGCAACAGATTGGAATACGGTAGAATTAAAATACAGAAAGGCTTCTGAAACAGAATACAAAAACGTAGATGAACATATGATATTTCATTAAACACATGTAAATATATTTAATAACTATAAATAGCAACCACAAACTCAGTAGAATGATTATGAAAACTTTACAAAAATTAACACTAGTTTTATTGATACAGGTATGTTTTTTTTCCTGTACAAATGAGACTTTTTTAGAAGATGATGTATCTGGTACAGAAGAAGCTACGATCACCACTAAATCTGCATTAACAGAGCCTATCGTACTAGGATATTTTCCTTCCTGGTCAGAAAGTTGGGCTGCTCCAGGGCAAGGTTCTAAATTAAGAGATATCCCAGAGCATATTACACATGTATTTTTGGCATTTGCAAAACCTAATTTGAGATATGTTAAAGGTTCTTTGGATATTTCTGATACAGGGATTCAAACTCCTTACGGGGGTGATACTTTAAAAGAATCTGTCGCTGCATTAAAGACAAAAGGAATTAACGTAATTTTGTCTATTGGTGGTGAAACATATTGGGGAACCAGTGATGCATACAATATTGAATATCAACAAATCAAAGATTTGGTAGATGATATGGGATTCGAAGGTATCGATTGGGATTATGAACCAAACGGAAGTTTTGCAACCATTGGTCATGCCGAAAACGTTCAACATTTTATCGATTTCTTTAATAATTCTAGAGCAATTATGCCAAAAGGAGAATATTTGTTAGCCTGTGCTCCAGCAGGAGTTGGTGCTATAGGAGGTCTTACTAATGACGATCCTTCTTCTCCTTTTTCCTATGCAAACAGAAATACTGCCAGCGGGGAGTCTGATGCGAACTTACATAATGCGACTTCTCCTAACCAAGCCATAAGTTTGTTTGGGTTTGGAGCTACAGGTCATATGATACCAGTTATAAAAGCTGTTGGTGATAAAATTGACTTAATTGCATATCAAGGATATAATACAGGAGCAGCAAGTAATAGAAAAATTATGTATGATGCTTACAAACATTATGCAAATCAATATGGTTTTGATATTGCTGCAGGAGTTCACTATCCAAATGAACCATGGGGACCATATTACGAATATACCTACCAAAACGTTGCAGAATTATCTGCTCATATCGCTGCTAACAATTCTAATGATGGTATAATGATATGGCAATTATTGTTAGGTAACTCTTCTACTTCTGCTTATGGATATATGCACGTAGCAAGTCAGGTACTTAATGGAGTTTCTACTTCTCAAGCTATTGCTACCGCAGAAGATTACCCAGAGTCTCCTTATACTGGCGGGGATACTACAGACCCAGACAACCCAGGAGGTGGATCAGGTTGCGAATCTGCAGTCTGGAATGCTTCTGCTGTTTATAATGGTGGACAAGAAACAGTACATAACAATAAATTATATAAAGCAAAATGGTGGACACAAGGAAACAACCCATCCAATAGTACAGGAGCGGGACAACCTTGGGAATATATTAAAGATTGTGGAGATGATACCGGAGGAAGTAATCAATTACCTACGATAACCATCACAGCTCCATCTAATAATGGATCATTTACACAAGGAGATACGGTTACTATTACAGCAAATGCTTCTGATAGTGATGGTACTATTACCAAAGTAGAGTTTTATCAAGGTACTACTAAATTAGGTGAAGATACTACGAGTCCATATACTTATAATTGGGCAAATGCATCGGTAGGAACTTACAGTATAACGGCTAAGGCCACCGATGATAAAAATGGTTCGACTACTTCTTCTGCAGTTTCTGTAAGTGTAACTTCTGGAGATAATACAGGAGGTGATTGTAACGGTATTGCAGCTTGGGAGGCTTTTCCAAAGGTCTATAACAAAGGAGACAAAATTGTATACCAAAATACGATATACGAAGCACAAACAGGTCCATTATGGGTAACTCCAGGAAGTGGTGAGCACTGGTGGAAAACTGTTGGTTCTTGTAACTAATTCGAAATAATAATAATAATAATAATAGAAAATCCCTTTTAGCATATTAATTAAGCTAAAGGGGATTTTTTTTGCCAAAATTTAGCAAAGAAAAAACAACAAAAAGTAAGGAAGGTCGTTAGTAGTGGACGAAAAGCAAAATTACGCTTTAAAGTTGATTTGCTATATAACTCATTATTACTAACTCACTCACTACATTGCTATGAATGTATTAAAAAAAATTACCCTGCTATTATTACTCCAATTATGTTTGTTTTCATGTTCTGAAGACATTGTTACCAACCTACCCGATCCAGAAACAGAAGAAGTTGATCCTGATGCTGATACTACTGATGAAGAAGAGGAAGAAGACGATTCTGATACCGAAGATGAGGATCCTGACACAGAAGAAGAAGAAGAGGAAGACGACGATCCAGACACAACTAACCCTAACCCTACAGAACCTATTATACTTGGATATTTTCCTTCCTGGTCAGAAAATTGGGTTGCAGCGGGACAACCCGAAAATAGTTCTAAATTAAGAGACATCCCAAGACATGTAACCCATGTATTCTTGGCATTTGCAAAACCAAACCTAACATATACAAAAGGTTCTATGGATATTTCAACTACCGGGATCCAAACCCCTTATGGCGGTACCACTTTACAAGAATCTGTTGCTGTACTTAAAACAAAAGGTATTAAGGTGATTTTGTCTATTGGAGGAGAAACGTATTGGGGTTCTAGCGATGCATATAACATCAACTACCAACAAATCAAAGATTTGGTTGATGATATGGGATTCGAAGGAATTGATTGGGACTATGAGCCCAATGGAAGTTTTGCTAATATTGGTAGTGCAGAAAATGTACAACACTTTAAAGATTTCTTTACAAACTCCAGAGCAATTATGCCAAAAGGGCAATATGTATTGGCCTGCGCTCCTGCGGGAGTTGGTGCTTTGGGAGGGCAACTTAATGATGACCCTTCTTCTCCCTATGCCCATAGTAAAAGAAACACAGTAACTGGTGAAGATGATACCAATTTGTTTCAATCTACTGTACCTAACCAGGCGATTAGCCTATTTGGTTTTTCAGCTACGGGACATATGATCCCTGTTATGAAAGCTGTAGGAGATAAAATAGACTTAGTTGCCTATCAAGGATACAATACAGGGGCTGCCAGTAATCGTAAAATCATGTATGATGCTTATAAACATTATGCAGATCAATATGGATTTGATATTGCCGCTGGCGTGCATTTTCCTAATGAACCCTGGGGACCTTATTACGAATATACTTATGATAACGTAGCCGAATTATCTGCGCATATCGGTACCAGTAACTCTAATGATGGGATCATGATATGGCAGATGTTACTAAGTAGTGGTGGTAAATCTGCTTATGGATATCTTAATATAGCAAGCCAGGTACTTGGTGGTACATCAGAATCACAAGCCATTAGCAACGCAGAGGACTTTTAGATCAAATAATCAATCTAGTTTTATAAAATTTACTAAAGTGCTATAACTATTTCATCAAGGTTATAGCACTTTTTAGTTTACATAATACCTTTTATTTTATCCCTCCAAAAGCCGCAAAACACATATTCTTATGAAGGACCTCAGTTTTTCTAAAACCCACTTTTTTCATCAAATCTAATTGATAGTTTACAGATCTAGGTGAATCTTCTTTTGCTACATATTCAAAAACTCTATCTTTATAGTTAGTTCCCCCTACCCTCTCCAGATAGTCTCCATATCGCTGCCATATATATTCGTTTATACTTTCTGACTCCTGAGTAACCAAGTCAGAAATCATTAAACATCCTCCTGGTTTTAATAATCTATATAACTTATCAAAAGTTTGTTCCCAATCATTGTCATCTCTTAAATGATGTAATACAGCACCCGCCAAGATAATATCAAAATGGTTTTCTTTTAAAATTACTTCTCTTATGTCGCCTTGTATGATCTCTACAGTAGTATTACATTGCCTCGTCACTCTCTCAAAAGCTTTGTCTAACATAGGTTTACTTAAATCGACCAGAGTACAATTTAAGTCTTCAACTTTTGAAAGCATTTTTAACGTATAATTTCCGGCTCCGCACCCTATATCTAACAGATTTTTTGCATGTGGTATAATTCTTTTTGAAGATTCGGTAATCAATTCTAACGAAATTTCTGCATCTATTGTAGATACCTGGCCCGTTTTTAAGTTCGAAAATCGCTCTACATCCTGATCAAAGCGTTCTCTGATTTCTTCTAAAGTTGATTTTTGCATTTTGGTAATTATTTGTTTTAACTGTTCATACTTATTTTCAAAAGTATTTTTTTGAAATATAATTTAAAAAGACTTATTTTATCATATAATAATACCTAATAGGTATCATATGGAATTAAGACATTTAAAATATTTTATTGCTGTCGCCAAGGAATTGAACTTTACAAAGGCTTCTGAAAAACTATTCATATCACAACCACCGTTAAGCAGGCAAATAAAAGAGCTCGAAAATGAATTGGGAGCAAAACTATTTGAGCGAAATAATAGAACGGTAACACTTACTGATGCCGGAAAATATTTTGAAAAGGAAGTACATAGCCTTTTACAAACGCTGGAAGCCATATCGCTAAAAACAAAAAAAATTGCAGAAAACACTAGTGGGGATTTTAGGATCGCGTATATCAGTTCTACATTTTCTGCTACTATCTCTAAGCTGGTACAATATCTAACCGAAAAATATCCGTATTTAAATATTAAACTGTATGAAGTCTCTTCTACCAAACAAATAAATGCCTTAGAGCAGGAAAAACTTGATTTAGGGATCTTAAGAGCTCCCGTGGTTTCGACAAAAATCGAATCCAGAGTATGGTATAGAGACCATTACTCCCTTGTATTTAATAAGAATTTTGTGTCTTTAGATACTGCAAAAAATATGGAAGCTCTAAAAAATGAAACCTTTGTTTTTTTCAATAAAGACTATGCTCCCTCCTACTACAACTCTCTTATAGAGATTTGCAGTACCTATGGTTTTATACCTAATGTGGTTCATCAATCCAACAATATCAACTCGATCATTCAATTAATACGAAATGGTTTAGGAGTTTCTATTGTTCCCTCTAGTATTTCTAAAAGTCACGATTACCCCGAACTTACTTTTTTAGACATCCCAAACAAAAATTTATGTACTAATGTACTATTGGCAACTCCCAAAGGAACAAACTCAGAAATAACTAAGACTGCAATTTCATACCTGCTGTCATAAATTACATAAATGGACAGCTTGAGAATGGTAATGATTTAATCTTTATATAATTTTTAAGACAACTCTCCTTTCCATTTCCTGAAGAATCAAATATATTTGATGTTTTTTTTAACACTTCAACATAATTTAAAGTCAATTTATAACGATGAAAAAAGGCCTGTTTATAATAATATTAATGATGATCTTGACACCAAAAATGGGTACAAGTCAAATAGACAATTCTCAACTAGGGGCATGGTATATGTATTTCTTTAATACCAATTTTAAAGAAAGCTCCTGGGGAGTTCAAGGAGATGTACAGTACAGAAACTGGGATTTGGGTGGTGATCTTGAACAATTACTGCTTAGAGGAGGATTAACGTATACTCCAAAAAATGCTAACATCAAATTTACTGCTGGATATGGTCATATTACTACAGGAGCATTTGGTTCTGCTAATGCTACCACGGTAGAAAGCAGAATATATCAAGAAGCGTTGTTTCCTGGTAAAATTGGTAAACTTTTTCACCTAAACCACAGGTTTCGATATGAACAACGTTTTGTAGAAGATCAAGATTTTCGTACACGATATCGCTATAATCTTTTTGTAACCGTTCCTCTAAGCAGTGCAGAACTAAAAGAAAAAACATTGTATCTGGCTTTATACAATGAGTTGTTTATAAATGGACAACAAGAGATCGGAGACGGAAGATTTGTCGAATATTTTGATAGAAACAGGGTCTATTTTGCATTAGGATATATCTTTAAAAAAGGAATCAAAGTACAACTAGGATATATGAATCAAAAAACTAACAACTGGAGTAAAAATCAGTTACAACTTAGTTTGCATCATAATTTTTAGTGTACTGTTTAGATAACTATAATACTTTTTATTTTAAGGCGATGAGTTAAGGAAAAAGATTAAAAGTATGAATTTTAGTTTTCAAAACCCGAATAGTAATCGTATACTATATCTTTACAAACGACTATAAGCGTTTGTATTTGCAAAGTGCTTATATAACATTGTTAGCAACAAGTTAAACCAACACCAGTACATCAATGGAAAATCTACTTTACTATCCTTGGATTAATGTTCCAAAATCCGATTGGACAAATAGAGCATTGTTGTACTATGAAACAATTGGATGTATTGCCCCAAGAAGATACAATGAAGAGCCTAAGAGGTTTGAAAACCATATGCGTGAATTAGTTAAAGAGAATTTAGTAATTCCTGTAAATCCCGCAGAAATCATTAGCGACCCTTGGAATATAACAAGACCGTTTATTGAATATGTAGAAAGTAAAGATTTCGACTTAAAAAAAAGACGTACTAAATTCTCAAACGGCTCTAAAGGTAGAATTCATCGTGGAAAATTTTCTAAAGCACCTCAAATTCATATAGACAAATTTGATAAAGAAGTTTTTTATAGGTTAGAACACGCTGGATTGGCAGAAAAGAGAGGTGACGAATGGTATAATGTTGAAAAAGCAACGGCTAACGAATTAATGGCATATATATCAACAATCATTGCTAAAAAATTAGATTGTCGACCAATGAGTGACAAGTTGAGAAGATTTATTCCAGCTTCCAGAGTCACGAAAAAAGATTTTAAAGAAATAAAAATTCAACAAAGCAAAAGAGAAATTATATTAAACGAGATTATTCCATTTCCTGAAAATATAGATTTCACTAAACTACGCAGATTTAAAGATAAACATTCCGATTTACTGGAATCATTTAGGAATAAAGTTGAGTTGATTGCATTAGACCCAAGTATTGAAATTGAAACAGAATTTTTTAACGAGAAAATTAAGGAATTGACAATTGGAAAAAGGGAACTTACTGCTAAAATGAATGACAGTAATTTTGGAAACATTGTTTTTGGAACTATTTGCGGAGCTGCAAGTGCTGGAATAGCATTTAATGAAGGTTTTGGATGGTTAGCTATGCCAGCTTTTTTGAACGCAATCCATTCAGCTTTAAAAATTGAAACCGCAGAAGATATTCCAAATCGAGAAGGAATGAAATATTTAGCCTTAATGGAAAAAAGAATATCAAAACCAGTTGCTAACATTGTATATAAAAAATAGCGCAAGTCATTTCTAACACTAAGGTTTAGGCATTTTTGGAAAGTCGCCAAATTTTTAAATTTGACGATTTCCAATAAAAAAGATAAATAGTAAAATTTAAAAATTCGGCTTGTGTTTCATCCGAAAAGTTATCGCTTATTTTCAGCGCTACTTTTCATATACGGAGCCGTTAGCAATTATTAAAAATGAATATCGAAAACATATTTGACGAGATAAACGGAGAAAGCAAAGAATTAACTGAAGAAATTATGGTCAAATTTCAAAATGAATGGAACTTACCTCTTTCTGACAGTGAACTAAATGATTTCAAAAAGAATGACACTAAACCATCATATTGGAACGATAAGACTTATGGAAAGTGGAAACCAAAGAATTTTGAGAACTGGACTTTTCCAAAAAGTAATTTTCCGAAAGAATTTATTGAATTAATTAAGATTTATAGTGGATGTGCTTTTATGAAAGGAGAAAGGGAATTCAGCATATTTGGACCTGATCAATTAAGAGAAATGAATTTAGCTTACGAGTTACCAGAATATATGAAAGGTGGAGTTTCAGTAGGTTTAGATGGCGCAGGAAATCATATAATTATTGATATGCGCTCAGAAAAGAACAATAATGGATATAAAGTTTATGGAGCGCATTCTAGTAATTTGGAATGGGAAGGAGCTAAATTAATCGCTAATAATTTCTTGGAGTTTATGAAAGGGGCTCAAAATATTGACGAAATTGTAAATGGATAAAACAATTGCTAACACCATGTAAAAATGAATTAAAATGCATTTTACATTAAACGTTGTAAAACATTAGTTTGAAAACTTTCCGAATTATTAAAATAACATATTAAGATTGATTTTTGTGTTACAATGTGTTACATTTGATACAACATTTAACACGTTGTAACATGAAAATAGAAAATCCACCTGAAATAAAGGATTTTGATTTCAACAAATATATTGAATGCTTTAAAAATGATGGAATGGAATCATTTATTCAAGAAACTGATAAAAGATATTTTTATTGGACTGAAATAAAACATCGTCCAAACTTACCTTTTGACAATCCAAAAAAAGCTTGGGAAATCGTTAAAACACATAGATTTATTGGAGCGAAAAGACTCTTTTTTGGAAATCATAAGTTCACTTACAACCTAACTTCATTTATACAAGAAGATTTACACAATTTTGATTTAAAATTAATTGGTGGACTTTATAAAAATTCAATTACGCCTCAAGAGCAACAGGAATATTTTAAAAATTCTCTAATAGAAGAAGCCATTGCCTCTTCACAAATTGAGGGAGCTGCAACGACAACTGATGTAGCAAGAGAAATGATTAAATCAGGCAGGAAACCAAGAACGGAATCTGAACAAATGATAATCAATAATTTCAGAGCTATTAAAGAAATTGAAAACAGATTAGATGAAGAACTATCAATTGAATTAATTCTTGATATTCATCAAATAATGACCGTAAAAACAGACGCGACTAAATATGCTGGAAAATTCAGAGACCATCCGATTTATGTCAAAGACCATGTAGATGGAGAAGTCGCTTTTACAGCACCAAACTTTTCAGAGGTTAATGAATTAGTAGAACAACTACTAAACTTTGTTAATTCGGAAACCGAATTTTATCATCCAATTATTAAAGCTTCTATTCTTTATTTTATGATTGGTTATATCCACCCATTTGGTGATGGAAATGGACGTACCGCAAGAGCTTTATTTTATTGGTATTTAATTAAGAAAGGATACTCATTATTAAAACATATTTCAATATCTAAAGCTATATTAAATTCAAGAACAAGCTATGATAAGGCATTTTTGAAGACAGAACTCGACCAAAATGATTTAACTTATTTCATAATGTATTCAATGAAAAGCTTAAGAGTTGCTTTTCAAAGTTTAGTTACATACAGAGATAGAAAACGTGAAGAGAGACAAAAAGCTTCTGAAATAATATATGAACTAACACAAAAAGGATTTAATAAAAGGCAAGCAGATTTATTAGGCTATTTATTTATCAAACCAAAAGCTAAAATCACTGTCCCAATATATTCTAAAAGACATAAAATTGTCAGACAAACAGCAAGCAGAGATTTAGCTGATTTAGAAGAAAAAGGAATTATTTTTAAAAGTAAAGATGGTAAAACAATGGTCTATGAGTTAATTGATATCGAAAAAATTGGAACCTATTTAAATAAATAACGTTTTACAACGTCTCGGCTATAATTAATACGGGTTTTGGTGCTTAACCCAAAGTTTAGTGCTTTTAACCAAGTCCACCAAATCTTTTTGATTTGGGTTTATAAAGAAAAAGATAAAACAAAATAAAAAGTATTAAGATTCAATCTGACAAAATTATTGTTCTCGAAAAATCGGATAAAACAAATAATATTGATTTCCTTAATTTAAATACTTCTGATATTGAAAAAATAAAAAAATATCTGAATACAAATATTGGAATAGATATCTTATAAAAACATGAGGCTGTCTAAAAAGGCAGTCTTTTTTTTGTAGATTTTTGAGTTATTTTTTAACTTTAAGAATGAGTAGAAAAGTAGTTTTTAAGACCTATGATCAAGATCAGTTAAGTTTATTACCTCCA
>NZ_JBFMKP010000005.1:0-213314 GCF_040786235.1 Aquimarina discodermiae
GGATTGCGTGTGCCTTTTTAAAACACATCTTTTAATCCTAAAATTGAAAAAAATCAACAAAAACCATAATGGATGAAAAAGAAAATCGCCTAAAAATAACTTTTTAGACGACCTCTTTTATTAATGAAACTCTGTTTTGAAAATTTGTGTAGCAATGCCTTCAAAATAGATGGTTGAACTAACACTTTTTTTAGCGGGATTTAAGGTTTAATGCCTCTTGAACTTGTCCCGAGGATCATTTATTTATATTGATTTGGTAAGCGTTGTTAGAAGTTTTGGCTTAGACTTTATGCATAAATAGGTCGTTTACTACCAAAGAATTTTGTCCAGAATTATATTTACATCGATTAGGATGATGCTAAATGCTCCTGTCACAATAATAAGTTTTAGAATATTATGTAGCCATACATAATGTGTTTTCTTTTTTGATATCCATAAAGCAAAAAGAAATATGATCAAAAACAGGATGCATAATAAAAAGTAGAGATACATAAATCCAATTTGATAGCGGGTAAGTAATAGGTAAATAGGAATACCTGAGATTAAAATTAATGTGCTGATAATTTGCTTAGAGGTTTTTTCTCCATAAAAAATAGGAATGGTTTTATAGTTATGTGCCAAATCTCCTCTTAGGTTGCCTAAATCTTTAACAATTTCTCTAATAATAAGAATTAAAAATAAAAAGGTGGCATGTACAAAAATAACTTCATCAAAGTTTTTATAATAGATAAATATGGCAAAGAAAGGGGTGATGGCCAATAGCGCTGCCATAACATTACCCACTACAGGAAACTTTTTGAGTTTATGAGAGTAGAACCAGATAGCAAAAATATAGAGCGAAAAAAACATAACTGCTCTAAACGAAACATAACTGGCACATACTACAGATAGAAAATTAAGTATGAAATACCCTGTAAGTTTGGTGCGCTGACTAACCAGGCGATCCAGCATAGTTTTTTGTGGTCTGTTGATTAAATCTTTTTCCTTGTCATAAAAATTGTTAATAATATATCCTGCAGCAATAACACCAGTAGAGGCAAGGACAATTACAAATAAATTAGGATCCAGAAGTATATGTCGTAAGTCAATATGAGAAGCCAGAATAAATATAGAAGTAAAGTACTGTGCAAGTACAATGATTAATATATTATACCCTCTTACTACAGAAAACAGGCTTAATAATTTTAGAAGTACGAGTTTGTTTCTGCGGGTAAGCATAAGAAATGCTTATTAAAAATTATAAACAACCTCCAGCTTATAATCTTTGAGTGAAGCTTGTGCTTTATCGAAATCCTGTGTAAACCCTAAGATATAACCTCCACCACCAGAACCGCATAATTTTAGGTAGTAATCATTACTTTCTATACCCTTTTTCCAAAGTGTATGAAATTTCTTTGGAATCATAGGTTTAAAATTGTCTAAGACTACATGAGAAAGCTCTTTGATATTAGAAAACAATGATTTGACATCTCCTTTTAAGAAGTCTTCGACACAGGCATCCGTATATTTAACAAATTGATTTTTAAGCATGTTTCTAAAACCTTCTTGTTTCATGCTTTCCATAAAGATATTTACCATAGGAGCCGTTTCTCCAACCATACCACTATCTAGTAAAAAAACAGCGCCTTTTTTGTTTTCGACACTTTGCGAAGGTATTCCTGCTGGCTCTATATTATCTTTAGAATGTATAAGAATAGGTAAGCTTAAATAACTATTTAATGGATCCAACCCAGAGCTGCTACCATGAAAAAAGGACTCCATAAGACCAAATATCTCTTTGAGCTGTATGAGTTTATCTCTGGTAAGGTTTTCTAGCACAGTGATTTTTTTGGTAGCATATTTGTCATATATAGCAGCAACCAACGCACCACTGCTTCCTACGCCATATCCTTGTGGGATGCTACTATCAAAATACATTCCAGCATTAACATCGGTGTGTAGCTTTCCAAAATCAAAGGTAGCGATCCTTTTATCCTCAATACTTTCTAGATAGGTCACAAATTTTTTTAGACTTGCATTGGATTGCTGTGCCTCTTCATTAGGCTGTTCACTTACTTTTAATGCGCCTTTAAAAAAATTGTAGGGTATTGAAAGACCTTTCGAATCTTTAATGATACCGTATTCTCCAAACAAAAGTATTTTAGAATAAAATAATGGTCCTTTCATTGCTGTTAGTTGGTTGTATAATTAGTTAGTAACCTTAATTTATATAAAGTTACACTATTTTTGCTCCGAATCCTATTTTGTCGCAAATATACTGCCCATTCTGACAATACGCAACTAACTCCTTAGTAATGAAGTCTAAAACTTGTTCTTTTTCACTATTTGGATACAAAACATGTACATTAGCACCAGCATCTAGTGTAAAACAAACTTTGGATCCCGTTTGTTTACGATACTCCCAAATTTTTTGGATAACCGATAAAGTGTTTGGTTTCATGAGTATAAAATAAGGCATAGAGGTCATCATCATTGCGTGCAATGTAAGCGCTTCACTTTCTACAATCTCTATAAAAGTATTTAGATCACCACTACTTATGGTATCCTTTAATGTAGAGATGTTACGAGAGGCTTGTTCGAATCGTTTTGCGGCAAAAGGGTGCCCATGCATAAGATCATGCCCTACGGTACTACTTACTTGTTTTTCGCCTTTATCAATTAATAAGATCGTATCTTGGTAGGCTTCAAAGTTTGGGTGTACCGTATACGGAAATTTAACAGCAAAAGAATCACTGCTTCCCAAAATATCATTATGTTCTCCCCAAACGGTAATGGGGCCTTCGATACTTCGACAAGCACTTCCAGACCCTAATCGAGCAAGAAAAGATGCTTTTTTTAATAATTGTGAATCTGTAATAGTTGGGCTTATCTCTTTTTCTAGTAGCATCAAGCAATAAGCCAGAGCGCTCATTCCACTGGCAGATGAAGCAATTCCACTACTATGAGGAAACGTATTACTGGTTTCTATAGTAAATGTATACTGTTTTAAAAAGGGGAGATATTCCTCTATCCTCTCAAAAAATGCTAATATTTTAGGTTTAAATTCGGGTTTAGGTTTTCCTTCAAAAAAAAGTTCGAAATCAAAATCATTTTTAGTATCTTCCTTTTTTTTATAAGTTAGACGAGTAGTAGTTTTACAGCTTTCCAGTGTAAAACTTATAGAAGCATTTTCTGGTAATTGAACTGGTCGTTTACCCCAATATTTTACTAAAGCAATATTACTGGGAGAAGTACATGTAATATGTCCTTCTTTGGGTAATTCTGAAAGTATAGAAGAACTAAATTCGGAATATTCCATCATTGTATGTAATAATTTTGAACAAAGATAAATGCTCTAGAAGAGTTTAAGTACATTTGTAGCGAAAATAATTGCTATTTTAGTGTTACACTAACTAAATTCAATGAAAAAGAGGTTTTTACGTATTATTATATCTATTTTAGCATGTGTTTTGATAGGTTTTTTAAGCAGTTTGGCTTCAAAAACGTCACTAGACACATGGTATGCTTCTATACAAAAACCTTCTTTTACCCCCCCTAATTGGATTTTTGGCCCGGTATGGATTTTACTCTATGTTTTGATGGGTATTTCGGCCGGAATTGTTTGGAGCAAAGGTTTTTATCATAAATGGGTAAAAACTGCGTTATATCATTTTGGATTTCAATTGCTGCTTAATGCAGCGTGGCCAATATTTTTCTTTGGATTGCAAAACCCATTAATCGCACTGCTGGATATTGTAGCTCTTTTTATCCTGTTATTATTTACGATTAAGTGGTTTACGGTGGTTAATTCTGTCGCTGCATATCTATTGATCCCATATGTCGTTTGGGTTGCGTTTGCAACTGCATTGAATTTTGGTGTATGGCAACTAAATTAAATGAAGAATACCGAATAGGATTTTTTTTATGAGTAAAAAAGCAATAGTCTTACAGACTACACTCGAGTTAATAACAAAACAAGGTATCAATGCTACGTCGCTTTCTCAAATCATTAAAGAATCGGGTGTAGCAAACGGAACCGTTTACCATCATTTTAAAAATAAAGAAGAAATCATCACCGAGTTGTATTTGATGCTTACTCAGGATTTTGGAACAGTAGTAATGCGTAACATCCCAGAGAATGATATAAAAAAGCAATTTACAGTAATGTGGCTTAACTTGTTCTATTACTTTGTAAATAATCCGCTGGCATTTATATTCTCTGAACAAATTGCACGTTCACCAGAAATACCTCAATCCTTAAAAGATAAAGCCAGGCAATATTATGGAGATATCGAAAGTTACTTCAAAAAAGGTGTAAAAGAGAAAGTATTTAAGTCATATAATACTCTGGTGATGGAAGAATTGTTTTTCGGAAATGTAGTGTCTCTGGTGAAAATTCACGAAAATGAGCAGGTAAAACTTCAAGAAAAACATATCAATCAAGCGATTGAAATCTCTTGGAGAGGTTTTTTAAAAGACCAAACCATTATTCAGTAACTTAAGAATTAAAAAATTGGTTATAAGCTTGCCGAAGGAATTCCTTCGACAAGCCAGATATCACACATATGCATACTTTTTAAGGTTAAGTTATGCTATTTCCTATAAGAACAGCGATATTAATTAAATACAATATTTACGCAAGAATCTTTATACAGATCCTTTAGTACATACTGTACTGCTTTTTTAGAATCACTTGTTTGACCAATTTTACCTCCTTTAAGGGTAATTTTTCCGGTGTTTTTATTCCAGTAATATTCATTGCTCTCTGACTTAACAATGCGTTTTTCGTTTTTGGTCATTACCTGAAAAGCGTTTAATTCCTGGCTATATTCTATTCCAGAAGGAAAATATACTTCGGTAACAAATTTGGTAGTTCCTTTTTCATACATATAGCAAATACATTCTCCAATGTCTTTGGCTTCGGAAACACGAACCATATTGTTTTGTACTATTTTCCAAGTACCTTTAACACGCACAACTACCATGTTCATCACCATGGTTCCTTTTTCGGCCAATCGATTATCGACAGAAGATTCAAAATTGATAATAGCAGAAATGGTACCGGCTATTTCTTTCTGATTCTGAAAGATGATTTTATCCAATGTCAGTTTAAAACTGTAATTATTATCGTTAATAATATCATCTAGTTGAGAAGAGATATCTCTTTTTGAATAATCTTTTCTTACCAGAGCTCCTGATAAGTTAACATAAACCGTGTTTCCGCTATATTTTCCATCAAATAACTCAAGTACATCCTCTTTTTGGGTTCCTTGGGTCAGTGCATTCATTTTATTGATATAATCAACCAGAAGCTTTTTTACGGGATCTTTTTCGTTAAACTCTTTACTGTATATAACGTTACTAAATAAGAACATTAGCAAAAGAACAAGGGTAATTTTTTTCATACTGTATGAGGTATTGGTTTGCCCTAAGAAGATACGAAAAATTACCCTAAATAACTAAATAACAGGGGTGTATTTTGGGTTTAGATACTTAAGTCAAGCAATTTAAGTACGGTTTTCAAGTTTCTGGTGGTCGCTTGTGTTTTTAGCTTTTTCTCAAAAAAATTGTTGCTCAGTTTTGTTTTTCCGTATCCAATACCCGCATAAAAATAAACTGCTTTGTGAGTGATAACGAATTCTTCACCTTCTTGAGAGTTTACGATAATCTCTTTTTTAGCATGGGGATCTGGTGGAGTTGATAATAAGGTAAAGTACATTTTTTTACTGTCTATTTCTCCAATAGTTATACGATGAGCAAAAGGATTGTTATTGTAAATATCTGCTAAAGTATCATGTGTAAGTACAAGTATAGGGACTTCAAAACCAAATTGTTGTTGGATTCCTGTAGAGATAGATTGACTCAATACGGTAACGTCAGTTTTCTGAGATTTAAAAACAATATTTCCACTTTGTATATAAGTGGTAACAGAAGTAAATCCCATATCTTCACATAGTTTCTTTAGAGTAACCATTTTGATCTTTTTTTGTCCGGCAACGTTAATTCCGCGAAGTAAAGCTATGTAAGTGTTCATCGGTGGTTTTTTACAACAATTTAGTTTTTTGCCTCATTAGGTCTTGTAGAAGAACTAAAAGGAGGTTTTTGGTTTTACCATTATATATGTTAAAAATACGGGTCGTGCTTAACCTGTTAAAGTATGTTTTTTATTCCTTTTAATGTTTGATTTCAGAAATCAACTACACTTTAGTTATTGCTTGTGCAGCGATAAAAGCTCCTGTCCATGCATTCTGAAAATTAAAGCCCCCTGTGATGGCATCGATGTTTAAAACTTCTCCTGCAAAATATAAATTTTGATGCGTTCTGCTTTCAAAAGTTTTAAAGTTCACTTCTTTAAGGTCTATACCTCCGGCAGTTACAAATTCTTCTTTAAAAGTGCTCTTTCCATTAACGTTAAAAACTGCTTGAGTAAGTTGCTCTGCTAGCTTTTGCAGCTGTGATTTGTTGGTGTCTGCCCATCGAGTATCATTTTTGATGTTGGCTGCAATTACCAAACTTTGCCAAAGCCTTTTAGGAAGTTCAAATTGTTTGTGTTTGTAGATTTGTTGTTTGGGGTACTGCTCTTTTAGAGTTTTAAGTTCGGCAACAATTTCGTGGGTAGCATAGCCGGGTAACCAGTTTACTTGTATTTCGAATTGATAGTTTTTGGCATTTAATTCGATGGCTCCCCATGCCGACAACTTTAATATTGCAGGGCCACTCATTCCCCAATGTGTAATTAGCAGAGGCCCCTGACTGGATAATTTTGATTGTCGAACTTTTACCGAAGCTTGTGTTGCAACTCCTGGTAATCCCTTAATCCTAGCATCTTTGATGTTAAAAGTAAATAAAGATGGCACTGCAGAAACCGTTTGGTGTCCCAGTTCTTGTAAATGATTCCATATTTTTGGATTACTACCTGTAGCAATCATTAGTTTGGAGGTGTTAAATACTCCTTGGCTGGTGTCCACAGTCCATTGTCCGTTCTTTGGGTGAAAATCTTTAACTGCATGACCTGTAAGGATGGCTATGTTTAGTTTTTTGGCTTCGGATAAAAAACAATCAATAATCGTTTGCGAGGAGTCAGAGACAGGAAATATTCTTCCGTCATCCTCAATTTTCAATTCGATTCCTCTATTGTCAAACCATTCTATAGTGTCACCAGTCATAAAAGTATGAAATGGTCCTTTTAGTTCTTTTTCACCTCTGGGATAGTTTTTGCTAAGTTCACTAGGGATAAACTCGGCGTGGGTGACATTACATCTTCCTCCACCGGAGATACGTACTTTTGATAATACTTCTTTTCCTCGTTCGAGGATTGCAATCTTAAGTTCGGGCTTGTTTTCGGCAACGTTGATAGCTGTAAAAAAACCAGCCGCACCCCCGCCAACAATAATCAAATCATAGTTCATACTGCAAAACTCGTAAAATCTGTTGTGATTTGATTGGTTTTTGATGGCATTTGTATTTAATAACGATTAAAAAACCTAATATCGACTTTGACTATGTCACTCCTAAGTCTGTGAAGTATGTTTTTTGTGAGTATTAACTAACAACTCTCAACTAACAGCCAAACCATGCACTACATTTGTGTTTTTAACGTTGTTTCTCTCTATATATGAATAGCAAAGAACGGAAAAATGTTACTTTTACATATATTTAACATTATAAGGGAGTAACAATTTGTTGTCTTAGTACATACACCTATGAATACTATCGAAGATCAGAAAATTTTAGAAGGTATCAAAACCGGAGATGAGGTCGTTATTACAGCATTTTATAAAAAAAATATGCCTTATATTCGACGATATGTGCTTCAGAATTCGGGTAGCGAATTAGATGTAGAAGATGTTTTTCAGGATGCGATGGTGTTGATTTATCAGAAACTAAAAGTAGAGCAAATAGAACTGTATGCTTCATTGCAAACTTATTTTTATGGAATCTGTAAAAATATTTGGAGAAATCGCCTCCGAAAAAATAATAAGATGGTGAGTGCAGAAGATTTGCTAGAAGCTGTAGAAGCTCTAGATCCCGATATTGTTGAAGAAATAGAGAGAAATGAAGAGGCTCATGTATATCGCAAGCATTTTGTGAATTTAAGTGAAGCTTGCCAAAAAGTACTTAATATGGTTTTTAATGGTAAGAGTATGAGGCAAATTGCAGAAAGTACTGGCTATACAGAAGGATATGCCCGAAAGAAGAAATTTGAATGTAAAGAGCATTTAATAGAAATGATTGAAAAAGACCCCTTATATAAGGAATTAAAAGAACCAATAGAAAAAAACTAAACTGATGAAATGTATGAATGGTAGAGGGGTAAACCCCTATACCAGTAATAAATTTCATATAACAATGTAAAAAGACAGATACGCAAAATTGCAAAGTGATTTTGAAGTTATTCAAAATCGAAAATTATAGGAATAGATAACGTCTTATGCTTCAAACAACTTGTGATTTCTATCTGATTTTTAATATAAATTAGGTAACAAATGGAACGTACCCCAGAATTATTCGAAAAAATAGAAGACTATCTGCAGGGTTCCTTACCCCAGGAAGAACTAGTGACTTTTGAACAGGAAATGGAGAAGAATGACGCATTAAAAGAAGAAGTAGCAATGCATAGAGCGTTACATACTACTTTGCAAGATGCAGATACCATTGCTTTTAAAAATAAGTTAAAGAATATTAGTGCGCATATTAGATTAGATGAGGCACCTGATGTGGTGTCTATTAGACCCAACAGAGATGGTTTGTACTATAAAATGGCAGCAGTTATTGTAGTACTGTTTGGTATTGGTACATTGTTGTATACCAGTAACTCTGCTCAACATGCACTAGATTTGTACGGAGCTTATTATGCTCCTTTTCCGGTAGAGGATATGACACGAGGAGAGACAAGTATAGAAGTGCAGGATATTATCAAACAATATGGTAAGGGGATTTATGATTCTGTGGTAGTTGCTTTGGAAAAATATCCAAACATAAGAGAACAACAACCGTTATCATTGTATTTGGGGAATAGCTATTTAAATATAGATCAGGAAGAGAAAGCGATACAGCAATTTGAAAATGTTGAGGATACAAAATATCTGGAAGTAGCACAATGGTATTTGTCACTTACCTATTTAAAACTAAACAAAACAGCCAAAGTAGAAGAGTTACTTTTAGAAATCATTGGCTACGATGGGACCTATAAAAGTAGGGCCACAGAATTGCTAGAACTGTTAGAAAAAAAATAAGAACACTATATAGATTGTGTTTGATTTCACTTTGTTTATTACAAACATAATTATATAAAAACCCCAAAGGTCTTCGAAACCTTTGGGGTTTTTATATATCAAACTTTTTGATACCATTTTCTAATGCAAAATTGAGTTTAATTATAAGTATGTATGAGGGTGTTTACGTGTTGAACTTGAGTAAATTATGAAAAAAAGTAGAAATGCGTAAAAAAGTACAGTTTTGAGGTAACATTACTTTTCTTCCAGACATTAACTTATAAACCCCACATAAAAATTGATTTAATAATTCAATCTTAAGTAAAGGAAAATTATGAATGGTATCATCAAACACATTGAGCTTATAGAACGTATTGATCAGTTAATTCGTTTACAAGCGACAGGAACGCCCTTAGAGTTAGCGTCAAAATTAGGCGTTTCGAAAACTAAATTGTATCGTATTATAAGAACTATGAAACTATTAAATGCTCCCATAGAGTATAATATTGCTTTGCAGAGTTTTGTATATGCGCAGGCGGTAGGGTTCGAATTTGGCTTTTTTGCAAAAGACAGTAGTACCAAAAATGTAAAATCACTCGCTTAAATATAAGCCTACAATGACCGGATACTTTTCTATTTTTGTTGAGTATCTCGTGGGCTTGTCCAGAGGATTTTTATTTGAATGCTGAAAAACCTGTGATATCTAATCCTGTAATAAGCAGATGGATATCGTGGGTTCCTTCGTAGGTAATCACGCTTTCCAGATTCATCATATGGCGCATAATGCTATATTCACCAGTAATTCCCATTCCGCCAAGAATTTGTCGTGCTTCTCGAGCAATATTTATAGCCATTTCGACATTGTTGCGTTTTGCCATCGATATTTGCGCACTGGTAGCTTTGCCTTCGTTTCTTAATACCCCCAATCGCCATGCTAATAATTGGGCTTTAGTGATTTCGGTAATCATCTCTGCTAGCTTTTTTTGCTGTAGTTGTGTTGCTCCTATGGGTTTGTCAAACTGGATTCGTTCTTTGGCATACCGTAAAGCAGTGTCATAACAATCCATAGCGGCACCAATCGCACCCCAGGCAATACCATAACGTGCAGAATCCAGGCAACCAAGAGGTGCTCCCAGACCATTTTTACCGGGTAATATATTTTCTTTAGGAACTTTTACATTGTCAAAAATTAGCTCTCCGGTTGCAGAAGCTCTTAGTGACCATTTGTTATGCGTTTCGGGAGTAGAAAATCCTTCCATACCACGCTCTACAACCAATCCGTGAATTCTACCTTCCTCATTTTTGGCCCAAACCACAGCAATATCAGCAAAAGGTGCGTTAGAAATCCAGAGTTTGGCACCGTTAAGAATCACATGATCTCCATTGTCTTTAAAATGGGTGGTCATTCCGCTTGGATTGGATCCGTGATCGGGTTCTGTAAGCCCAAAACAGCCAATAAACTCTCCAGAGGCCAGTTTGGGTAAATATTTTTTTCGTTGTTCTTCGGATCCGTATTTCCAGATTGGATACATAACTAACGAGGATTGTACCGATGAAGTAGATCGTACTCCAGAATCTCCTCGTTCTATTTCTTGCATGATTAACCCATAGCTTATTTGATCGAGCCCTGCACCTCCATACTCTTCTGGGATATAAGGTCCAAATGCTCCTATTTCTGCAAGCCCCTTAATAATCTGAGTAGGAAACTCGGCACGTTGTGCAAACTCTTCAATAATAGGAGATACTTCTCGCTTTACCCAACTTCGGGCCGCATCCCGAACCATTTTGTGTTCTTCACTTAATAAATCATCAATTTGGTAATAATCAGGTGCTTGAAATAAGTCTGGTTTCATCTGTTTCTATTTTATTGTTTTAGAGATCAGGTGTAATTTGCCAATAACCATTTCGATTGGTATAGACGAAATAGCGATGGCTCATTTCATGTTTTTTTGTGTTTCTCTAATGCGGTTATAACAAATGTAGGTAATGAAAAAGGAGCAAGCAATTTTTTTGACATTTTTAAGAAGTGACTAATCACAATAAATAAAACAACAATTTTTTAAGATCCTAAAGGTAGATTTGTGTATTAATTCCACTGTTTAGACTTTTCTTCTACACATAAAAAAATACAACTTGGATGAGTTAATGTTGTGAATATGTGTGGTGTTGTGTTGTAATTTGTTGTTTTGTAGTGGGTTGAGTGGATTTGTGATTTCTTTAACCTTGGTTGGCATAATTATTCTATTCTAAGATGGTATAACAAATAAAATAAATGAAACAGATGAAAAATTTAGTTGTATTAATGGTATTCGCATTTGGATTATTAGTAGGAACTCAAAATATCTATGCCCAGAAAGAGGTTTCTAGTTTAGAAACAAAAGTAGTTGCTCCACCAGTTCAGGAAAAATTTGTAGAACTGGCAACAGAAAATTTACCACAAAAAGTATTAGATGCAGTAGCAAAGGATTTTGCAGGTGCAAAAATTGAAAAGGCAGCTGCAAAAGAGGATGCTTCAGAATTTAAATTGATATTGAAGCAAGGAGAAAAAGAAATGGAAGTATTTTGTGATGCTGATGGTAATTGGATCAAGAAAAAGTAAAGAGCTTTAATTTAATGTAATATAGATTAAACTTCGTAGAGTGATTAAATTAGAAAAAGAGGGCTTTTTGTAGACTCTCTTTTTTTATGGGTTATACTTTTGTTTGTTGCAGAATGTATACGTTAAAAATAAACAGTGTTGAGTTACATTTTGAGATAAAAATCTTTGGTAAGAAGTGTATAATCGTCGGTATAGTTATGGCGTGAGTTTTCTATTATTAATTCGTTAATTTCACATGATTTTTCTTTATGACGACCAAAAAACAGTAAGCTTCTTTTAATCTCTGATGTGGGAGTGCCTTTTACCCGAGTTATTTTCTCAGGATATAGTTTGAGTTGGTTCGCAAGGGTAACAATCCTTTGTTCTTGTTTGTAGGGTAGAATTAATGCCAAATTACCGTGATCAGATAATAGTTTAGTCGCACCGGCTAATAAGTGTTCAAAAGGTAAAGCATCCTCGAATCTCGCCATGTCCCTTTTTTTATTAGAAGTTTTGTAATCTTCTGCAAAAAAAGGAGGGTTACTAATGAGTAGGTCATATTGCTCATCAATTTCTGCAACAAATTCCTGAAATGAAGCGTGATAGCAAAATAAACGATCCCCCCAAGGAGAAGATTCAAAGTTTTCTACGGTTTGCTCATAGGCATCGGTGTCAATTTCTATTGCATCTATAACCTCTGCATAAGAGCGTTGTGCTGCCATTAATGAAATAATCCCGGTACCTGCACCAATATCTAATATGCTGGCCGTTTCTTTGGGGATTGGTGTCCAGGCTCCTAATAACACCCCGTCAGTACCAATTTTCATAGCACATCGATCTTGCTCAACCGTAAATTGTTTAAAAACGAAAGGGGCGTTCATAAAATGGTTTTTTATAAATAAAGATCAATCAACCCTTCTGGAGTGGTTACCACAATTGTTTTTGATGTACGATCTACTTTTTCAATAAATTCATCATTCATAGGAATAAGTATTTCTACACCCTTACGATCTATTTCGAACAGTGCCTGAGCGGTAGAGTCATTTATTGCCTTTATGATCCCCACTTCTCCAAAAGAAGTGTCTTTAATAGTAAATCCAATAATTTCGTGATAATAAAATTGATCTCCCTCTAGTTTTGGTAATAGAGTGAGTGGAAGATACAATTCTACTTTCATAAGATCGTCTGCATCTTCTTCAGAATCAATATCCTCAAATTTTACGCGTAGTAAATCACTTTTGTGTAAAGTGCATTTTTCAATAAAAAATGGAACCAGATGATTGTTATAATTAACAAAGACTGATTCCATTTTTGTATAACTTTCAGGTTCATCGGTATCCAATTTTATCAATACCTCACCTTTAAAACTAAATTTACTTACGACTTTACCTAGATAGAAGCATTCTTCTTTCTTCATCGTTAATAATGCAACTATTCTTCCTCGTTGCTAGCTTCTTCAGTTACTTCTTCTGCGGCAGCTTCGGCAGCTTCAGCCTCTGCAGCTGCTTTTGCTTCTTCTTCCTCTGCTTTTGCAGCAGCTTCGCGTTTTGCGTTTACTTCTTTTTCAGCTTCAAGAATTTTTGCTTTTGCTTCTTCGTCAGCTTTTGCTAGTGCTTCTTTCTTAGCACCAACTGCTCCTTCTTTGTCTGATAACCAAGCTTGGAATTTCTCTTCGGCTTGCTCTTCTGTCAAAGCACCTTTTCTTACACCACCAGCTAGGTGATTTTTAAGCAAAGCTCCTTTGTAAGATAAAATGTTTCTTGCAGTATCTGTAGGTTGTGCACCATTCTGTAACCACTTTACAGCACCATCAACATCTAAGTCAATACTTGCAGGATTTACATTTGGATTGTACGTTCCTAATTTTTCAAGAAATTTTCCATCTCTTTTTGATCTAGCATCTGCTGCTACGATCCAGTAAAAAGGTTTTCCTTTTTTACCATGTCTCTGTAATCTGATTTTAACAGGCATAAAAATTAATTTTTGGGTACTCGACCCTATTCATAATTAAGGGGGCAAATATAAGTATTTTATATGAACTAGAAATGTATAAATGTTAGTTTGTTTTTTTTATTCTTTGAAAGGTAATTATTTGTGGATTAATGACGTATGTCGATTTTGAAAAAACACTTGTTTTAGGGTAAATGCACAATAAATCAAATTGTTTTTACAGGTAAAAAAGCTTTAATTGTGTATTTCATCGATAAAATATGTATTTTTTCGATCAAAATGTTGTTTAATTGAGTTTTAGACCTTATGTTTGTAAGAGTAAACACATATTTTGTGGTTTTGCAGTAAGAAAAATCATATAAAAGCCCCTGTCTATGATTAGAAAAATTACCCCTATGCTGGCAGTTATCTGCCTTTTTTTGACATCTTGTACAACAGATGTTGAAATTAACGATCCGGCACTACAGGCAAAAATCGACGGTGAATTGTTTAGATCGACGATTAAAAAAGCTGTAATTTTTGAGGACGGTACTTTGGTGATTTCTGGTAGTACAGATAATCAATCAATAAGTTTTTCTGTAGTTTCTACAAACAAAGGAACTTATAAAACTGCCCAACAAGCAATAAATAAAGCAAGTTTTCAGGATAATAATAGTATTGAGTTTGTTTCTAAAGAAGGAGAAACAGACGGTACTGTAGAAATAACCGAAATTTCTAATAACGAAATTTCTGGTAATTTTCATTTTAAAGATTTAAAAGATGAGAATGGCAATTCATTAAATTTTAGTAATGGATGGTTCTACAGGTTACCATTAGAAAACGCGTCCAAACTGGAAGAAATAACAGAAGCTGTTAACGAGTGTTTATTGAATGCTTCTTTGACGGCTATGGTAGATGGTGTAGAGATGATTACCGATGATCATTCTGCTGATATTTTTGGTGTTGATGATTCTTCAATACTTATTAAAGCAACCAATTCGACCCAAGAAATTACTATCATATTTTCTTCTGATGTTACCCCTGGTACATATTCGTTGACAGGGTCAGGAGATTATAGCGCCTCATATTCACTAAATAACGATAAGTCCTCTGTTTTGTCAGGAAGCTTAACAATAACCGACCATTCATTAGAAACCAAATGTATAAGCGGAAGCTTTGAGTTTGATACCCGAAGTGGTGTTACCATCTCTGGCGGAACCTTTGATTTTGGATATTAATTACCCCTTTATGCAGAAGTAATTACCTTACTCAACTGTACTAGTAAAAACCACTCATTTTTATAAAGTGAGTGGTTTTTTTATGGCACCGTTAATAAATCGGAATAACTTTTAGAAAACCGATAGCTCATTTTGGTTATTTTTGAAGGTTCGTAATTTGGAATACGACTAATTTGTTTCCTCGAAATACTTCTTTTTATGTACTTAATATTTGATACCGAAACCACCGGATTACCAAAACGATGGGATGCGCCAATAAGTGACACCGATAATTGGCCGAGATGTATCCAAATTGCATGGCAGTTGCATGATGCGATGGGTAATTGTATAGAGCATCAAGATTATCTGGTAAAACCCGAAGGGTTTAATATTCCTTATGATGCAGAAAAGATTCATGGTATTTCGACAGAGTTAGCAGCTCAAGATGGAATTACACTACAGGAGGTATTAGAGAAATTTAATATAGCACTGTCCAAAACCAAATTTGTGGTAGGGCAAAATGTAGGTTTTGATGTAAATATCATGGGCTCAGAGTTCTATCGTTTAGGGATAGAAAATCAATTGCAAGAGTTGCCTGTTTTGGATACCTGTACAGAAACTACTGCGCAGTTATGTCAAATCCCAGGGGGACGAGGAGGAAAGTTTAAATTACCGACGCTAACAGAGTTACATCAATATCTTTTTGGTACAGCCTTTGGTGAGGCACATAATGCAACAGCCGATGTTGAGGCTACTACCAGATGTTTTCTAGAATTAATTAGAAAACAGGTTTTTACTATTGAAGAGTTGGATGTAGAAGCAGACTATTTTCAGAATTTTACCACAGAGAATCCTGAAACGATTCAGCTTATTGGGTTAAAACATATTAATCTTAAGAAGGCTTCTCAGAAAATCCAGGAAGCGCTTACAAAAAATGTGGGCTCGGATTTATCACAACAAGAGATTGATGATAACATAGCAGCATTAAATGAAGCTAGTTTTGTTCACTTGCACAATCATACGCAGTTTTCGGTTTTGCAGTCTACCATTAGTGTCCCGGCATTAGTACAAGAAGCGGCTAAACATAAAATGAAAGCAGTTGCAATGACAGATCATGCCAATATGATGGGAGCATTTCATTTTGTGCAAGCAGTATCGAATCATAATAAAAATGTAAAAGCAGCCAACGAAGAAGCGATAGAAAATGGTGAGGAACCACAGGGTGTAGAAATGAAACCGATCGTTGGATGCGAGTTTTTTGTGTGTGAAAACCATGAAGACAAGTCGAGAAAAGATAATGGATATCAGGTAGTTTTAATTGCTAAAAATAAAAATGGATATCATAATCTGGCCAAAATGTCTTCTACTGCGTTTGTTAATGGGTTTTATTATGTGCCTCGAATTGATAAAAAAGTAATACAACAATATAAAGAAGATATCATAGTCTTAACAGGAAACTTGTACGGAGAAGTTCCTAGTAAGGTCTTAAATATTGGAGAAAAACAAGCAGAAGAAGCTTTGCAGTGGTGGCATGAAGAGTTTGGTGATGACCTGTATATCGAGATTATGCGACATAATCAAGAAGATGAAAATAGAGTGAATCAGGTATTGATCGAATTTTCTAAAAAGTATGGTATAAAAACCGTAGCAACCAACAATACTTATTATTGCGAAAAAGAAGATGCCAATGCGCACGATATTCTTTTGTGTGTAAAAGATGGAGAGAAGCAAGCGACGCCAATAGGTCGAGGTCGAGGATATCGATATGGATTGCCTAATCAGGAGTATTATTTTAAATCTCAGGAAGAAATGAAGGGCTTGTTTCAGGATTTACCAGAAGCAATTCTTAATGTACAAGAGGTTATCGATAAAATAGAGCCTTTTGTATTAGCTAGAGATGTATTGTTACCAGCTTTCGATATTCCAGAGCGATTTCAATCAGAAGAAGATGCTATCGATGGAGGTAAGCGAGGAGAGAATGCTTATCTGAGACATATTACCTACGAAGGGGCAAAAATTAGGTATGAAGAAATTACTCCAGAAATTGATGAGCGTCTTGATTTTGAGTTAAAGGTAATTGAAAAAACAGGATATCCGGGGTATTTCTTAATTGTAGAGGATTTTATTAGAGCGGCTAGGGATATGGGGGTTTCTGTAGGACCAGGTCGGGGTTCTGCAGCAGGATCAGCAGTGGCTTATTGTTTATGGATTACGAATCTGGATCCTATTAAGTATGACCTGCTTTTTGAGCGTTTTTTAAATCCGGATCGTGTAAGTATGCCTGATATTGATATTGATTTTGATGATGAAGGACGTGGTCGGGTGATGGATTATGTAATCGAAAAATATGGGGCTAATCAGGTGGCGCAGATTATTACCTACGGTACTATGGCAGCCAAATCCTCAATTAGAGATACGGCTAGAGTATTAGACCTTCCTTTGGGTGATGCAGATCGTATTGCAAAGCTGATTCCTAATATGTCCAAATTAGGAAAGATTTTTGGGGTTGATGAAGCGACACTTAAAAAGAAATTTAGAAGTGATGAATTAGAAAAGGTTAATGAACTTATTTCGATAGCCGATGGTAATGATCTAGAGGCAGAAATGCTAAATCAGGCAAGAGTACTAGAGGGATCTGTTCGTAATACCGGAATACATGCGTGTGGAGTGATTATTACGCCAGATGATATTACCAAATTCGTTCCTGTAGCGTTGGCAAAAGACTCTGATATGTACTGTACCCAGTTTGATAACTCGGTAGTAGAAAATGCGGGGTTACTAAAAATGGATTTCCTGGGGCTAAAAACCTTGACGCTGATAAAGGATACCGTAAAAATTGTAAAGGCCAAGCATGGTGTCGAACTGGATCCAGAGAATTTTCCACTAGATGATGAAGAAACTTATGCGCTTTTCCAGAGAGGAGAAACGGTAGGGGTGTTTCAATATGAATCTCCTGGGATGCAAAAATACATGAAGGAGTTAAAGCCTACAGTTTTTGCAGATCTCATTGCAATGAATGCTTTATATCGCCCGGGACCACTCGAATATATCCCTAGTTTTATTAACAGGAAACACGGTGTAGAAGAAATTATATATGATCTAGAAGCTTGCGAAGAATACTTAAAAGAAACCTATGGTATTACGGTATATCAGGAGCAAGTAATGCTTTTGTCCCAAAAACTGGCAGATTTTACAAAAGGTGAGGCAGATGTTTTGCGTAAAGCAATGGGTAAAAAACAGAAGGCAGTACTAGATAAAATGAAGCCTAAATTTATTTCTCAGGCTTCTGCCAAAGGACATGCAGAAGATAAATTAGAAAAAATATGGAAAGACTGGGAAGCTTTTGCAGCCTATGCTTTTAATAAATCACACTCGACGTGTTATGCTTGGATAGCTTATCAAACAGCGTATCTCAAAGCGCATTACCCCGCAGAATATATGGCGGCAGTACTGTCTAATAATATGAATGATATTAAACAGGTTACTTTCTTTATGGAAGAATGTAAACGGATGAAACTAGATGTTTTGGGGCCAGATGTTAATGAATCTTACCGCAAATTTTCTGTAAATAAAGATGGGGCGGTTCGTTTCGGGATGGGAGCGATCAAAGGTGTAGGAACAGGTGCGGTTGCAACCATTGTAGAAAATAGAAAAGACGATGGTCCATATAGATCTATTTTTGACCTTGCTAAACGTATTGATCTTCGTGCAGCTAATAAAAAAGCTTTTGAGAGTTTGGCGTTGGCAGGTGGTTTTGATTCTTTCGGGGATACGCATCGAGGGCAGTATTTTCATGAAGAAGGTGACGGAGTTACTTTTTTAGAAAAAGCAATGCGCTATGGGTCCAAACTTCAGGAGAGTGAGAACTCTTCGCAAGTAAGTCTTTTTGGAGAAGCTAGCGAAGTGCAAATCCCAGAACCTATTGTTCCCCCCTGTGAAGAATGGGGTACGATGGAGAAGCTAGCTCGTGAAAAAGAAGTGGTAGGGATTTATTTGTCTGGACATCCTCTAGATGATTTTAAATATGAGATGAAGTATTTCTGTAACGGAACCTTGCTTAACTTTGCAGATCTGGAAAGTAATGTTAATCGAGAAATTTCTTTTGGAGGGGTGATTACCAATGTAGAGCATCGAACCTCTAAGAATGGGAAAGGATGGGCTACTTTTACGATGGAAGATTATAATACTGCGCATGAATTCAGAGTTTTTGGAGAAGAGTATTTGAAACATCGTCCTTTCCTTGTTAAAAGTACTTTTGTCTATACTAAAGCCTTTATAAAAGAAGGTTGGGTAAATAGAGATACAGGAAAAAAAGGAGATCCAAGAATTCAGTTTAATAGCTTCCAGTTATTACACGATGTAATGGAGACCTATGCAAGAAAGTTAACCATTCAGTTAGATATTAATGAACTTTCTGATTCTAGAATAGATGGACTTAAAGAATTGTTGACCGTACATACAGGTAATCATACGCTTAATTTTGTGATTTATGAAATGGCAGAAAAATTAAAATTACATATGCC
This sequence comes from Aquimarina discodermiae, assembly GCF_040786235.1. Taxonomy (NCBI): domain Bacteria; kingdom Pseudomonadati; phylum Bacteroidota; class Flavobacteriia; order Flavobacteriales; family Flavobacteriaceae; genus Aquimarina; species Aquimarina discodermiae. The sequence continues at coordinate 19,442 of NZ_JBFMKP010000005.1, forward strand.
AAGCCGAAAACAAAAGGTGAATATATCACAGGAGCTATTAATGGCGTTAGAAAATGATTCGATTTATTATAAGTTAAACTGATTTTTTGTTGTAGAGCTTATTAAAGTCTTTATTTTAAGACAATTTGACATTGTTAGGAATGTGATTTTGAAAGTTTTTGTGAGAATTTTATAGGATTGCATAGTGGATTTTTCTAGCCCTAAATGTGTTTTGATAGTGTGTTATCCGTTGATATTTATATAGATACAGTTTTTTTAGTTGTCTTTGGTATCAGAAAATCAAATGACTCTATAATGAAAACAAATATTGCTAGTGTAAGCTTTGGCAGAATTATTGACTAATTTTGAATATAATAAATTAATGAAACCTTTTTTAACAAATAAATAATTATGGCACTAGAAATAACAGATGCTACTTTTGATGAAGTGGTACTTAAAAGTGATAAACCGGTATTGGTTGATTTTTGGGCAGCTTGGTGTGGTCCTTGTAGAATGGTAGGTCCAATTATTGAGCAAATCAGTGAAGAGTATGATGGGAAAGCTGTAGTAGGTAAAGTAGATGTTGATGCCAATCAAGAGTTTGCTGCCAAATACGGAGTAAGAAATATTCCTACTGTGTTGGTTTTTCAAAATGGAGAAGTAGTTGGACGTCAAGTTGGTGTTTCTCCTAAGAATGTTTATGCAGAAGCTTTAGATTCTCTTTTGTAGAAAAAAATAATTCAAAATAAAAAAAAGGGTTTGGTTGTTTATCAAACCCTTTTTTTATGCGGTTATAAAAAATCTGGGCGAGTTTCTTTGTTATCCGTATATTGTTATCGTTAACCAGTATTAATTTGATACTGTCATCTATGATGTAGATTTTCATTAATGAATGGCTATCTATATTTATAAATGGTAGGAGTCATTGGTATGAAAAATATATTCATGGATATCCAAAAAGAGATAAATAAAACAAAAGGATTTACAAATTTAGAACTTCTTGCAAAACAAGTTGTAGAAGGATTTATTTCAGGTATGCATAAAAGTCCGTTTCATGGTTTCTCTGCAGAGTTTGCAGAACATAAGGTTTATAATAATGGGGAAAGTACAAAGCATATAGATTGGAAACTATTTGCCAAAACAGATAAACTATATACAAAACGGTACGAAGAAGAAACAAATTTGAGATGTCATATTATTATCGATAACTCTTCATCAATGCATTATCCAAAAGTAAAAGAACATCACCTGGATTCATTAAATAAGATAAGTTTCTCGGTGTTGGCCACTGCTTGTTTGATGAATATCCTGAAAAAGCAAAGAGATGCCATCGGTTTGAGTATTTATAGTGATGCATATGATTATTATGCGCCAGAAAAAGGAAGTGAAAGACATCATCAAATGTTGCTTAATCAATTAAATCAAACTGTTTTAAAGGATTCGAAAGATAAAAATACAGATACATTCACCTTTTTACATTTAATAGCCGAAAAGATACATCGCAGATCATTAATTTTTCTGTTTACAGATATGTTTCAGGCAAGTTCTAATCCAGATAAACTATTTGAGGCCCTTAGGCATCTTAAATACAACAAACATGAGGTTATTCTTTTTCACACATTTGATAGTGAAAAAGAATTGAATTTTGATTTTAGTAATCGCCCTACGCGATTTGTAGATGTAGAAACAGGAGAACATATCAATTTATATGCAGATACAATTAAAGAAAATTACCAAAAAGCTGTTGCTTCTTATTTTTATGACTTAAAAATGAAATGTGCTCAATACGGGATTAAGTATGTAGAGGCAGATACTACAAAAGATTTTAATAAAATAATGACGACCTATTTTGTTGAGAGACAGAAATTTGCTTAAAACTGTAAAATTTAATTGAAAAAAAACGGAAAAAAGATTTGTGAGAATCAAAATGAGGTGTATATTTGCATCCGCAATAAGGCTTTGGTCTGGTAGTTCAGTTGGTTAGAATACCTGCCTGTCACGCAGGGGGTCGCGGGTTCGAGTCCCGTCCAGACCGCAAAATTGCTAAAAAGCTTCAATGTAAATTGAAGCTTTTTTTTGCAAGAAAATGTTGTGTTGTCTCACGCTTGTCGTGAGGTGGTTTAGTAGTAAACCAATGAGAAGCTTTTCCATAAATTTGGAGAGGCTTTTTTAGTTTTTGGTATTTTGTTTTGCAAATTTTTATATTTGAATAACAAAAAAGTGGATTTTGACTTTTATCAAAACACAATTTAGTAGTACAGATCTAGAGAATATATCCGGAATTAAAGCGCATACCATACGAATTTGGGAAAAAAGATATGATTTGCTTTCTCCTAAAAAGGTGGCAAGAAATATTCGGTTGTATGACATGTATAATATGCAAAAGCTGCTTAATGTAGCGTTGTTAAATAAATACGGATATAAAATCTCTAAGATAGCAGCTATGGGCGATGAGGAGATTTTTTCAACGGCTAGGGATCTTGTTGATAAAAATGCAGAAAACGACAAAGTACTTACTGATTTTAAATTGGCAATGTATTCTTTTGATCAGTATATGTTTCAAGAAGTCTATGAGCATCTTTTGGAAAAGAGAACGTTTTCGCAAATATTTATAAAAACCTTTATTCCGCTGCTTGATTTTATAGGGTTGCTGTGGCAGACTGATTCGATACAGCCGGTTCATGAACACTTTATTTCAAATCTAATTTTACAAAAAATACATCTTAATACGGTGCAACTTAAAACACCAGAAAGGGATGCTAAGGTTTTCGTATTGTTTTTGCCAGAAAATGAAGTACATGAATTGGGATTACTGTTTATGAATTATGAATTACAAAAAAGAGGGTACAGGACAGTTTATTTGGGAAGGAGTATCCCTATAGAGAATATAAAAAATATGTTTAAGACATTTTCAGAAATCACTTTTGTAAGTCACTTTACGATGGTGATGGAAGAATCTATGTTGTTAAATTATTTTAAGAATTTTGAAAGGCTTTTAAAAAATGAAAAACATCGATTTTGGGGAGTTAGTCATCAAATGAGTTCAATAGATATGGCTCCTTTTGATAAAATTGCCATTTTTGCTTCGGTAAAAGATGTGATTTTAAAAGAAATTTAAAGATAAGTTCTTTTGTTTTGTTTAATAAAATTATATTTTTACAAAACAAAATGACTAAAAAGATACACATTATAGGTTCTGGATTTTCTGCTTTAGCAGCTTCTTGTTATTTGGCTAAAGAAGGCTTTGACGTGGTGGTGTTAGAGAAAAATGATAATTTAGGAGGGCGAGCCCAGCAGTTTTCTAAAGAGGGATTTACTTTTGATATGGGGCCAACCTGGTACTGGATGCCCGATGTTTTTGAACGTTTTTTTGCTGATTTTGGAAAATCACCCTCAGACTTCTATAAACTAGAAAGGTTAATGCCTGCGTATCAGGTATATTTTGATATTGCCGATTCTTTATTTATATCGAATGATTTAGAAGAGATATGTGAAGTATTTGAAGAAATAGAAAAGGGAAGCGCTGTATACTTAAGAAAATTTTTAAAAGTTGCTAAAGAAAATTATGAACTGGCGGTTCAGAATCTGGTATATCAACCAGGTGTTTCTCCTCTTGAGTTAGTGTCTAAAGATACTATCGTTCGATTGAATCAGGTATTTGGCACAATTAGAAAACAGGTTCGAAAAAATATTAAAAATCCTAAGTTGATAAAGATACTTGAGTTTCCTGTACTATTTTTAGGGGCCAAACCTCAAGATACTCCTGCGTTATATAATTTTATGAATTGGGCAGACTTTGGTTTGGGAACATGGCATCCCAAAGGTGGTATGATTCGAGTGGTAGATGCAATGGTAAGCTTGGCAAAAAGTTTAGGAGTAACCTTTTACACCAATACAGAAGTTCAGAAAATTAAAGTAAGTACTTCTGGATTTATAGAAGGGTTGGTTGCAAATAATGAGTTTATGCCTTCAGATATTGTGTTAGGGGGTAGTGATTATCATCATACAGAAACCCTTTTGGATAAAAAATATAGGCAATACAATCAAAAATATTGGCAATCAAGAACATTTGCTCCATCTGCATTATTGTTTTATGTAGGTTTTGATAAGAAATTAGAAAATGTATCTCATCATACGTTGTTTTTTGATGCAGAATTTGATGAACATGCTGTAGCTATTTATGATCGTCCAGACTGGCCAGAAAGCCCTCTTTTTTATGCTAGTTTTCCTAGTATTACAGACAATACGTTTGCCCCTATGGGTTGTGAAGCGGCTACCTTTCTCATTCCGTTAGCACCAGACCTAAAAGATACTCCAGAGGATAGAAACCGCTACTTTGATTTAATTATAAATAGGCTAGAAAATATAACAAAACAAGAGGTTAAATCGAGTATATTATTTGCAGAATCATTTTGCGTAAATGATTTTAAATCTGTTTACAATTCGTATAAGGGAAATGCTTATGGTTTGGCAAATACGCTTACCCAAACGGCATTTTTACGACCCAAAATTAAAAGCAAGAAAGTAAAAAATTTGTATTTTACAGGGCAATTAACCGTGCCAGGGCCAGGCGTTCCTCCTGCTTTGATTTCTGGAAAGATTGCTTCAGAACTAATTTTAAAATCTTTTAGAAAATGAAAGAAGTGTTTGATAGTGTCTCCTTTGATTCTAGTAAATTGGTAACCAAGTCTTATAGTACCTCATTTTCAATGGCGGTAAAATTGTTGTCTCCAAAAATAAGACAGGCGATTTACAATATTTATGGTTTTGTGCGATTTGCAGATGAAATTGTTGATACGTTTCATGAGTATGATAAGGCACATCTTATCCATAAATTCGAAAAGGATTATTATGAAGCATTAGAGATGGGGATAAGCTTAAACCCTATTCTAAACGCTTTTCAGCATACCGTAAAGCAATACAATATAACAGATGATCTGGTACAAGCGTTTCTAAAGAGTATGAAGGCAGATTTGGATAAACAAGTGTATCATACAGAAGAAGAATATAAAGAATATATTTATGGCTCTGCAGACGTAGTAGGATTGATGTGTTTAAAGGTATTTGTGGGTGGAGATGAGCAGCAGTATCAAAAACTAAAAGATGCAGCAATGCGATTGGGCTCTGCGTTTCAGAAAGTAAACTTCCTTAGAGATATTAAAGATGATTTTGAATTATTGGATCGCTCTTATTTTCCTAATGTTGATTTTACCAATTTTAACAAAGAAGCTAAGGAAGCTATTATAAAAGATATCGAATCAGATTTTGATTATGCCTATAAAAATGGAATTCTAAAATTACCCAAAGATGCTAAATTTGGGGTGTATATGGCATATAGATATTACAAAAGATTACTAAAGAAATTACATAAAATCCCTTCATCAGAGATATTAGAAACACGAGTAAGAATATCTAACGTTTTAAAGGTAAATCTTTTGGCAAGAGGTTTTTTAAGATATAAATTAGATATGCTATAATCAAAGTTCGTTAAATTTGTAGGTATGACAGAGCTGGTTTATTTTTTGATTACAGTAGCTACCTTTTTGATTATGGAAGGTATTACCTGGTGTACACATAAGTTTGTAATGCATGGCTTTTTGTGGTATTTGCATGAAGATCATCATCAACCAAAATATCAGGGAGTATTCGAAAAGAATGATGCCTTTTTTGTGATTTTTGCTATTCCGAGCATATTGTTGTTTTATTATGGTGTAGAAGACGGGATGAATTATATGTTTTTTATCGGTCTTGGCATTTTATTTTATGGAATTGCTTATTTTCTGGTGCATGATGTTCTTATTCACCAACGTTTTAAATGGTTTAAAAAAACCAGAAACAGATATTTGATAGGATTACGAAAGGCACATAAAACCCATCACAAACATCTTGGAAAAGAAAAAGGAGAATGTTTTGGAATGTTATATGTTCCTATTAAATATTTTAGAAAACCAAAATTGTCTTGAATTGGTTGTATCTTATACTTAATCTTGGATCCATAAGTATTCCTTTATGGTATTCTTTTAATCCCAAAATGAGATTTATCCAGCACTGGAAAAAAGTATTGCTTTCTACCAGTATCGTTGCAATAGTTTTTCTTATATGGGATGCTGTTTTTACTGTACAAGGTGTGTGGGGATTTAACCCCGACTATTATTTGGGGTTAAAAATACTAAGCATGCCAATAGAAGAATGGTTGTTTTTCTTTTGTATTCCTTATGCAAGTATCTTTATTCATTATGCATTAGCGTACTTTGCACCAAAAATTATGTTAGGCCAATTGTTTACCAAGGTTTTGATAATGATTTTTTTAGTGATGAGTTTACTACTGATTTTTTTAAATCATGATAGATCATATACTATTGTGAATTATTCTTTTTTGGCAATAGCTATGTTTTTGGGGTGGATGTATGGGGTTTCTGTATTACGACGCTTTTTTATAAGTTTTATGATTATTCTAATTCCTTTTTTTATTGTGAACGGAATTTTAACGGGCACTTTTATTGATGCTCCAGTGGTCTGGTATAATAATGAAGAAAACTTAGGAGTACGTTTGGGAACTATACCTGTAGAGGATATAGGATATGCTTTTAGTATGTTGTTCTTGAATGTGTTATTACTAGAAAGATTTAAGGAAAAAGATATATTTTAATTGACTTGTTGTATCATTTCTAGGGTGGTTTTGTAAAAATCTGTTTTCTCTACCTTAGATTTTAACCATATATAGAAACTCAAGGTAAAAATATCTTCCTGTTCTGTAGAATCTTTGAGTAAGGTGTTTTTTATTTTGAAAATGAAATTTTTATTATTCGCCAAATCTCTGTTATGGTAGAAGGACATAGTTAAAGATAAAAACCTAAGAACTCTATCTTCTCCTTTACTTTTTAAGTGTGTTGCATGTTTTTTTCTAAAGCTTTTTACTCTCGACTCGACCAAATCAATATGATCAAGTTCGATATGTAGTAAGATTTCGATTAGGTTTTTTTTGATGACCCATATGATTCCTGCTTTTTCTGTATACCAGGTATCGCGGTGGTGCAATTCTTGATAGTATCGTAAAGATTCTCTGTATTTTTTTTGCTGAAAAAGAATCATGATAAAGGTAAGCTTAAGGTCTAAAACATAGGTGGTTTGGTTTTTGAACTTGTCGAACTTAAAGTTTTCTAATAATGAAATTGCTTCTGTTGCTTTTCCTGTGTAATTAAGGTTTAGAGCTTTTACCAATGTGTATTGAGGAAAAAATCGCTTATAAAACTTCTTGTTTTGCTTTATCATTTGATTGTTCATATGATGAAGATACTCTTCTGAAACAGTAAAGTTTTTATTTCTAAAATAAGAATTGGCAACGTAGTATAAGATCTGAATATGATAAAATAGATACTTATCCAAAAATTGTTTCTTCTCTTTTATTTGCTGGTAAGTAGTCTCTACAAATGGTAAAATAGAATAAAAATCTCTGGAGATATTAGCAGTCTGGTTAGTGATTTCAAGTATTTTGAATAGAGATCTATATGTCAAATCGTTTGTAATAGAAATATCAAATAAGGATAAAGAATTATGGATGGCTAGTACACTATCACTTTTTCCTTCAATTAATTTATTCTGGATATGAGCATAGAAAAGATTGAGATTTTCTTCTTGTTTTAAAGATTTTTGGTTGTTTTTGAAATTTATAATTAGTTGATTAAGAGGTTCTTTTAGGGATATGTGATTGTATTGTATTTTGGTATAGTAAATTTCATTAAGAATGTTGTATAAATCATGAGATTTGGCTTTGTGTTCTGCTTTATTGATGGTTTTGAGCGCGATTTTGTATTGTTTTTGTTCAAAGAATATCTTACTGGCTAGCAGTAATTTTAGAATTTCCATTTCTTCAGAAGTTTCCCTCTCAAAACTTTTAGAAGCGATAAAATCGATAAGAGTATCGTGTAGTCTTTTGCAAAGTGCATGTAAAGCTCCTTTTGCAGGCTTTTTATAAAGAATTAGATCAATATCTTTTGTGTTGGGGTGTGCTTCAAGTAAAATAAATAATTCGATGTTTTTCGTATCTGTTCTTTTGTTTTTTTGCTTTAAAAAAGCTACAAAACTTCGTTTTTCTTCGGTAGATAATGTAGAAATTATAGAAGAAATAGTATTCATTATATCGTAAGTATTTTGTTATAAAAATACTATAAATATTCATAATTGTAATTTTTTATATAAAATATATCATAAGTTTTGGTGTAAAACAGAATTTTTGTTTCAATAGAATTGCTCCAAATTTGTCCTGTTCAAAACGAATAAATTTAATCATCAAAATTAAGTATTATGAACTACAAATTTAGCAATGAAGTTACAGAAGAGGTTGCTTCTGATACTATCAAAAAAGAAGAAATTAAGTTGTATGATCAAAAACCTACTCCAGCATTTATCGGGGCGTCATGGATAGCAGTATTAGCAGGGATGGTCTCTTTCTGTATTGGTTTATGGAATGCAGAGATGATGTTGAATGAAAAAGGATATTATTTTACAATTTTATTATTTGGATTGTTTTCTGCCGTATCTGTTCAGAAAAATGTAAGGGATAGGTTAGAAGGTTTGCAGGTTACAGAGATGTATTATGGTATTAGTTGGTTTGCAACAATTGTTTCTGTTATTCTGTTGATTATTGGCTTGTGGAATGCTGATTTAGAATTAAGTGAAAAAGGGTTTTATGGTATGTCTTTTACACTGAGTTTGTTTGCGGCGATTGCAGTGCAAAAAAATACAAGAGATAAAAAATATATAGAAAGTAAAAAGTAATTATCAAAAGGAGGAGCTGTAACAAGCTTCTCGTTTTGATGATTGTAAAAGGTAGCTGTGTGGTTGCGGCTACCTTTTCTTGTGGTATCATTCAATTTTAAAATGTCTTCCCGATAAAGGAAGACATTTTTTTTTGTCTTGAATTATCGGGGCAAACGCTTATAAGGATGAATGAGAATATGTTTGTGGTATAAAGTAAAGGATAGCACTTTTGATAAGGAGAAGGGGTATCGATAGGAATTAATTAATGGTAAAAAAAGTAAAATGAATTTGCAATTTAGGTTATTGGTAGTTGTTTTTTGTCTTGTAGTAATGGGGTGTTCAAAATCAGATGATTCCACTGCAGAAACAATAAAAATCAAAGAAGAGAGTATTGAGTTTAAGCATGATGGTTTTCTTTTAAAAGGTGTGTTGGCAAAGCCACAAAATAAGATTTCGTTTCCTTTGGTAATTTTTGTTCATGGTGATGGAGCAGCAGATAGGTTTCAACAGGGGTATTATAAATATTTTTGGAAAGAACTTTCTAAAAAAGGGATAGGCTATTTATCATGGGATAAACAAGGCGTAGGAGAATCTCAGGGAAATTGGCTTAGTCAAACCATGGATGATAGAGCGAGAGAAGTATTGTCTGCAATAAATTATGTAAAAAACAGAAAGGATATAACTACGAATAAAATTATACTTTGGGGAATAAGCCAGGGAGGCTGGGTGATTCCTAAAGTGTCTCAATTGTCTGATGATGTTTCATCTCTTATTTTTCAATCTGCTGCTGTAAACTGGTTACGACAAGGAAAGTATTATACCCTGTTAAAACTTTTAAATGAAGGGTATTCTGAAGAACAGATTTTAGAATGCGAAATCTATAATGATGCGGGAATAGAATACCTTAGTAAGAATGCGTATAATGAGTATAAAGCTAATTTTGAAGAGCAGCCAGACTTTGTGAAGAATGCATTTTCCTTAATGGGTGAGCAAAGATGGGGTTTTGTGGTAAAAAACTATCAAAGTGATATCGTAAACGACCTTAAACAAGTCAAAAAACCTGTTTTAGCTGTATTTGGAGATAAAGATGAAAACGTAGATGCAGAAGAAAGCCTCGAAGTATTTAAAAATACATTTTTAGAAAATGGTAATAAAACCTATAAGAGTCATCTTTTTAAGGATGCTACTCATTCCTTAATAGATGTTAATCTATTGCAAACGCCAGAAGCGCAAGAACAAATGTGGAGTAAACTGTTAAAAGGTGAAAATGTATTTGCTCCTGGGCTTATCGAAGAAATCCTTGATCATATAGAGAATTGAAAAACTCTTTAATTGATTAGTAAGATGATTTACTTTATGATGTGGTAAGTTTTTTTTTAATCAGTTTAGTTTCTTTAATCAGAAAAGTTTCTCAAAAACGAAAAGCTTTTCTTTTATTATGTAAACAGAGAGATTCTCTTAAGCTTGATTCGTAATAAACTTCTCGTCTATTTTTATTTATGATCGTATGGTATGATTTGAGGATATAAAAAGCCCAACTCTTTCAAGTTGGGTTTTCTTTTGCAGTGCACGTGAAGCGACAGTTATCGAACTTTTTGATGCAAGATTGTGATTTAGTGATCAGTAAATCAATGTGTTTGTAAAAACTCTGTCTTACATAACAATAAGTCTAAATTTATTAAATATCTATATGAGTATATTCTGATAGAGATAAACAATTTTATCAAAACTTTTAAAGATCAATTTGTAAAGAGTTAGAAAAATTATCCAAAAAAATAAATCATATTTTTGAATACAAATACAAAGTGTATAACCCTACTTTGTTATCTTATATCGGGTCGGGCTTTTCGTTTCAATTCCTTACACCTCGTATACTCGGGCTGTGGGATTTTCTCTACAATCCCTAACGCATTAATTAGCCATTTCTTAAGATGACAAAGTAGGAATAAAACGAAAATTCATACTGAAAGTCACGAATTCTTCGTATTTTAATACTATAGAAAAAAACCCCGTTTGTGTACCGTATCGGTCATTTTCGGGGTTTTCTTTTTCTTCACATTTACAAAGCTTACCCGTAGTTACAAGACTATAACCATTGTTAAAATACCCCTATTATAAAACGAAGGTTCAATTTTATTGTATAACTAAATCTTTAAACTATGAAGAAAATTAGTCTTTTTTATTTAATACTTAGCTGTTGTTTTACAACCTTATGTGCGCAAGAAATTCCGCGAATTCAAAAGATAATTGCTAACAATGGGATTCAGGTTTTAGGCTGGATGGGGGCTGGTGGAGTCAAATTTTTAACCAACACAAAAACGTATACCATTAATAAAGATGTACGATACCTTAGGATACAAAGATCACTTAACAACGGACCACTTAGATTGGCAGAAGTACAGATTTTTTCTGGAGGAGTAAATGTTGCTAGCCTTAGCCAAGGGGCTACTGTTGTTCAAAGTGGTGGTGCTGGTGCCAATGGCCCTGAATTGGCTATAGACGGAAATACCGACAGGACTGATGATACTACGATTACTATGACTACAAATGGTGATCAGGCTTTTTGGCAAATAGACCTGGGAAGTATCAAGACAGTAGATTCTATTAAAATTTATGTAAAAGAAGGGGATAGATATCACATGTCATATATTCTTAGTTCCACGGTTGATATGGGAATGACAGATTATAATATATTACGAACGCTTTCTACTACCAATCAACATGGGACAACAGTGACACAACCGGGTGAAGAATGGGACGATTTAGGATGGGGCGTATGTTTTGCTGAAATTAATAATGTAGATCCGCAATTTCTCGAAAAAAATAATACACCTTGGAGCATAACAAATTATGCAACATTTTTTGATTCTGAAGGAACTAAAATTGGTCATCGGTTACGAGAAATAACTTCAGAAGAGGTACAGAATGGGTTTTTAAATGCGAGTGCATTAAACTACTATGATCGTCTATATTCGGTAGTATTGGGGGATGAAATTCATTATAATACAGCATTGAATCCTATAACAAAAGAATGGGTAAATGCTAGCCATAATCATTATCCAGATGTTTTGATAGGTACAAGCTCTTTGGCGTTTGTTAATGATGATGGCACCCCAAAAGGCGGATGGACACTAGCTCAATTAAGAACCCATGTAAGTGAAACAGGGGTGGATATATTGCAGTGGGATCATAATTTTTTGACCGACACCAGACGTGCGTTTGGGCCAAATTATTCTTTAAAATTACTGTTTGATCAACTATACAGATTTCGAAAAGTAGCATTAGAAGGTAGAGATGGTACAGGAGCGAATCCATTAGAATTTGGTCAAATTAGCCAAGGATACAAGAAAACCGAATATGTAATCTCTCAATCTCAAATTAATGCACGCTATTATAGTAACTTTGTATCTGGAGGGAAGCATATTGCAATGTTTAGAGTATTTACGGGTAGGCCTCTTTTTTGGTACAATGAACCTATTATATTCGATTATTATAAGGAGGTTACAGATGAACTATTAAAATTATCACCATATCTTTCTCGCTTAACCAGTACAGATTTGCGATATATCCCTGGCAAGCATCTTTCTGGAGGGGTTCAGGTAACTAATGATAAACCAAATCAAATGCCTTTATGGGATTCAACGATGGATCCATTTATTACACAAATTACTGCTACCAATCTAACAGCTTCAGATACTGATGTGCCTACTATTAATGATGGACTTCCTGGAGATCTTGCCGTGGGTTATTTTAAACCTGTTAAGAATCTTTCAACAGATTCTGAAATAGCAATGGCACCAATTCACAATCAAAATTCTGTCTATTTTATGATTATGAATGCATTTAATAAGGAAAATGGATTGGGTGCAGAGGTTGGTACACAGGCATATTATGATCAATTAACAGAAGGAGCAGAGGATAATTGTCGTCAGGAAATTACAATTTCAATTGATTTTGGCTCACCAGATTTGGTTCAAGAGCTAAGAAGGGTAAATAGACAAACAGGACTAGAAGAAGTAATTCCTTTAACACCATTGGGCGGAACTCAATACGAGGCAAGTTTTGTTTTAGGAGGTGCAGAGGCAGACCTCTTTTATTGGGAGCATTACGAACACTCTTATGAACCAGTTAAATCAGCTAATCTTGCATTAAATAAGCCTACTACACAATCAAAAACGGGACATTCGTTAGGTACTTCAGACAAGGCTGTAGATGGCAATACAGATGGTGTTTTTCAAAACGGTTCTGTAACATCAACAGGTAATACTGTAGGAGTACAGGACTACTGGGAAGTGAATCTTGGTAAATTGGCGACTATTGATAGTATTAAGGTATGGAATCGTGCAGATTGTTGTTCAGGTCGATTAACTAATTACCATGTATTTGTGTCTGATACTTCTTTTACCTCTACAACCGTGGCGGGAAGTCAGGCTCAAAGCGGAGTGTTAGACTTTCATAATACAGGTGATGCAGGGAGACCCAGTACGATATTTGTGAATAATACTGGGCAGTATGTGAGGGTGCAAATAGAAAATAGTAATGAAAAGTTTCATCTTGCAGAGATAGAGGTTTTTGGTAAATTTATTCCAGAGAATCTTGCCATAAATAAACTTGCTACGCAATCAAAAACTGGACATTCACTAGGTACTGCAGACAAGGCAGTAGATGGTAATACAGATGGTTTTTTTCAAAACGGTTCTGTAACATCAACAGGTAATACAACAGGAGTACAAGATTATTGGGAGGTTGACCTGGGTAATTTAGCTACTATTGATAGTATCCATGTTTGGAATCGTATAAGATGCTGTTCAGACCGATTAGCTAATTACCATGTATTTGTATCAGCTACTCCTTTTACCACTACAACGGTCACAGGGAGCCAAACTCAAAGCAGAGTGCTGGATTTTCATAATACCGGTGAGGCAGGGGTACCTAGTACTATCTTTGTTAATAGTTTTGGACGGTATGTGAGGGTGCAAATAGAAAACAGTAATAAAAAGTTTAACCTGGCAGAAATAGAGGTTTTTGGTGAATTTATTACTAGTAATAAAAACAGTTTGAATCAAAAAGAAACTTTTGAAGCCTCGGAAAAAGTTGAAACTGGATTTAAGATTTATTACAAAGCATCATCTGGTTTGGTAAACATAAGCATTGATAAAGAAGTTTCTCCCTCTGCCAGAATTTATATTTATGATATTACAGGAAGAATCATTCAAAGTAAAGGAGCAACAAAAGGTATAAATGAATTCAAATTACCAGCAGGCTTATTTTTTGCTATTTTAAATGATAAGGGTAATGTTACTCGATTAGGACATATAGTAATACGTTGAGTTAATTAAGGAGGAGATAAATTAAAACATGTTGTTTATATATATAAGAAAACCCAACTCGTTGAAGTTGGGTTTTTCTTTTGCAGTGCGGGCGGAGAGACTCCCTTCGACTTAGCTCAGGATAAACTTCTCGTCTCTCCTTTATATATGTTTGAAATCATTTTAAGGTATAAAAAAAGCCTCTCGTTTTGAGAAGCTTTTCTTGCAGTGCGGGCGGAGAGACTCGAACTCTCACACCTCGCGGCACTAGATCCTAAGTCTAAATTTTACACTACACTATTTAGCCTTAATTAACACTATATAGGCATTCTAACCTTAGTACCACGATAGGATATCAGGCTAATTTTATTCATAAGGATGCCGATGAGGCCCAGGATAGTGTGATCAATTTTTAAATTGATTTATTAAAGATGTCAAATGTTATTTTTTTGGTTGATAATCGGGATGACCAGTTTGCCAGAAAGCAAATGACAAAACATCGGCGACATTCTCTAGGCGTTCTTGTGTAGAGTTACTACTATGACCAGATTTAAATTTTACGCGTAACAAAACGGGGTTGTCAGAAGCATTAGATTCTTGTAGTTTTGAGGTAAACTTGGCAGAATGCCAGGGAGCAACTCGAGAATCATTCATTCCAGTTGTTATTAGGGTGGCAGGATAAGCAACTCCTTTTTTAATATGATGATAAGAATCCATCTCTAACAAACCTTTAAATTCTTCTGGGTCTTCGACAGAACCAAATTCTTTTGCATTATTTTCACCATTAAAACCTTGTTCTATTCTTACGGTATTAAGAAATCCAACACTTAATATAACTCCTGCAAAAAGATCAGGACGTTCTGTCATGGCGCGACCTACTGTAATACAACCAGCACTACCACCATGTAGCGCCATCTTTTTGGGAGAAGTATATTTTTGATCAATTAAATATTCTGTACAGGCAATTAAGTCTTTCCAGCTATTGGGTTTGGTTTGTTTAAATCCACCTTTATACCAGCTATCACCCTTTTCACCACCACCGCGTACATGAGCTACAGCAAAAATCCCTCCTTTAAGTGCCCAGGTCATTATTTTTGTTGTAAACGAAGGAGGAATAGAAATACCATAAGCGCCATATCCAATCATAAAAACCGGGTTATTGCCATTTTTTATTAGTTTTTTGTCATAAATCAGAGATAGTGGTACCATGATTCCATCATGAGAAGGGATTTCTATTTCTTCTACGATAATATCTTTTGTCAGACCATTATTTTCAACTTTAATGAGATTTGCAGATTCGAATTCATTGGTGGTAAAATTATAGATATAACGTTGTTTCTTGTTGAGCCAACCCAATGCTTCTATTGCTAAATATTTATGCTCTTTACCTTTAGAACTCAAATATATTTTTCCTACAGCAAACGGTAAAGGGATTTGTTCGGTTTTACCAGTTTTTTTTCTAAAGTATAATTTTGCCTCAACTCCATTTTTAGTAGTAGTATAAAAAATGCCTCCTTTTACAAGCGTAAAATTGGTAATGACCTCGTCTTTCTTTTCTGCTACTAAAACTACAGGATTTTTTATATTAGGGTTTATAAAAGAGGTCTTACATATCCTAAAATTAGAAAATCCATTACCTGACGCCCTATAAATTATACTGTCCCCTTCTTGATAATATTGGGAAACTTTGTCTTCTTTTTTAAATAAAGGCTTCCAGGAAAATTTTAAATCGTCAATTTGCTTATAAGGTGAATAATAATAATCCTGATAAGGAGTCGCACCAGTTACTGCTCCAATAATATATTTTGACTTATCAGATTTTATATAAATATTAGGAATATCTTCGGGTTTCATCTCTAATTCAGGGTCATGTACTCTGGAGAGTAGTACTTTTGGTTCTTTTTCTTCTAATTTTTGAAGTACAAACTCTGTGTTTAAATAAGCTTCTTTAATATTTTTTGCAATTGGGACTTGCAAATACATAATTCCTGAATTATCCGGTAACCAATAAGCTCCACCATATGTGGGGAGACAATTTTTCATTTCAATAGGTAGCATTTTTCTATTGATCATATCAAAAATTAGAATTTGAGCAAATTCTTCTCCATCTTTGGTCAAGCTAATCAGTACTTTTGTGCCATCCCAACTGGGTTTGTAGTAATTAATATAATATTGTTTTCCTAATTCAGGCAAAAAATCTTTAGGATCATAAAGTAACTCTTCTTGAGTTCTTAAGCTTTCTCTAAAATATAAGCTATACTGTTTTGAATGAGGTGTTTTTTTTAGGTAAAAATGTTGGTCATGTGCGGTTACCTGTATGTTTTTTATCTGCCCTTTATCAGTAGCACCTAATTCTTTTTGTGTTTGAATAAGATCTGCTCTTTTTGGGATTTGATGTAATTTTTTTTGAGTTAATTGACCTTGTTTTTTAAACCAATGGATTACTGTTGAATCGTTTAGGTTTTCTAGATGTCGGTATTCATCGTTTATTTGTATTCCATGATAAAGATCAACTGATGCTAATTTGTTTTGAGGTTGACAATTATAGTTGATCATAATAGTTAATAATAATGATAATTTAATAATTATTGATTTGAAAAAACTATTAATGGAATGCATAATTATTTTTTTATTAAATATAGTTCGAAAATTAGATTAAGTTTTTTAGTAAATAAAGACTTTACTTCATAGTAAACTTACTTAAGTTTTTCTGAAGTAAAGTCAAATTAATAATGAATTTAGCCAGTGGCAGTATCTCCATTTGTAATTCCACCTCCTCCGCCGTTTCCAGAATTTGATTCGCCTCCTATAATTTTAATTAGAGATTGAGAGTTTAATTTTGTTACATTTATTTTTTCAATTTTTAACTTCGTTTTTTTTCTTTTTTGATTTTTCATCGTGATATGTTTTAAGTTATGTAGAGCAAATCTATGTATTCTATATCGTATATTATCAAATCATTACGGAGTTATATTGTTCAATTTATAAATTGATAGTGGTTTTTTTGAGTCATGATTACTTTTTCGATTGGATCAATTTACTATGTTATATTTTTAATAAAATAAGAAGCCGTAATTCCCGTCTTTTTGGTAAAGGCTCGAGAAAAAGATTGTACACTGCTAAATCCAACTTCTTTGGCAATAGCTTCGATAGAATATAGACGGAATTTTGAATCGGTTTTTAGTTTTGTAATACAATATTCTATTCGTAAATCATTAATATAGTTGGTGAAATTTTTTTGTTTATGGAGGTTAATTACTTTTGAAAAATAGCTAGAATTAGTTTTCATTTTTTTAGCTACTGAATTCATTTTTAAATCTGACTTTAAATAACCTAATTCGTTTTCGAACTTCTCTAATTGCAATAAAATATCTTCTGCAATTTCCCATGGAATATTTTCTTTTATGGTATTAGCAATAGGTTTACTTTGTGATATTGGTGTGGTTTTTTCTTTTGCAAGATTTTCAAAACGTTTTTTGTAGATCTTTTGTTTATGATAATATCGGATTACTAGAAATATAGATATAATACTAATGATGATAAAAGCAATAAAACCTACATTCGAATATTTCTTTTCTTTTTTTAGGGATTGTATTATGCTTTCTCGCTCATTGATTAACTTTTCTGTATCATATTTTATGACAACATCCGATTTTACATTTTTATTTCTAGCATAAAAAGCACTATCATAAGTAATAAGCTTGCTCATTGTTTTTAATTGGTTTTGTACATCTTTTTGACTCTTATAATAATTAATTAGTGCTTCATATGACTTTCTTTTTTCATCTGTATATGTGTTAATATCGGTAACACTATCCATCTTTAATAGATATTTGAAAGCTTCTTTTCTTTTGTTTATTGCAGTCAACACAAGTGCAATCTGTTGATAACAATAGCTTTCGTTTGCACTGTGTTTCCCTAATGTTCGAATGATTTGAGACGCTTTATATAAAGAATCTAAAGCAGTTTTGTGTTTTTTTATCAGAAAATTATTGGTTCCATTAAGAAGTAAAAAGTTATGGTACATATACTTATCATTGCGTTTGTAACTTTTGGATATACCTCTATTAATATAACTTGTAGCGGAGTCTACATAATTGATTTTTGTCCCTAAAACACTTAGTCTATGATAAGCATCTCCAATAGAATATAAAGTCACAAGGTGTGTTTTAGAATACTTGTCTAGAGTGTCTTTTGTTTTAATCACTTTTAGATTTTGTTTAAAAATTTTTAAAGCCTCTGTGTTGTCTCCTACCACTTTTTTTAACAGTCCCATATTATGTTGTAATACAATTAAATGGTGAGTGTTATTACTACTTTGTGCATATTTTTGTGCTATCAAATAATTTTCGAGAGCTTTTGGGTAGTTTTCTTTGTGATAATAAAAAGTTCCTTTGTTTATATATCCAACGCCAGGGTATTTGACACTTTTTATGTTTTTAGAAGCAATGATCAAACTGTCTAAATAAGATAGCAAAACATCATCCTTGCAGACTTTAGAGATGTAATAATAACCATTTGCCATTTGTAGGCTATCTTTTTCTCTTTTAGCTTTTTGTATATACCCCCATGCATATGCTTTCGATAAGGTGCTGTCTAATTTATGTTTTTTAAATAGAGATTCTAATTCATTATAGGTTTTAAGAGATAAAGAATCTTTAGCAATTGTGCCATTTTGCGAAAAACCAGTTTTAAAAAAGAGGCACAGAGCTATTATTGATATGAATATTCCCTTATGGATAAGGTTTCTTTTTCTAGAAGCCATATTTCTGTTCTTTGCATGTATTGTGGTTAATAAATGTTTTTGTAATAAACATGTGATTACAACTCTTTATACACATTTGAAAAATACTAAAATCTAAAGTAATGTGTAAATGATTAAAATCATGTTGTTACACCTTATAAAACTTTATTTCTTTGATGTTTTCATTTTATAAATTGATAGTATACAATTTATAAAATGGGATTACACTCTCTTGCACAAACGTAATTCTCCCTCATATATTTGACTCAATCATTTGCAAATTAAGAATTACGAATGCAGAATTATAAAAGCGATAATAAACCCTTTTTCTATTCTTTAAAACCAATATATCAAAATGCGGGGTTTAGAAAATAATCACAAACATAGGTTTATGTCTTTTGGATTAAAAATGTACTCATATATAAACAATTATAAATCATGACCAGACTCTATAATCGTCTAACACCAATAGAAAAAGAATTGGTAGATCGTAAAATGGCAAAAAAACTTAAATCATCAACAGTTTTAATTAGAGGAGTACTGGAGGAAATAAACCCCGATGTAAAAATTGCAAATGATCAAGTGATAGTAATGTATAAAACCTTAAAAAGAATTGAACAAGAAGTAAAGCATTGTGAATTGAGTTGGAAGTCGGAAGCTTGATGTCCGAAGTCCGGTGAACGAAGTAGGAAGCCCTCTCCGAAAAACTTCGGACATCTGACTTCGGTCTTTTGACTTAAAAAAACAAAACGTAAATCAACACCATAATTGCCCAAACCAAATAACAAAATAACAACATCAAACCTCGATTATCAGGCCTTGAACGTTATCCCTCCCGATGCCTGAGACCCGAAACCTGATTTAAAAAACAACGTATGGAAAATATTATGATGAAACATATCAAAATGATAGAGCGTATCGATCGATTGATACGTATGCAGGCTACAGGAACACCAGATCAGTTAGCATCTAAATTAGGGGTTTCTAAACCCAAGGTATACCGACTCATAAATATTATGAAAGAATTAAATGCTCCTATAGTATATGATTTTTCAATACAGAGCTATGTATATGAGAATCATGTGGGTTTTAGGTTTGGGTTTTATGAAGGAGTGGGGATGAGAGCGTGACAAATCAAGAATTTAGAATTACGAATTATGAATGTGGTGGAAGTCGGAAGTCCGAAATATGAAGAAACTATGGAACATACAGTCTCGGACTTCGTACACCTGACTTAACCAAAACATGAAAAACAAAAAAATAACACAACAAATCATGCCTATAGCACAAGATGAGTTACATTATCAATTCTGCTTAGACATACTAGAATCCTTGCATTTTAAGAGAAAAGATTTCTTTACAAAATTGGCAGAAGGAAGTCCTTATGAAATGATGATATATGATTGGATGCATTTAATGTTTGAGCAAGGAAAAACAAAAGAGGAAGCTATAGACTTTATTTACAAGGCTAGATATGAGTGGTATGTTAAGAAGAGTTGATAGTAGTAAGATTTTTGATTTACGAGATACGATTTGCAAATGCAGAATTACAAATAAAAACATATGAACGAAAGAAACACCCCCGCAGTCCTGTGGACAGCTCCCCCTCAAAGATATCACTCTGAGCCTGTCAAAGAGGGAGCAGCTTAATGTAAAATTATAAACAAAGTGAGTCACTAAAGACTTCGAGCAAAAATAAAAACAACTTCGGACATCCGACTTCGGACTCCTGACTGTAACAATGAAAACCTTCGGATATCCAACACCGGACTCCGGACTAAAACAAAAACAATGGCATTAGAAAATTTAATTAGCGTAAGCTTTACCAAAGAAGAATTAATGGAGCTTGACCAACATCTAAAAGGAATCAGAAAAGTACTAAAAGGAAAAACAGTCAATCTTACTCCTGATCAACGTAGACAATATGGTCGTATTGCAAATCAGAATAAACTGATCGTAGACAAAGCCAAAAATTATATGGAGCAACACTCCAACTGGATTCCACCTTTTCTGGACAAAACAGAGTTTGATAAAGATTATACTGCCAGAAAACAAGTAGAAAACAGGGTGCAATTATTAGAGAACTTATCACAACAATTAATCGATACCAAAACCCTGTTGGATCATGACAATTATACCAACTCATTAAGTTTTTATAGAATGGTACGTTATCTGGCCGGTGAGAACGAACCTGGTGCCAAACCAGTGTATGAGGATATGCGAGTATTGTTTAGCCGTACTTCGAGTTCTATTAATGATACCGATAGTGATGAAGAAGAATAAAAAGAGGGTATAAGTGGTGTAGTATCTCTTATTAAGAATATCAGAATACTTTGATGGATTAGAGGAATAGGAGTACCCCCTTATCAAAGTTGTTCGAGGTCTTAAAATACTACTTCGATGGATTAAATTAATAGTCTCGACCCCTCGGGCAAGGCCATCGAAGCATTAAAAGAAGTCATCGTGGCCGTAAAGTAATCTATCGATGGATTAAATCGATCCATCGAAGTGCTTCCAATTGGGCTAACAAGCATTAAAGTGACGTTTCGAAGCATTAAAATGATCCATCAAAGTAGTATCGCAAGGGGGTATCCCCATGGTGAGAGGGGGTAATTACGAATTATGAATGCAGAATTAAGAATGATGATTAGTTGATGGTTCTTGGTTAATAGTTGAAAGTTAAATGAAAAAAACAATGAACTAATAACTATCAACTAATAAAACAATAAACCGTTGCGCAACGTGAGGCGGATACCGAAAAGCCTCCATAAATAGAGTAAGTACAAATCAATAAATTAATTTTCTAAAATGAAATTTTTAAAACAAAAAATGGTGATGCTATTAGTGATATGTGTTGTATCCACATCGTTAATGAGTTTCAAAACAGATGAAGAGCCTCTTTATGGAATGTCATATCAAATACACGAAGTGACTACAAATAGAGGTGTGGCTGAGAGTCAAAGGGTAAGAGCTGCAGTAGCAAGAACAGCGGTAAGGGTAACAGTAAAAGTTTCAAGAAAAGTAGTTGCCGCTACTAAAAAAGCAGTTGCCTTTGTTCAAGCAGTAGTTCAGGTATCCTTGCCAGGAGTTGCACATACAATAAGAACAGCATCGACTTTGGCACATGAGAATATGGAAAGTCATCGTCAAAAATATCAAGTTGATATAAACAATTTAAAAATGCAAAAGATTCGATCGCTTGGTTAGAAACGGTTGCTAGTTACAAACATTAAACCATAGTGGCATTTGAAGGTTTGGATATTGCTACTATGGTTTTAAAAAAAAACATAAACATGAAATACGTTTTATATATCCCAACAATATTGGTTTTTATTGTGTATTGGGGTTTTACAGGAGTTTTTGTTGCACCGGATAATTATATCAATATTTCTTTATTAGAAGAGTCTAAGGTGTTTAATACTTTTTTATTTCAAAAATGGGGATTCTTTGCACCTCCTCCAAAGAGCAATGACCGATTGTATTATAATTTTACATCAAAGAATGATTGCATAAAAGCATATACTTTTGAAGTGATGGAGCCATTGGTTAAACAGAAATCCCGTAAAGCTCCTTTTAATTCTTCAGAAGATTTACTTGATTATGTTTTGTCAAATACTATAAATAGTATTTGTGATGGATTATTTTTAGTGAATGAATCCATTAAAGATATAGAGGAAGTAGAGAAAATAAGCTTGACTGAAAATCAAAAAATAGAAAAGGGTAAGGTCTATGTTCAATCTACAAATGAGTATAAGACATTACAAAACTATGCTTTTTATGTAGCGACAAAAAACGGACTCGATCCTGATAATTTTTATGTAGATATACAAATGTCAAAAGTTGATTTGCCAAAATTCATAGATCGTCAAAAATTAAGCATGACGGATAGTTTAACTATTAATGAAAGTATAATATTCGAAAGCGATAAATTTACAATAGATGAAAAATTTAATTAATATTCTAACGACAACAAATAAGTTTAAGGTCTATACTCCTTTTTTTAGAGTTTTTGTATGCTTGTTTTTATTAAAGGATATTGTGACAACATGGGATTATATCGATTTGTTATTTAAAGGAAATTCTTTTTTACATCCCACTCCATTTATCTTATTAGATTTTTTAAGCATAGATTCTGATATAATAAGGGCAAATTTTGAAATATTTTATGCTGTATATATAATACTCATCTTATTATACCTTTTTGGTATAGGTAAACATATTACTGCTTTTTTAGTTTTGATATGTCTAGATATAGTACAGAATTTAAGCTGGGTAACACTTAACGGAGGTGATAATATTTTAAAAATTGTACTTATTTATATGGTTTTTATGAATACTTATTCATATTTAAGTATAAAGCCATTAAAGTACAGAAATCAAAGAATAAATGAATTTTCAAATTTTATTTCTAACCTGGGGGGACTATCTATTTGTATTCATTTATGTCTTGTGTATTTTATTTCTGCAATCCATAAGATTCACGCCGATGTTTGGTTTAATGGCATTGCTACTTATTATATATTGGCAGGAGAACGTTTTAATGGAACTCCATGGAATATAGCACTCGTAAAAAATGGTTTATTTGTTACGTTGTCTACATATGGTACTATAATTATTGAACTGCTTTTCCCATTTTTAGTATGGTTTAATCAAACTAAAAAACTTTTTATTATTGCGGCTATTCTATTGCATACAGGTATTGCTATATTTATGATGCTATATGATTTTCAATTGATCTTTATAGTGTTACAAGGGTTCTTTTTTACAAATTCGCAATGGTTATCTTTAATAGAAAGAGTAAAACATCTATTTTATCGATACTTTAGTTCTGAATCTGAAACAATTTTAAAAACAAGTAAATGATATATGTACTTCTAATAGTAGCTTTGTTGGTGATATTGGTCGGTTTATTAATTTATAAACAAAAAAAAGTACCAAAATTTATTCCTGATCCTAATAAAGAGATTACCGAGTCATTAGATGAGTATTTATCTATGTTGCAATCCAAGGGGAAGTTTAATGGTGCTGTGTTAATAGCAAAGGATGGTATGCCACAGTTTATAAACACCTATGGATATACCGATCATACAAAAGAAACACCATTAAACTTACAGTCTTCGTTTAGGTTAGGATCGGTTTCTAAACAATTTACAGCAGCAGCTATTATGATCCTAAAAGAACAAGGTTTATTGACATATGATGATAAGGTGACTGATCATATTGAAGAATTTTCTTTTAAAAAGGTTACCATACGACACCTTTTAAACCAAACCTCTGGGTTTACACAAGATTATATGAGACTCTCCAAAAAAATTAAAAGAGATAAAAATCATATCCTTGGTATTAAAGAAGCAACAGAAGTTATCAATATCTATTATAAAAAACATACTCGAGAGCCTAATGAAGCCTACCAATATAATAATGCTAATTATGTATTATTAGCAAGAGTGATAGAGGTAGTTTCTGAAGTTTCTTTCGAGGAGTTTATGACAAAGACAGTTTTTAAGCCCTTGGGGATGCAGAATACTCGAGTTTGGACGCTTTTGTCAAAAGAGTATAAAGGTAGTAGTAATGTCACCAAAGATTTTTTAAATTATTTTAACTGGTTGCCCACAGAAATAAAGTCTCCTTGGATAGATGGAGTAGCAGGGGATCGCGGAATATTTTCTAGTATCGAGGATTTTTTGGTTTGGGATCAATTTTGGTATGCTAACCCGTTACTTTCTCAAGAAACCATAAAAGAAGCTTTTGAACCTCCTATGCTCAAAAATGGAAAGAAATCGGATTACGGTTTTGGGTGGGTTGTAAATAAAGATATCGTCTGGCATAATGGAAAATGGTTAGGGGCTAATACAATTTACATAAGAAATCCAACCAAAAAAACATGTGTGGTTGTTTTAGACAACTCTACTAATCCATGTTTTTATAGGGTGGTGGCTCAAATTCGAAAAAGTATTGAATCTGCGAAACCATCAAAACAAATCATGATACAAACAAAGTATTTATGGGTTATTGGACTGTTAGGGTTTATTGGGGTGTTGCCATATTTTGGGTTTCCAGAGTACTTAGCGTATTTTAGGATATTTTATATTTTCTTTTTTGTAGAACGTATTTTGAAATTTTTCAAGATTAAAAATGATGGGTAATATTGTTATCTATGATGGTAGTTGTGGGTTTTGTGATCGATGGGTGCAGTTTATATTAGATCATAACCCAGATGCTTCTTTGCGGTTTGTTTCTTTTCTATCAGATAAGGCAGACCCTTATCTAATACAACATAACATAACTACGATCGATTCTATTATTTTTATAGAGAAGGGACGTTGTTATATAAAATCGAGTGCAATTCTAAAGATATTTGGGTATTTGGATGCTAAGTATAGTTATTTTACCTTTTTATTGTATATCCCTAAACAACTTAGAGATTATGTATATGACGTTATTGCGAAACATCGATATAAATTGATGGGTAAAACAAAAAGCTGTAGAATACTGACAAAAGAAGAACGTAATTTGTTTTTAGAATGATACCAGTACCCCTTAGATGAGAGGGGGTAGTAATTAGGAATGCAGAATTAAGAGTGATGTATAACGTAACAAATAAAACATACTGCGGGCTGAGGTTCTCGAAGCCCAACCCTTCGAGAACCTCAGGGTTCGGTAATAAGTGTATTAATAAGGAATTATAAATAACTTCGAGCATCCGACTTCGGACTCTGGACTAAAACAATAAAGCCCTCCGATTTCGGACTTAAACAAAAAACAAAAACCCTTCAAAAAAACACTGTAATTCAATAGATTAAAAATTAGGCTATTTTTTTTAAGAAAAAGAGTAACATTTCATAGAGTTATAACATTCACTAAAACAAAGCATACAAATCACACTATTTATGAGTTCATCAACAAAGACACAAGTCAAAATAAACCTTAATACATGGCACTATGATCCCAGTGCCTTTTCTGCCGAAGAGATTGATAAGATACATGCCCTGGCGATATCTTCTATTTAAAAAAGAAACTCACTTACTTACTCCCAAATCAAAGGGGTTAGTTGGCTTTACAAGAACTAATTACTAATAATCGCATATAAAACCAAATAAACAAAGTTTACGAAATGAAACATCAAATTATTGTAAAAAAAAATATCATTCTAGCACTTCTATTGATTTTGAATATGGTTGGTTATAGTCAATATAAATGGGATACAGAAGCTAAAAAGAAAAATGAAATGCATCGTAGAGATTCTTCCTCTTGGGATCAGAGGATTTTTAAGATGGATTTAAAGTATTTTGAAGAAAAAAAGATATCGCAAGGTATTTTTCCCGTACCCAAATATGATTTGGTAGGAGAAAAAAGTTTTATAGGTTTAGGGTATGATGGTAATTTTAAAGGACTGGCAATACATAACAAACATTTTCTTTATAACTGTTTTTATGCTAAGAAAAATAAATTCAACAAAAGCTTTATTAAGGATATAGAACAAGATGTTTTCTTTATCATTGTTGTCTCTACAGATTTTATAGACACACAAAAATTTAGCCATTCTAGCTCCCTAATATCCTCTAGGAATCATCCTAATTATTTGGCCAAGGGGTATTATAAAACCAAAAAAAACACGATTGATTTTAATGCCTTTATCTCTGGAGATCGTGATGCTTATGCCATTATTAATGAACGTATTTTTGATTTGACCATTGGTAAAATGATAGTTATAGTGCCGCAAAAAGACGGTTCTTTGCGATCGATGCAAATAGAAATCCCCCAGCTATCTATCGAAAAAACTAAAGAGTATGTAGAAAATATGTTAAAAGAAGATGCTGACATGATTAACTTTTATTCTTGTAAAGGTTGTATTTAAACCCAAACAAAAAACCCAACTCGTTAAAGTTGGGTTTTCCTTTGCAGTTCGGCCGGAGAGACTCCCTTCGACTTAGCTCAGGGTAAACTTCTCGTCTCTCCTTTATATATGTTTGAAATCATTTTAAGGTATAAAAAAAGCCTCTCGTTTTGAGAAGCTTTTCTTGCAGTGCGGGCGGAGAGACTCGAACTCTCACACCTCGCGGCACTAGATCCTAAGTCTAGCGTGTCTACCAATTCCACCACGCCCGCATTAAAAACTATTACAGTACTTAGGACTTTCTGTAAAAGTGAGTGCAAATATAAACAATATGTGTCAATCTCAAAGAACTAAAATTATTTTTTTTTAAAATCATTATAAAGGGTCAAAAAGATGTGATGTAAACCTTTATAGTTCAGGGATTTTTTAAACTAAAATTATTTCGTTTTTACTACTTTTAACTCAGATTATGCATTGAAACTTCGTGATAAGGCTTTCAAATACCATAAACGTAGTGTTTACAGTAGTTGAAAGATGTAATAGACTTTCTAATGTATTATCTGAGTTTAAGACCAAATAAATTTAACTTCATGCAAAATATTCAACCTTATATTCAAGAACATAAAGATCGTTTTATAAATGAACTGCTCGAATTACTAAAAATACCATCAATTAGCGCTGACTCTGCTTATGAGAAAGATGTGATCAAAACGGCAGATGAGATTTCTAAAAGCTTAAAAGCCGCTGGGTGTGATACCGTCGAAATATGCGAAACACCAGGATACCCTATTGTATATGGTGAAAAGATAATAGATCCTAACCTCCCTACAGTATTGGTATATGGGCATTATGATGTGCAACCGCCAGACCCTATCGATTTGTGGGATAGTCCTCCATTCGAACCAGTGATCAAAAAAACAGAAATTCACCCAGAAGGAGCAATTTTTGCCAGAGGATCTTGTGATGATAAAGGACAAATGTATATGCATGTCAAAGCACTTGAGATTATGGTAAAAACGGGGCAACTACCATGTAACGTAAAGTTTATGATAGAAGGAGAAGAAGAGGTGGGTAGTAAGAGTTTAAGTGGGTTTGTAAAACAACATCAGGATAAGTTAGCAAATGATGTCATTTTAATTAGTGATACAGGGATGATTGCTCAAGATGTACCTTCTATTACCACTGGATTGAGAGGACTTAGTTATGTAGAGGTCGAAGTAACAGGTCCTAATAGAGATTTGCATAGTGGGCTGTATGGAGGTGCAGTTGCAAACCCTATTAATATATTGGCAAAAATGATCGCTTCGTTACATGACGAAAATAATAGAATTACGATACCTGGGTTCTATGATAAAGTAGAAAACCTTTCTGTAGAAGAACGTACAGAAATGGCAAAAGCACCTTTTTCTGTAGATGAATATAAAAAATCATTAGACATTAACAATATATATGGTGAAGAAGGGTATACCACTAATGAAAGAAATTCTATTCGGCCAACGTTAGATGTAAATGGTATTTGGGGTGGTTATACAGGAGAAGGAGCAAAAACGGTAATTGCTAGTAAAGCCTATGCAAAAATTTCGATGCGTTTGGTTCCTAATCAGGATTGGGAAGAAATTACCTTATTATTCAAAAAACATTTTGAAAGTATTGCTCCTAATGCAGTAACTATAAAAGTAACTCCACATCATGGAGGTCAGGGCTATGTAACTCCCATTGATAATATAGGATATAAAGCGGCGAGCAAAGCCTATCATGATACTTTTGGCAAGACACCAATACCACAACGTAGCGGAGGTAGTATTCCTATAGTGTCTTTGTTCGAAGAAGAGTTAAAAAGTAAAACGATACTTATGGGCTTTGGATTGGATAGTGATGCAATTCATTCACCAAATGAACATTTTGGGATTTTTAATTACTTAAAAGGAATTGAAACCATACCATTGTTTTATAAGTACTTTACAGAGTTAAGCAAGTAATAATCTTGTTTTACCATCCAATTTAATCCAAATTTGTTGCCTTGCGACATTTCACTTCGGGTCAGGCTAGTCATTCTAAGTCCCTACTCAATTATCATTGAGTTTCGGGCTTTCTATTACTATCACTGATGCATTTTTACCGATAACAAAGTAGGGTTAAATTCGTTTATATAGTTAATCTACATTATGGGGTTTAATTCTTCCGATTGTCTCGAAAAATATAAAAATTGTTTTTCTGCTGTATGCATTGTGGACTTGATACGGGGTGGATATCGAGTTTAAACTTGCTAAAATAGATCCAAACGGAGGAGGTACTACAGGGGTAGTATTTTACGATTACGAAGTTGGATTTGGATTAGATACTGCGTATGATGATAAAATAGCACAGTATTCCTGGGACAACTACAAGTATATGAATGTGTACATTCAGGCAAGATCATAAAGATGATGGTAATTCAACGTTCTGGAGTAGCTAGGTTCCTTCTACATTCATGTCAGACGAGTGGTTTATAATGGACAATATCTGCATGATAATACTACTAATAAAGAGTTTATATAGTTAACACACGAATTTGGTCATTGGTTAGACCTATATCATACTTTTAGAGGGGTCCAGCGCCCAATTAAGGTGCAATCTTTGAGCTGACTTTGTATGTCTTTTAGGTAATTGACATCATGTACGTAGGCAGGGCCGATATCTAAACTTTTAAAGACACCTTTTACAGAACATACTGCGTGTAGTTTGTAGCCATAGTAGTTTACTTTTTGCGAAGCACAGTAGCCTTTGTCAGGACCACAGCCCTCTGTTTTTTTATAGAGAAGACATGCCTCTTGATAATTTGTAAACTTCCAAGGGCATACTATCCACTATAAATATTCTTCAAACTCATTAAAAGCATCTGATGATTTTAACCGTATTTGCTCTATATATGGGAATAATCTACGCTTTCTTTGATTATAGAAGCTCGGTTCTATGCGCGAAGATAAAAATGCAGGTAAAATCCTGAACAATTGATGTTCACTATCGATATTCATATATTCTGACGTTAGGTTGATGGCTATCAATTCTTTATCCGATAGTTTAGGAATCCGTATTTGAAACAAAAAATTGGATGTAGCCTCTATTTGATTTAATACTTCTAGAATTTTCTCGTAATTTGCTTGAAAGTTGTACATTGGAATTGTTTTGTGGTGATTACAACTTACTGCCTTAGCAGTTTGCACAACTTTTTATAAATGCACTACGGGTTAAGTAATATCATTTAGGTATAGTATAACAAGTAAACGCCATCTATATTCACTCATAAACACCTATAAAAAATACAATTATACATTATGTTCTCTAACAAAACAAACTAGCCTTAAAGATTACCATTTCAAAAAAAGATGTATTTCTAATACCCATACTTGTAATTCTTCTCAATCTCATACCAGTTTTATTACGTAGCTTTGCATAAACACGCTGCTTCTTTGGAAAACGAAAAAATCATATTAGGAATTGATCCGGGAACAACTATCATGGGGTTTGGGTTGATAAAAGTTCTTAACAAAAAAATGTCTTTCTTACAGTTAAATGAGCTACAACTTGGTAAGTATGATGATCATTATGTCAAGTTAAAACATATTTTTGAACGTACTATAGAGCTTATTGATACCTATCACCCAGATGAAATCGCAATTGAAGCTCCTTTTTTTGGAAAAAACGTACAATCGATGCTCAAATTGGGGCGTGCGCAAGGAGTTGCCATGGCTGCGGGATTAAGTCGTGAAGTGCCTATTACAGAGTATTCTCCAAAAAAAATTAAAATGGCAATAACAGGTAATGGTAATGCTAGCAAAGAGCAAGTAGCCAAAATGCTACAGAGCCTATTAAAAATAAAAACATTACCCAAAAATTTGGATTCGACAGATGGACTTGCCGCAGCGGTATGTCATTTCTATAATATGGGAAGAGCTGATATTGTAGGTAAAAGTTATAGCGGTTGGGCAGCTTTTGTAAAACAAAACGAAAAACGAATAAAGAAATGAGTCATTATTAGTCTATACTAATATTGTGACTAAACCCATATTAACTCTAAAATCCAATCCTATTAACGGTATCTATATACATATTCCCTTTTGCAAACAAGCTTGTCATTATTGCGATTTTCACTTTTCTACTTCGATGAAGAAAAAAGAAGACATGATCGCTGCACTCTGTCATGAAATCAAACTACGAAAATCTGAAGTATGTGGTGATGAAGTTATCCAGACCATCTATTTTGGTGGCGGTACTCCCACAGTATTATCTGTAGAAGAGTTATCTGGTATCATAACAACGATAGATCATCACTATCAAATAGCAAAAGATGCAGAAATTACTGTAGAAGCCAATCCCGATGATCTTGATAAAGAAAAGATAATAGCATTATCAAAAAGTAAGGTCAATCGATTAAGTATAGGAATCCAATCTTTTTTTGAAGAGGATTTAACGATGATGAATCGTGCCCATAATGCCAAAGAAGCTATAGATTGTCTATCTTTTGCCTCACAGCATTTTGAAAATATCACCATAGACCTCATCTATGGTATCCCAGGTATGTCTATAAAACGATGGAAACAAAACATCCAAATGGCATTGGATTTTAATATCCCTCATATCTCTTGTTATGCATTAACGGTAGAGCCCAATACACCCTTACCTAAACTTATCGACAAAGGACTAATTCCTGAAGTAGACGATTCACTGGCTCAGCAGCATTTTAAAATTCTTACCGAGACTCTTAACAAAGAAGGTTTTGTACATTATGAGTTATCAAACTTCGGAAAACCTGGTTTTTTTAGTAAAAACAATACTGCCTATTGGCAAGGAAAACATTATTTAGGCATTGGTCCTTCTGCACATTCTTATAATGGCAAACAACGTAGCTGGAATATCAATAACAACACAAAATATATACAGGCCTTACAGCAAGACGCGCTTCCTAAAGAAGTAGAAAACCTATCTCTTACCGATAAGTATAATGAGTATGTTATGACGGGACTGCGTACGATATGGGGAATATCTTTGCAAAAAATAGAAATCGAATTTGGCACAACCAATAAAGAGTATCTTCTTAAACAAGCTCAAAAACATATCGACGCTTCCTTAGTTTTTCTGGATAATGATACATTATCGGTGACTCAAAAAGGAAAGTTCTTATGTGATGGCATTGCAAGTGATCTTTTCTTGTTACATTTATAACTAAATCTATGTTATTTGTCATGCTGAACTTGATTCAGCATCTTAGTTAACAGGTGTACAGCCTAGAACGATGAGATCCCAAATCTAGTTTGGGATGACATTATAAAATAATTTAACATAGAGTAATATTATGCAATCAAGTACATATGCTAGCTACCATATCCTATAATCATCAAACCTATACAATTGATTTATCAAAACCTTTGGACATCTCTATTCCGTTAAGAGCTTCTAAAGAAAACGTAAATGCATGGTATATTGATGAACCCCAAATAACACCGGTTACCATGGGAGATTGGGTTGGCAAGGTATCTAAAGGGGCTGCTGTTAATTTTAATACTATCTTATTTAATCCACATGCACATGGTACCCATACCGAATGTGTAGGCCATATTACATCCGAGTTTCATAGTATTAACAAAGCATTACAGCAATACTATTTTATAGCAGAGGTGATTACGGTAACTCCAGAAAAACAAGGAGATGATCTGGTCATCACAAAAAATATGCTCAAAAATTCTATTTCGGATACTCCTATCGAAGCTTTGATCATAAGAACACTACCGAACTCAAAAAACAAAGAGAATCAACAATATTCTCACACTAATTGGCCTTATCTTACCGAAGAAGCTGCCATGTATATCAGAAATCTGAATATTGATCACTTGCTCATTGATTTACCTTCTGTAGACAAAGAAAAAGATGAAGGTAAATTGGTTGCTCATAAAGCATTTTGGAACTACCCCAATGCCACAAGACATCACGCTACGATTACCGAAATGATCTATGTAAATGATCGTATCCACGATGGTATTTACCTTCTTAATTTACAAATTGCGCCTTTTGAAAATGATGCTTCTCCTAGTAAACCTGTTCTTTATAGCATCTTAAAACAATAGAAATTCATTAACAAATCAAGTATCTAGTGTAAAAAATCTTTGATCATCTCTCCTATTTTTAATGCTTTTTCCTGTAACTTTTTTTATCTGATTCTACTTATAGAATAAACATCAATTCATCACATCAAAAACTATGAAAAAGAGAATTCTAATTGCACTACTGTCTGTAGTCATTCTTTCGTGTAAAAAAGAAAAACCAACAGAAATAATCGTTATCGGTACTCAGCATAAACCTGTACCCAATTTTAATGCAGATATCCTATTTGATATATTAGAAGACGTACAACCCGATTTTATTTTACACGAATCAGATTCTTCTCATTATACAGCAGATTTTAAGTTCAAAAAGGAACCCAAAGAAAATGAAGGAATTGCCTCTCTTAAATATCAAAAAAAATACCCTGAGGTGGCGTTTAGACCGCATGAATTTGAAGGTAGAAATCAACATAGAATAAATAAAGGAATGCGTCCTACAGATAAGTTAACATTTCGATTACTAGATAGCCTAAATAAAGCTGATTTACTGACCAAAACAGAATCAGAAATCCTAAACACCTACAGAAATCACTTAAATCCTTTGATAGAAATTGCATCCAAATCTGCAGAATATTTTAATAACGAAAAGGCAGACAGTCTTTGTGAAATAAGACAGTTTTATCAGTACAAAATGATTCCTAAGATTACCAACACGCGAGAAGAATTTGCCAATCATTTTCATACCAAACCAAATGGAGAAAAGATAAGTTATCGAGACGGATACCAGCTTTGGGCAGATTTTTGGGATTTAAGAAATCAAACCATGGCAAAAAATATTCTAAAAACTGCAGAGCAAAATCAAGGTAAAAGATTGGTGGTATTAACAGGATTTATGCACCGTTATTACATTCGAAAAGAATTAAAAAGATTGATAGAAGGAAAAAACATAGTTTTAAAAGAGTTTTACCAAAAATAGTTCAGTTTGTGTAACTGGTGAGGTATGTGCAAGTTTTCAAATTAATATACAGGCGTATAAAATTTATATCAATCGTTTAAGAAAAGAAAAAGAGTTTATTGCTCGCTAATTAGTCCTAAGGTCACATTTTTCTTAATCAATATTCTTCCTATCTTTACGCCATGGAGTTATTGTTTATCGGACTTTTAGGAGGTGCTATTCTTGCCTATTTTATCTTTTCAAAATTTAGTGCTGCCAAAAAAAAGGCATCTATACACACCCAGTCAGTCGTTTTGATGGAAAAAATTAAAAGTGTATGTAAACTGGTTACGGTAGAAGGTGATTTTGCAGAGATATATCATTATGAAAGTGTTAAAGACAAGTTTTTTAACTTATTAACCGGTACCAAAAAAGCATTGGTTGTTATCGAAGCCAAGGCATATGTAGGCTTTGATCTATCTCAAGTAAAATTAGAGAGTGATACTAAAAACAAACGAATTATTCTTACTCATTTTCCTACCCCAAAATTATTGACCATAGAGACCGATTATAAATATTATGACAAAAAAGAAGGTTGGTTAAATCCTTTTACCTCTGCTGATCTTACAGAAATTAATAAAGAAGCAAAACAGTTTATCAAAGATAAAATTCCGCAAAGTGGTCTTATAGAATCTGCACACAAAGAAGCGCTTAATGCTATATCGTTAATGGAGTCTCTGGCTGGTGCTATTGGTTGGTCATTAGATTATTCTGCTTTGCAACTAGACCACAATAATACCGAAAGAAAAAAGTTAGAGAAATGAGCATAATTGTTTCTAGCCAAAAAGATAAGTTAGATATTGATTTTGTTTATCAATTTTTGACGAATTCTTATTGGGCAAAAGACAGAACTAAAGAAGCAGTTCGTATAAGTATTGAAAACTCTATGTGTTTTGGGATTTATATAGGCGATCAACAAATAGGATTTGCCAGAGTGGTTACCGACTATGTAATTTTTGCTTATCTGATGGATGTATTTATTTCTAAAGAATATCGTGGTAAAGGATACTCTAAACAATTGATGAAAACAATTTTTGAACATAAAAAACTAAAGCCTGTAAAAAAATGGATGTTGGCAACCAGTGATGCTCATAGATTGTATCAACAATTTGACTTTGAACCTTTAGAGAACTCTTCTATTTTTATGCAAAAATCTGTAATTAAATAAATCATGGATATTGAAACATTTAGAACCTACTGTTTATCTAAAAAAGGAGTTGCCGAAGAATTTCCTTTTGACGAAAACACCTTGGTTTTTAAGGTAATGGGAAAAATGTTTGCATTAACGGGATTAGAAAGAATACCTTTTAGCGTTAATTTAAAATGTGACCCAGATCGATCTATCGAACTAAGAGAATACCATCCAGAAATCACACCGGGTTATCATATGAGTAAAAAACATTGGAATACTGTTAACTTTTCTGAAAGTTTGTCGACTAGTATATTATTAGAACTAATAGATCATTCGTATGACCTGGTTGTAAAAGGTCTTACCAAAAAATTGAAACAAGAATTAGAAAGTCTTTAATCGTATAAAACTTGATGAATAGAAGTATTTAAAAAATTGCGTGAGAGATAGTAGTAAAAATACCACAGCTCGACAAAGGAGATATGAGGAATTGAAACAAATAGCTCGACCATAGAGGCACGCCACAAGTAAACTACTTTTATGCTTATTTTCCCCCACCAATAATAAAATGAAAAAACCACACGAATTTTACCATAGCCAAATTGACATACATACTGCAGCATTAAATGAAACAAAAAAACGTTTGGTCGTGTCTAGCAGTATACGTGTACTGATCTTTATCGCCGTTGTTTTGACAATATACTTTGGTTACCCTAATACCCAGATAATTTTTGGTAGCTTGATTATTGGTGCGATTTCTTTTATATATCTGGTTAATCGTCATAGTAGCCTTACTTACATCAAAAAAAAGTTCGAAAAACTATTACAAATTAATCGATTAGAACTAGATGTTCTCGACGGTAACATAAATGCATTAGACCCTGGAAAAGAATATATAGATTCGTCACACTCATATAGTCACGATATTGATCTTTTTGGCAAACAATCTTTTTTTCAATATATCAATCGAACGACTACTTTGGCAGGTAAAAATAAATTGGCAAAAATTCTAAATGCCAACACCATCGATTCTATAGAACAAAAACAAAAAGCAATAAAAAATATTGCCAAACTGCCAGAGTGGAGACAAGAGTTTAGTGCTATTGCTTCTTTGGCAGATGTAACCATTTCTATTTCTGTAATTCAAAAATGGTTATCAAATTATACCTTTTTTGTTCCAAAAATCATGAAAATTTTACCCAGTATTATCTCTGGGATTTCTCTGGTAATGCTTGTACTATTATTTACAGAAGTAATCACCTTTAATCTTTTTTTGATTTGGTTTTTTATTGGGCTTGGTATTACAGGAACGCAACTAAAAAAAATAAATAAACTGTACAACGATTCTAACCGCATAAAAGATACATTTGAGCAGTACTATCAGCTTATAGAAAAAATCGAAAATACTGACTTTACCTCTACAATGCTGAAAGAAAAACAACAACTTGTAATTAGTGAAAAAGAAAAAGCATCCCAAATATTAAAACAATTTGCAGGGATACTTAATGCTTTTGACCAGCGCAACAATATGATGTTTGGTGTTTTGGCGAATGGATTACTGTTATGGGATATCAAACAATGTTACCGTATCGAGCAGTGGATTCTTAAAAATAATACCAAGGTAGAACAATGGTTTGAAGTCATTGCATTTTTTGACTCCTATAATTCTCTCGGTAATTTTGCATTTAATCATTCACAATACATATACCCCAAGATTGTATCAAACGGTCATACATTAAAAGCAACAGGTCTAGGTCATCCTATGCTCGATGCTAGCAAAAGAGTTGATAATGACATTACTATTAACAAAGATCAATTCTTTATCATAACAGGGGCTAATATGGCAGGAAAAAGTACTTTTTTACGTACAGTAGCCCTGCAAATTGTAATGTCTAATATCGGATTGCCAATTTGTGCTCAATCATGCGAATATCGACCTATAAAATTAATTAGTAGCATGAGAACATCAGACTCGTTAAGCGACGATGCTTCTTATTTCTTTTCTGAGCTCACCCAACTTAAAAAAATAGTAACTGCTCTAGAAAAAGATGAATACTTTATCATCCTTGATGAAATTCTAAAAGGGACCAATAGTAAAGATAAAGCTACAGGATCCCGTAAGTTTGTAGAAAAATTGGTAGCAGCCAAAGCTACCGGAATTATTGCTACTCACGATCTTAGTTTATGCGAAATTACAGCGGTACTTCCTCAAGTAAAAAATCGTTTCTTTGATGCACAAATTGTAAACAATGAACTTTATTTTGATTATAAATTTAAAGAAGGTATTTGTCAAAATATGAACGCTTCTTTTTTACTTAAGAAAATGGGGATTGTCTGATTTTTATGGTATCATTTTTTAAAACGGTTCATTTTTTTTATTTTTAATAAGACAAACAGGTATAATACAAGCTATTAAGTTTTTTCTATACCAAAGAAAACCCCTTTTTTGTCGAACACATTGTCATAATTTTCGCTAATTATGAAAAAAAAACTTTTCTATGTGTTCTTCTGCCTATTTGTTTCTGGAATTATATTTTCTCAAGATACTACTCCTCCCGATATGGTATGTAAAAACATTACTATTGCTTTAGATTCTTCTGGCAATGCATCAATTACAGCCGATCAGGTCGATGGAGGATCTACCGATAATATAGGCCTCGTTTCGCTTATCATTGATCAACAAGATTTTGAATGTATTCATGTAGGTGATACCACTGTTACCCTTACAGGTACAGATGCTGCCGGAAACTCTGCCTTTTGCACAGCTATAGTAACTGTGATAGATACAATAAATCCCAATGCTATTTGCAATATGCTTACATTAGAATTAGATGATATGGGGTTTGTAAATGTCAATGCTTCAGACTTGGGGCAGGGTTCATCAGACAATTGTGATTATACTTATCATGTATCTTCCGAATCTTTTGACTGTACATCTGTAGGAGTCAATACAGTAACTCTTACAGTAACCGACTCTAGTGAAAATGAATCCATTTGTATAACAACCATAAATATCGAAGATAATATCCCTCCTGTCCCTTTATGTTCAAATTATGATTTGCGATTAGATGAAACTGGTAACGGAACAGTTGAGGCAATGGATATCGACGGAGGAAGTACAGATGCTTGCGAAATTTCTTCGGTAAGTATTACAAAAAACTCATTCGATTGCTCTAATCTAGGAGATAATGAAGTGACTCTTACCGTAACCGATGCTAATGGTAATTCATCTGAATGTATCGCAATAATAAGCGTCGAAGATGGTACAGATCCTATAGCAATTTGTCAGGATATTACATTATCACTGGACGAATCTGGAGTTGTTTCTATTTCTGAAGTAGATATTGATGGCGGAAGTAGTGATGATTGTAGTGGTATCGATTCGTATGAAATAGATACTTCAGAATTTGACTGCGGTTTTATCGGGGACAATACGGTAACGCTAACAGTTACCGATTTTTATGGCAACTCTTCTACTTGTACCTCAAATGTAACCATCAAAGATAATAGCTCTTCAACAGTATTCTGTAATGATCTTATCATCCAACTAGACGAAACAGGAGTGGCTACTATAACTCCCGAAGATTTGGATGGAGGAAGTGAAGGTGGCTGTGGTGAAGTCGATTCTTTAGAAGTTAATATAGAAGAGTTTGACTGTAGTCATATTGGCACAAACCTAGTCGAACTTACTGTAAACTATACCAACGGAAGCTCTTCTTCGTGCTATGCAAATGTTACCGTAGAAGACACGACTGCTCCCTCAATGATATGTCGAGATATTACTGTACAGTTGGATGAAACAGGAAACGTTTCTATCGATGCAGAGGACATTGACAATGGTAGTAATGATACCTGCGGAATCGTCGCTATAAGTGTATCGCCAGATAGTTTTAGTTGTGTAGATATTGGTAATAACAGTGTTATGCTAATGGCTGAAGACACCTACGGAAATATTGCTTCCTGTTCGGCAAATGTATTAGTAGTTAACAACTCGGTTCCTATGGCATTGTGTCAAGATATAACAGTTCAATTAGATGCTTCTGGTAATGCCAGTATTAATGCTAATGAAGTTGATCAGGGAAGTACCGATCCTTGTGGTATTGCATCGGTTTCTGTTGTTCCTACCGATTTTACCTGTAATGATATAGGTACAAACACCGTAGTACTAACTGTGACAAACTATAACGGAGAATCTGCTACTTGTGAAGCCAGCGTAACCATAGAGGATGCAACAGCACCTATCGCAATTTGTCAAAATATCACCATACAATTAGACGAAATGGGATATGCTTCGATCGCTAGTCATCATATAGATAATGGTAGTAGTGATGATTGTAGTGGCATCGAAAATTTGGAGTTAGATATCTATGATTTTGACTGTAATAATATAGGTGAAAATACAGTTGAATTAACCGTATATGATAGTAACGGAAACCCATCTTACTGCAATGCTATTGTGACTGTAGAAGACATTACCGTTCCCAACGCCTTATGCCAGGACATCACCTTGCAACTAGACGATACAGGGTATGCTTTTCTTTATCCAGAAGAAATAGATTATGGTAGTGAAGATGCTTGCGAAATAGTTTCAATAACCGCATCTCCCGATAGTTTTTCTTGTGCCAACATAGGTAACAATACCGTAACGCTAACCATAACAGACAGCAATAATAATAAGTCTACTTGTCTTGCGACTGTAATTATAGAAGATACAGAACTCCCAATTGCCCGATGTCATAATATTACATTACAATTAGATGAAGCTGGGACGGCTACAATAACACCCGATGAGATCAATAATAACAGTGAAGATCTATGTGGCTTACAAATACTCGAGGTTACTCCAAATAGTTTTACCAGTGCCCATATTGGGCCAAATAATGTGACACTTCTCGTTACAGATACCAGTGGAAATCAATCTACCTGCGCTGCTGTGGTAACTATCAAGGACCATAATACTTCTACTACTATTTGTCGTGATATCATAGTACAACTGGATGAAACTGGTTTGGCAGTAATAACTGCTCAAGACATAAGCTCAGAAAACAATACCGCTGCTTCATTTTCACTAGATATTACCGAATTTGATTGCACCCATATAGGTAACAATAAAGTTACAATGACAATGACAGATGGTGATGGAAAATCTTCTAATTGCATTGTCAATGTTTTTGTAGAAGATAAAATTTCACCAACATTCGATGCTTCCACTTTTCCAACCGATAAAGAAGTTACTATAAACCTTTCTAACAATTATATATTAGAAGACTTTACATCACATCTAATAACAAAAGATAATTGTAGTACCGATATTACAATAACACAAAGTCCTCATGCAGGGAGTAGTTTGAATAAGGGGCATCAGCAAATTGTATTTACTGCAATAGACGCTAGCGGAAATACTGCTACAAAAACACTTACGATAACCATTAATCAAACACCAGAGCGCTTTATAATTTATCCCAATCCAGCTTCTGAAACAGTCACCGTCGAAGCCTTTGTAAACAAGGTACAATTATTTAATATGAAAGGTAGAATGGTTTTTGAATCATCAACTGCTAGTTTTAATATTGCCACTTTACAATCCGGAATTTATTTTGTGCGTATAGAACCCGAAAAGAATGATATCCTTATGCAATTAATTAAAAAATAATATAACTACTTAGCCGACTTATTTCAGAATACCCGTCTGTCTTTTATAAAAAGCATCCTGTTGTTTTTTCATCATTTCTCTGGCAATTTTTTTCTTATAAGCATATAACTCTTCCTCCTCGGTAAGGTCATTGTATACCTTATCATTTATGGCATGATCTGTTTGTAAAAGTACATTACGCTGGTTTTGTTTTTGCATACTCCACGTTTTCACTTCACTTTCCAAATCGTCTAACTTATAATCATATTCTCCTTTTGGCGAAAATAGTTTTGCAAAAATAGGAGAGGTTTCTATTGCCAAAAACAATAAAAAAATAAAAAAAGAAGGCAGCCAAGGTAATGCTCCTAATGCATTTATACGCGCCATTAATCCATCAAAATTATCAATTATGGGTTGGGACGTTTCGACCTGATTATCATATTGAGCAGCCAACGCACTCTTTTTTGCCTCTAGGTTTGTTATTTTTTCTACGTTTTTTTGCTTTAACGCTACCAAAACTGCCAATGCAGTATCATGTTTTTCTCTCTTCTCTTTATAAACAGGTCCTTTCCCGACAATTTCTGTTCCTTTTCTACCTTCTGCCTCTGCTATATAGGTTTCATAAAGCGTATTTACTTCAACTTCCTTGGCTTCAATTTCATTCTTTAAGTCGGCTATTTCTGTATCGATAGCTGTTAATGTCGGAGTATATTGAGTTGCTATTTGTTCTTTGTTAGCAAGTGTAAAATCATTTTTTTGTTCTAATAACACTCTATCGATTTCTTTCTCAAAAATCTTTAATTCGAGGGGTTTAGAGATAACAATAGCAATAATTATTGCCAAAACTATTCTGGGAGAAGCCTGTAAAAGCTCATCCATAAAACTATTTTTCTTCTTTATGGTAGAAACAATAAATCTATCAAGATTAAAAATAAGTAATCCCCATATGCATCCAAAAAAAGCGGCTATGATATAATTATCAAAGACGGTATACAATGCATAACTAGCAGCTATGACAGCCATTACAGCAGTAAAAAATACGGTAGCACCAATGCCCGCATATTTATTTTGTTCACCAGCAGAACAATCAGCCAGAATAGCTGTATCTGCTCCCGAACACAGGATAAAAAAACGTTTTAACATTATCTAAGGGTTTTTTGATTGAATACTTATAGAACGCTGACTCACAACTTATTGTTGCATAAAAAAACTTCCGAAGGGAAGTTTTTAGTTAAAATAGTATATTTTAGGCAATTAATTTTTCTCTTTCCTGGCTTCTTCTAATGCTTTTCTTTGTGCTTCTTGTGCAGCTTTTAATGACTCTTCCCGGGCTTCCATAGCTTCTTCTCTTGCTTTCCGGGCTTCAATCATAGCTTCTAGTTTTGATTTTCTAGCCTCTTCTCTGGCTTTATGAGCTTCCTTCATTGCTTCTTGACGAGATTTTCTAGCTTGAAGAATTACTTCTCTTTGCATTTTTCTAACTTCTTCTCTTGCTTTATCCCTATGCTTCTCAGCTTTTTTCATGGCTTTTCGAACTTCTT
The DNA here is from genome assembly GCF_040786235.1 of Aquimarina discodermiae. Classification (NCBI taxonomy): domain Bacteria; kingdom Pseudomonadati; phylum Bacteroidota; class Flavobacteriia; order Flavobacteriales; family Flavobacteriaceae; genus Aquimarina; species Aquimarina discodermiae. Next base: position 61,444 of record NZ_JBFMKP010000005.1, read on the forward strand.
TAGAATGTTTCTCCATTTGCCTTTCTGCCTCACGTCTTGATTGCTCTGCCAGTTTCATAACTTCTTCACGTTGTATCATGGATTTTTCTCGAGCTCTATAGGATTCTTTCATCGCAATAGCACGTGCCTTTTCTGCTTCTACCATAGCAACAGCTCTAATATGTTCTGAATTTTCTCGAGCTTCTTCTGCCAACTGCATCGCTTTTTCTATTTCTTCCTTTACAGTTTCAGATAATACCTCGTGCTTTACCTTTTCTGCTTCATGTATTGCTTCTGCAACCATATGTTCTATTTCGGCTTCGTGAGCTTCCATTCTTGTCTGTGAAGAATGTGCTGTTTTTGCAGACTTCTTACAGGTTTTTTTACATTTTTTTGATTTCTTAGCTTTCTTGGCAGCTTTTACTGCTTTTGCTTCTTTTACAGGAGCAACCGATGAAGAAAACAACTCTACCTCTTCTTCTTTTTCAACTTTTTCTTCCTTTTCTACCTTTGGAAATGATGGTAATTTTGGTGGTGGTGGCGGTACAAGAAGATTCTGTTTATCAGGATTAATTGCATACAGCCTTGTTTTTTTATATTCTGCATTAAGTTTTTCTAAAAACTTATCATCTGCATTTTGCAAACTAACATTAAAATTAAGGGATGTCAAATCTTCTTCATTAAACTCCTTAGTAACTTGATCCATCGTATTTACAAAATTTGACAAATCTGTAGATTTACCATTCACAGTTATTTGCTCTCCTACCACTTCAATTTTTATTTTTTTGTCAGAGTATACAGGAGCTTCACTGTCGTAATTATCCTGCACACTCTCTTGTGCAGCTACTTTATTGGTAAATAATAATATACATCCTACTAGGATAGGTAAGAGCAGCAGAAGTCTTGCTGCTGCTCTTGTTTTAGAAAATTGTTGTGACATCATAACGATTCGTTTTTTGGTTAATGAATAATTAATGGGACTTGCCAGGCAGGCTTGATTAGGGCCACTAGGATACGTAACAAGTAAATCCATATAGTTATGTATTGAACATTCCTGTTTCAATACGGTTTGATCTGCTAGAAATTCATGGTTTAATCGTATAGATTTCTTAATCCAATGCCATATTGGATTAAACCAAAAGATAACTTGAAAAATCTCTACTAACAGAATATCCAGTGTATGTTTTTGTTTTACATGTGTCTTTTCATGTAACCATATTTCTTGTGGAATAGCACTTTTCTGAAATTCTTTTTTTGGAACAAAAATGTACTTTAAAAACGTATGAGGAACAATCGAATTACCTAAAAGAACATTTACATGTGATTCTTCCTTAACATTTTGATTGGTTTTTACACGTTTAAGTAAATTGTATATATTTTTTATAAACCTAATGGTGAATATTAAAACACCAACTGCATACAGATACCATAAAAAGTGTATTTCATTTTCCGGCTCGGTTATAGGTACTATGGAGCTATCAGCATCTAAAACATAAGTGACTGGTTGTTGCAATTCTTCAGCAGCAATAAGCACATCTGGTTCATAAGTAACACTAACCAGAGGAATGGTGTACGCAAAAATCAAACTAAAAAGCAAATAGAACCTTTTAAGATGATGTATTTTCTCTTTTTCTAAAAAAAGCTTGTAAAAAGCCCATAACAACACCAAACAGAGCGTTGACTTTGTTAGATATAGTATCATTGCTTTTGTTTTTTAATTTGTTGGTCAACTATTTTTTTTAGTTCTTCTAATTCTACGGTAGACAAATTGGTTTCTGAAGTAAAAAATGAAGCAAATTGCGATGCTGAGTTATTAAAAAAATTCTTGATCAATCCATTTACATGTTTAGAAAAATAATCTGTCTTTTTTACTAATGGATAATACTCTCTTGATTTACCATAAATCTTATAATCCACAAAACCCTTGTCCGTCATTCTTTTTAATAATGTAGCTATTGTTGTTGTTGCAGGTTTTGGTTCTGGATAAGCATCCAGTATATCTTTCATAAATGCTTTCTCTAGTTTCCAGAGATATTGCATTACTTGTTCTTCGGTTTTTGACAACTGCATTGTTCTACATTATTAGAGTTTGTTCTACAAATGTAGAGTATTTTTTCTTTTTCACCAAAGAATGTACTTAAGTTTTAAATAATATTAACAAAAAACCGGGAGTTTTTGCTCCCGATTTTTATAATGATGACTAAAGAAATCTTGTTATTTTATCATAAACCTCACTGTATTACTTCTATCTTGTGTTGTTATTCTTGCAAAATATAGTCCTGTCCTATTATTGTTAAGTTGCAGAGACAATGTATATGCGGCATTCATTTCTTTAGTAAAGTTAGCTATTCTTGTTCCATTTATACTGTAAACTGTAATAACCACTTTCCCAGAATTTGCGTTATTAAAATTTAAGTTAAGTACATTCTCTATTAATGGGTTATTGGCTACAGAAACGAAATTATTTCTGTCTATATTACCCGATTTATTGGCAACTACGTTTACTGTATAATCCTCTACTTCATCACCTTGATTTCCACAGGGATCAGGATTGGTCCACCAATCATAACGTACACGCAATCTAGTTGCTCCAAATTGTGCATTACTAGGCACGACAACCGTTGCCGACCCGCCTCCGGTTCCTCTTGGTTTCAATAAGACTTGTTCTCCGGCATCATCAAAACTTCCATTACGATTCCAGTCAATCCAACTACCAATCGCATTTCCGTTCCAATTAGAACTCACAATCCCTGGAGTTACTGTTAACGCAATAGCTTCTCCTCTTGTCACATTCGTACTTAATGATGTATAATCGGTATACGAGCTATTTTGACTAGTATTGGATATCGAACCAAAATTGACTGAAGCTATATAATTCACCCCTCTAATTCCCGCTGTACAATATGTTACATCAATATCACATGGAGGACATGAAGAACCTCCACAATCTATACCGGTTTCGTCTCCATTTTGGATCCCATCATTACAAGTTGGATCTACCTCGCATGGTGGACAATCACCACCACAATCTATACCAGTTTCATTTCCGTTCTGGATACCATCATTACAGGTTGGGGTAGTTCCTCCACCAACAACAACCGTATAGTCTTCTACCTCATCTCCTTCTGTAGCACCACAAGGAGCAGGATTACTAAACCATCTATAACGAACCCTCAATCTGGTTCTACCATCTCTTGCCGTATTAGGAACTACAACTGTTGCTATTCCTCCTCCTACACCTCTTGGTTTCATAAGGACTTGTTCGTTTACCCCATCAAAATTACCATCCTGATTCCAGTCTATCCATCCTCCAACTACATTAGAGCTCCAATTAGAAGTGGCTATTCCGGGAGTTACGGTCAAGGTTATCGAAGCACCTTTCTCTACGGTCGTACTTTGAGAAGTAAAATCTGAATAAGAGCTATTTTGACTAGTATTGGATATTGAACCAAAGGTAACTGATGCTATATAATTCACCCCTTGGTTTCCAGCCGTACAATAAGTTATATTAGTACATGGTGGGCATGAAGAACCTCCACAATCTATACCGGTTTCGTCTCCATTCTGGATCCCATCATTACAGGTTGGATCTACCTCGCATGGTGGGCAATCACCACCACAATCTATACCAGTTTCATTTCCGTTCTGGATACCATCATTACAGGTTGGATCTACCTCGCATGGTGGACAATCACCGCCACAATCTATACCGGTTTCATTTCCATTTTGGATACCATCATTACAGGTTGGATCTACTGGATCCAAAGTTCTGCTTCCTGCTCTTATTGGTCCATTTGGTCTTGTAGAATAAGCATAATCCAATATCGTCAATGCAGAACCTGTAAAACGAACTCTAAACCATCCATAATTTACCTCTCCTGGATGTAACTCGAACTGAAAACCAACATAAGCCGTTCTACCATTCCATGCGGTATAATTAGAAGAACTGAATGCATGAGCATTGGGATAAACTAATCCTTTTACCCAGTTACTGTTATCTGATATTAATTGATTAGCTTGTATAGGAACGATATTTCTTGTTCCCGACTGACATACTAAACTCTTTCGATAAGTTTCAAGTTGATACTGAGCATTACTTGCATTGTAGAATAACCCAAACTCACTTTCTTTGTTATCCCTTACCCTGAAAAACTTAAACACATCACCAGTAGTGGCTGTTAAATCTGTAATATTTTCATAAACTACAGTAAATGAATCGTAAAACAAGAAATCGAAAGCTATTTTATTCACATTTAACCTAGAGCTACCCCCCGAGATTGCAGCATTTGTAAACGTAATGGATCCAGATCTATTATTAGCAGAGCTATGATTGACAGCTCTACCGTTAAATCTTACCCTAAGTCTTCTATTATTTTCTACTGTAATATCGGCAGTAATTCCTTGAGGTAAGCTGGCGTTAAAGTGCGTCCCTTGATTCATTTTTCCGTTACTTAACGCAAAAGTACCATCAATAATATTAACTATATAATTTGCATCTTTGATACTTCCATTATTAATATTTGATTCTCTAGCATGCCTTCTACCTTCAATTACCAAAGAAGCTCTATTTAGATTGACTCCCGTAGCCGTTAAGTTTCCTGATTGCCATATTGTTCTTCTTGATGGCTGATTAAGTGCTGCACTCATTCTGGTTACCTGTCCTCGTGTAAACATTTTGGCGCATCCCAGGGAAGATTCATATCCCATATAATTTTCGTAGTTAATCAAATTACCACATTCTGAAGCACCGACTCTACATCCTTGATTTGTCGGACTAGTATCTTCTGTCGGAGTATCATTTACAAAGTCTCCATTAAGGTCATTACAGCCATTTCCATTAAAGGTGTGATATAAGTTTAGCCAGTGACCAAATTCATGTGTAAAGATAGAAGCAAATTCATTATCTGTGTTTCCATGCAAATACTGTCCATTATATACTACCCTGGCTGTACCAGCATTGTTCATTGCCGTATTAGGAAGCCATGCCACTCCAGAACTATTTGTAGCACCATTATCTTTAAGAATTGCCAAAATATAAACATTCATATATTTATTGTTATCCCAGGCATAATGTGCTATGGTACCATCATGAGTTCCTCCTTCTCCAAATCCGGATTGCTCATCGTCATAAAATTGAACTCCACTTGTAGCACCACCATTAGGATCTATTTTTGCCAACTTAAATTCAATATCTAATGTTGATCTACGATTTCTAAAAAACGGATCTACTGTATTAAAATCGGGATTTCTTCCATTAAAATCCTCATTCACTACTTCAATCGCTCTTCTAATCTTTTCGTATGTCAAGGTTCTACCGCTTTGCACTTTTCCAAAAACATGAACTACTACAGGAATAGTGGTTGCCGCAAGTTTATTAGCAACCTCTCTTTTTGCGTAGGCCGCGGCATACTTATTAAAAGCATCCTGTTCAAATTTTGCTTGAGGGTTTTTTTGATAATATTCTTCCATTGTTTTTTGTTGAAAACACGATGAAGGTCGCTCTTGACTATAAATAAATGGGATATATCCGCATAGCAGAATCCCTATTATAAAAACTTTTAATTTCATAACTAGAGTTGTTTTGTGTTAAATAATAAGTCTACAAAAAGATTATTCATTAAACATATAGGGCAAATAAATCCTCTGTTTAAAAAACCAGTTAGTTTTTTTGGTGCAATAACCTTTTTGTTTTTGTGTTAAATATTAATTTTTTAAGTTGTAAAGTAGTACGCAGAGGCTTAAATGAAGAAAAACTTAATCTTGATTCAAGTAAAATCATTAAAGCAATATTCTCCAATAAAACCCTGGTTATCCTTCTTTAAGGTTCTACAACCTTAAAATTTTAAAAGAAAAAAACGTATGTTCTCTATTGTGTCGGAAAGTTCGTAGAGTAGTTAGTAAATACCATAATTCATTTTTTTGTGTTAAATAATAAGTTGGCAAAAAAGATCATGTATCTGCAAACATCGACATATCAGATGTTTCAATATAACAATCAGGTAGTTAATCTGATTGAATAATCTTTTTTGCAGTTTGTGTTAAATATTTTTTTTTAAGAGATAAAATATTATTCAGAGGTTTAAAAAGTGGAAAACTCAATCTTAATTCGAATGCAATCGATTAAGGAATAAATCACCTAAAAAATCCTTGTTATCCTTCTTTAAGATTCTAAAACAACCTTAAGATTTTCAAAGAAAAAATGTATGTTTTCTATTGTGTTGGAAAGTACTGGGAGTAGTTTGTAAATATCATAATTAAGTTTTTTGTGTTAAATTGTAATAAAATTATAATTTAAAAAAAGATGTTTATGGTATTATTCTACCAAAACAACATACTATATTGCTACTGCATTATAATAAAAAGTTAAAAACCGTATTTCACTAATTTCTTTTTTATCAAATTGACGATAAATCTAATCCAAAGAAGAATACATTTGTTATATACTTTGAGGACTTCTGTAAATGAAATAGTTACACTTATCCTTTACGATTCCAATAAATTAGTTTGATCATAAAATAGAGTACGTATAATGAAAAGAGAAGAAAAAAATTATCAAATTATCAGGGTTTGTTCTATACAAAGGAAAAATTAACTACTCTTCTCTGTGTAATGTTTTCTTTCAAAATATATAGCTCATCCTTCCTAAAATAAAAACAAAAAAATCGGGAGTTTTTGCTCCCGATTTTATGATTATGACTAAAGTAATTTTATTATTTGAACCCTTAGTGCATTTAGGGTAAGTTGATTTTAATACTGTTAATGTTTCTGTTATAGACGAAATAATTTAGGTGCTGTATCATTGTAAGCGCAGTAATTTTTGATAATATCCTTGTTTTGAATCCTTCAAAAGATTTGGCATAATTTATTCGTATCACGAATTGATCACATAGCTGTAAAAAAAGGGTTTCAATTCTTTTTCTGGATTTTCTAAATATATAGGGTTGTTTTACATATCCGTATTGGTTTTTACGCATTGGGATATTAAGCTTGATACTGCTTTTCTCAAATAAGTTAAGTTGATATTCACTTGATAAATATCTAGCGTTCCCAATTAAGGTGCAATCTTTGAGCTGACTTTGTATGTCTTTTAAATAGTTGACATCATGTACGTAGGCATGGCTGATATCTAAACTTTTAAAGACACTTTTTACAGAACATACTGCGTGTAGTTTGTAGCCATAGTAGTTTACTTTTTGCGAAGCACCGTAGCCTTTGTCAGGACCACAGCCCTCTGTTTTTTTACAGATTACCGAACGCATGCCTCTTGATAATTTGCAAACTTCCAAGGGCATACTATCCACTATAAAATATTCTTCAAACTCATTAAAAGCATCTGATGATTTTAACCGTATTTGCTCTATATATAGGAATAATCTACGCTTTCTCCGATTATAGAAGCTCGGTTCTATGAGCGAAGATAAAAATGCAGGTGAAATCCTGAACAATTGATATACACTATCGATACTCATATATTATGATGCTATGTTGTTTCTTATCAATTGTTTACATGATAATTTAGGAGTCCGTATTTGAAACAAAAAATTGGATGTAGGCTCTATTCGATTTAATACTTCTAGAATTTTCTCGTAATTTGCTAGAAAGTTGTGCATTGGAATTGTTTTGTGGTGATTACAACTTGCTGACTTTTATTAGTTTGCACAAATTTTTATAAATGCACTACGGGTATTACTTATTAAAAGGTTAAAAAATATTTCATGAATTATATTATAGGATTTGTTATATGTTGCTATTTACTTTGGCTTGGATACCATAACTATAAAAAACATAAAGAATATAACAGAAAATTGAAAGAGAGCTTAGATGATGAATATGTTCTTGATCCAGAAACAAATGCAAAACTTACTTTGGAGCAAGCCGAAAATGGACATTGGGGTGAACAAGAAAATGAATTAGGAATCATGTCCGAGGCAGATATTGATACACTGTATACAGAGGAAGAAAAGGAAACGGCAAGAACTGCTAACTATTTGAAAAAAAAAGGTTTGAAATTAGAACTGGATAGTCAGCAATGGGCTATACTTACACAAACCAATATTTTTAATCGATATAATGATTTTAGGATTTATAAGCCTTTTAAAATAAAAAATAGTAATGGGATATTCTTTTTTACAGACATTGAAATTGGATCAGATGAAGGAGCACCGCACAGGGTGAGCTTTTATGCCTCTGGGCAACAATTAATGTTTTGGTTACTGGTCGATGTAGATCTTGGTCATTATTATTTTGGTGATAAAACAGTTGCTGGAAAAATTATAGATAAGATAAAAAGGAGTAATGATTTCAATCTAAAAAGACATGAAACAGTTTGCTTTAGAAGAACAGAAAATGTTGAGTATGTAGAACGAATTATAAAGCTTTTTGAAGAAGAAAAAGGTTTTGAAATAGAATTTATGAACAACAATATTTTTATAAAAAATTTTAAATATCCAAATTTAGAAGATGTACATAGAATAGAAAGAATTGTATCTGATTTAGAAGAGATCAGTAGTAACTTTAGAAGAAGTTAAATCAATCAATATGCAGTACTATAGGAAGCTTATAAACGCTAGTCACAGGCGTTCCTCTGGTATGTGCTGGTTTTACCTTTGGTAAAGAGTGAATACTATTTTCTAACCATTTTTTTAGATCAGGAATTTGTTTTTCTACCTTGGTAGGAAGTATAAAATTCTCTAATATGATTTCTCCTTTATGTGTAATACGTAGAGGAACCCATATCGTATCATCAATAGCTTCTTTAACAACAATAGTATGAGTTATAAGATGATCATAAATATGTGTGGTGATTGTATTTTGAAAACATTGTTCTAGTACTTCTTCCGATTTTGCTTTACAAACTTCGAACAATGGTGGTTGTTCTACTACAGTTTTATTGAGTTTTTTTAGAGTTTCGTTTACAATCTCGTTTTTGTGTTCTTTTTTAAGCACAAAATGATCACAAGATACTAACGTAAAAAGTAATACACCTATATACCAATTTCTTATACTCATTATCCGCAAACTATTTCGGATTGCCAAGCTACATAATTTTTTCTAGAGTAAGAAAAGTTAGTTGTTTTTGGTGTTTAAGCTAATTTCTTTTTCTAATTGAAGTACTCTTTTCTTTATTCTAGATGTGAAAAAAGCTAACTCTTGGTCGGATTCAAATTTTTTTAGATAAGTGTTGTAATACTTTAGTTTGATGTTAGGGTCTTTGTAATAAGAATCTGCTAACATGGCTAATTGATACTGCCCTCTAGAAAAATTAGGGTTTTCTTTTAGCGCGCGTTTGATATATTTTATGGCTTGTTCCCAATTTTCTTGAAACCGATATACCATAGCTATCGAATATAAATCTTCTTCTATAGGGAGATCCTTTAATTTGAGTGCCATATGATAATATTTGAGCGCTTCATCATATTTTTTTAACCATTGATATTGATGTGCTAATGAAGAATATAAACTATGAGATTTGTTATAGTGTTTCAACACCTCATGAAAGTGAAGGATTGCTTTTTTATGTGCATGAGTTTTACTATAACACAGCGCTAGTTTTGTATGTACAAATTCATTTTTTTGATTGAGATCCAATAACTTTTCAAAATAGGGGAGTGCAGCATAATAATTTTCTTGCAACAGAAAACTTTGGCCCAAAACGCTAAGCAGTTCTACATTTTCTGGATACGAATGCAAACCAAGATTTGCAGTATTCCATACGATATCATAATCTCGTTTTTTTAGGTGATATTTAGCAACCTCAAAACAACTTTTTTGATGTGTATTATCTAATCGAAATGCTTCTTTAAAAAAGGAAATAGCAAGAGTATCTCTCTTTTTTTTCTTCACAATACCCAATCGATATTGAAAATCAGGGTTGTCAGGATATTTGGTAGCAAGAGCGGTATAAAGACTATCTGCGGTTTCATACTTTCCGGTATTCGTTAGTAATTTTGCATAGGCTATTTTTGTTGATAGCTCTACATCACCTAATGTGAGTACTTGCTTATAATATTTTAAAGCGTCTGTATAAGTACCTTTCGCTTTATGAGCACGTGCTATTTGAAGCCTGATATGTTTGGTTTTTGAAGCTATTTTTTCATAAGCACTTATTGCACTGGCATAATCTCCTGTGTGATATAGACTATCTGCTTTGGTTACTGCAGTATTTTGAGCTTTGATTTGAACATGATAAGAAAAAAATAATACGATATATAATAAGAATTGTATACAACTCATGACCATTTGTTTAATTTACTTTTAAAATATACAAGTCTCCATAATAAGTACCATTTACATTCGACAAAAGCATCTTTTTAGCATCTTCTATTTGATCGTATCGTTCTAGATACACATAATAATAACCGTCCTTTGGACTTTTAAAATACTTAGCATTTAACCCCGTTTTTTCTAGGTTCTCCATACCTTTCTCTAAATAATTTTTATGCTTAAAAACATGTGTAATTAAATAATATCCGAGTTGAACATTGTTTTCTTTAAAGTTTGATAACTGATCACTTAACAAATCTTCATCTTGAATACTACTACTGGACTTGATTTTCTTTTTCACTTCTATAGTTACTTTTGTAATACTTAAATCTCCATCATACATACCATTCATACCCGATGCTTTCATTCGTTTTGCCTCTTCTAAAGTTGGATAACTTGCAAGATATGTAATAAAATAGCCAAATAGCGTTTCATAAAAATTGGGTTGTAACCCCAGTTTTTTTAATCTCTCCATTTCATTGTCAAGATCCTTTTGAGAAGAGAACCCCCCTGTTTCTATATAATATCCTGCTTTTAGATTTTGATTTTGAGAAATCATTCTGTTAGCTACACGTTCTTTTTTATCGTTTGAAGCTTCTTTTGATTTGAAATTAGTTTGGTTTTGTTTGTTTTTATCAATATTTAAAAAAAGAGGAAGTGTGTATATAACATTTACTTTTTCTCCTTTGTGTTCTCCTGGGATCATTTGTGGTAGTAACTCGATTACCCTTTTTGTTTCTTTTTCTAATTCTGGATCAGATGCACGAACTTGGATATCGGTTGTATTTCCTTTTTTATCTATTTTAAAGCGGGCATAAATACGATTTGTACCTACTTTTGCAACAGGAGTAATAGCTTTTATATCAAAGTTTTTATAAATAAAACGCTCGATTTCTTTAGAAAAACATTCTTTTTGTTTTTTCTGATCCTTAATATGTTGACAAGCTTTAGTTGTTGGCGATTGTTCTATTTCTCTAAAAGGAATTTCAGTTTTGATACTATCAATAGAAGAAATAGAGTAAACACTTTTTTGTTCCCTTACTTTTTTCTCTTTCTCTTTGATCATATTATTCGCATTAATAGTGTTGATGCTAGTAGAGAATGTATTTGACTGGTTCTTATCGATTGGTGTGTTTTTTGAAAAAGAAGAAGCAACTAACATAGTTCCTAAAACAGGAATGATGAGCAGGTATTTAAATTTTGCAACAGTTTTAGATTTAGGTTTTTGTAACATAGTTATTCTTTTTTTAAGTAAGGATTGATTAAAAAATTGATTGATAAAATCGATGTCTTCGGTTTCAAAAGTGGTATGTAATAGTTGCTCATAGTACTTTCTTTTTCCCAAAATAGCTACACTTTTTGTGTCTGCAATATATTCGTGCAGCGTGTCTATTCTCGACCGGTAGACATAGATTAATGGATTAAACCAAAAAATGATTTTTAAGAATTCGAACCACAATAAATCCAAGGTGTGCTTTTGGCGTAAATGAACAATCTCATGGATAATGATTTGTTCTTTTTCTTTAGGGGTTAATTGATCTCCCAGATACATGGCATTAAAAAAGGAAAATGCGTCTTTGTTATTATGAATGGTATAAACATTATAACCAGTGGTTTTATAATAGACTTTATGATAAGAAGCTTTTTTACGTATTGCTCTAAGTTTAAAAACTCTTTGTATAAATCTAAAGAGCATAAATGCCACAACAATGCCATAGATTAGTAACCACCAGTTTATGGTACCTAAAGAAAAGTAGTTAAAAGAGTGATTAATGACCTGGGTGACCGCAGTTGTTGTGTCACTAATAAGTGCAGTTTCTTGCATAGGAGGTTGCCCAATAACAATAACGGGTAACTTAATTACGTACTCTTCTGGAATGGTTTCTTGTATACTTTTAACTCTAATAAAGGGTAAAACAAAAGATAGTGCCGATGTGGCTAATAAATACAACCTATTTAAAGAGAAAAAAGTGTCTTTTTTATGAAATAGATCATAAGAGATCAAAAACAGTAATTGAAAGATTATTATATATAAGATGTAGTTTATCATGACTAAAAACTTTTCTCCTTAAATAGGTTGTTGTGTTTGATAATATTGCTAATTAGTTAGTTTACCGGGTAATAAATCAAGTGTTATATTATAGGAAGCAGATTTCAATCCAGTTTCGGTTTTAATAGTATCAAATACTAATATTTGATCACCAATTTCTTTTTGTTTTTCATTTTTGAAATACCCGGCACAAACTCCATTAACAGTTTTTTCTGCGTACCCTTCTCCGTATTGGATATGAAGACGGTATGTGTCTTCTGGAATATTTCTCACATGGTATTCAATGTTTCTTTTTAAATATACTGTTCGAATCGATTTGTTACTATTAATTGAGACAATGTCTACAATAACTTCGGTGTTATTACCCACTACAATTTTTAAATGGTTATCGAGATCCATATTATATTCAGAATTTTGATTGAGGCATGGGGTTTCTGCAATTTTTTTATCAGTAAGAAGTACAGCTTGATCTATAGTTGTCTGCAGTTCTTTTGAAATGGTATCTGTAGAAACTGATTTTTCTTCACTTTCGGTAGTATTTTCAATAGGTGAAATAGGTTCATTTTTGCATGAAGTATATATTAATATTCCTAAAATCACAGGAATCAATAATAAGTACTTAAATTTTGCAATGGTTTTGGATTGAGACTTTTGTAACATAAATATTCGTTTTTTGATTAAAGAATGATTGAAAAATTGATTGACAAATGGGATTTCCTGAGTCTGGAAAGCCACATTTAACAATTGTTCTATATAGTTTTGTTTACCAGTAGATGCTATTACCGCTGCATCTGCTATGTATTCATGTAATAATGTAATTCTGGATTGATAAATGTATATTAATGGATTCCACCACAATAGGATTTTGAGTAACTCAAACCATAATTGGTCTAGAGAGTGTTTATGCGCTACATGTACCATCTCATGAATGAGAATTTGTTTTTTACTGTCTTCATCCAAAGCATCTCCCAGATAAATAGAATTCCAAAACGAAAAAGCCAGGTTGCTATTGGGAAGTGTAATGATGTTTTTATTGCCCACCTTAGTTTTAATAGAAAATGTCTTAAGTACTTTTAGCTTATAAAGCTTTAATATTAGTAGCAGTATGCTTATACCGATACCAATAAAATATAACAGTAACCACCAATTTATTGGATTTTGATCAGTCGTTGTTGGATGAACAGAAATCAGTTTTTCTGAAGAAATAGTGATCACTCGCTCTACTTGTAAAATATAGTTTTTTGAAATGTCATTTTTAAAAGATTCAACTTCTATAAATGGTAATAGTAAGGATAACGCAGGTGTGATGATAAGGTAAAATCTATTCCAGGAAAAAAAAGTATCTCTTTTATGGAATACATCATATAACATCAAAAATAATAGCTGAAAAATCAAGGTTTGAAGTGCGTAATGTATCATAACGATTATTTTTCTTTATTTAATTCTTTTAAAATTTGTTCCAGATCTTTGATATCCATATCATTTTTCTTAACAAAAAAGGAGACCATATTTCTAAAAGAGCCATTAAAATAGTTATTCATTAACTTGTTGATCGATTGATTACTATACTCTTCTTTTTTAATGATAGGAAAGTAGATATAACCTTTACCTTGTTTACGATGACCAACAAATTCTTTGTTTTCTAAAATCCTAACTATGGTAGAAATCGTATTGTAAGCCGGTTTAGGTTCGGGCATCTTTTCGATAATGGTGGCAACATTAGCTTCTTCTAATTGCCAAAGCCATCGCATTATTTCTTCTTCAGCTTTTGTGAGTTGTTTCATCGGATATAAAATTATGAGTATTCAACTATTTTTTTAGTTGAATAAAACAAATGTAACTAAAATTTTAGTTTTAACTAGTTTTTTAGTTTAAAAAACTAAAAATTATTTTTATGCAGATGAATGGTTTTAGAATTGTAGTAAGTATTTATGCTTAGTAAAGTAAACTCATTACTAGGTGTATGTTGATTACCAGAGTATAAGTTTGGAATCAAAAATTAGAATGATTAATATATCGTTTAGAGAATAGAGATGTGAGATATATCGATGAAGACTATACTATAAATAATAAGAAAAGTACTATTATGTTTACTTTTCGTTATTATCTGTAATTCGTTTTTGTGTTAAATCGATTTCTGTAATTTTCATTTCAAAGGTAATAGGTAAGGTATAGGTATCTTCAAAAACATTTTCTTGTATTTCCTTCTTTTTTTGTGGTACAGGTGTCATAGTAGGAAATGAACGTAACGTTCGTATTGCTTCTTCTTCTAGTTCTAATGCAGTAGCTTTTGCTTGAATATCGACAATTTGACCAATTTGATTTACTTTAAATCTAGCATAGATTCGATTTGTACCAATTCTGGCATAAGGCTTCATGGCTGCAGTATTGTAATTTATAGTAACAAACTCTTTTATTTCGTTAATAATACAATTTTTTCTAATGCGATCATTTGTAGCATCTTTACATTTAAGTGTTGTAAAATTGGTTTGAGAAAAGGAGACAGAGAAAGTTATTAACCCTAAGGATAATAGTATGAAATGTCGCATAATTTTGGGGTAGTTTTATGTTCGATTAATGGTTAATAATATAGTATTTTAGACAAAAAAAGAAAATAAAATTATATTCTAAAAGCTTTAATGAGTTTAATAACAAACAGCTAAGATAAGTTTACATTTCCGTAACAAAACAGAAACAATGTCGTCATATAACTTAAAAAATAATAATGGATATTGTATTAATTATACTAGGGTTTTTATGTTGTCTTATAGGCATAATAGGAAGTTTTCTTCCTGTATTACCGGGACCATTTACAGCCTGGATTGGATTGTTAATCCTACATCTTACAGATAGGGTTCCTGATGATTGGACTTTTTTAGGAATTACATTAGGGGTATCAATTTTGGTATGGATTCTTGATTATATCGTGCCAGCGTTGGGTACCAAAAAGTTTGGAGGTACCAAATATGGTATGATAGGAAGCTCGCTTGGACTCATTGTAGGAATATTATTTTTAGGTCCACTAGGAATTATAATCGGGCCTTTTGCAGGCGCATTTATAGGAGAATTAATAAAAGACAGTGATCAATCATCAAAAGCATTAAAAGCAGCTTTTGGGTCTTTTATTGGATTTTTGACAGGTACTTTTATTAAATTTATAGTAGCCGTTGGATTTATTGTTTTTTATTGTAAAATAGTAATAGAAAATTGGCATTTCTAATTGTATAACTATCTGTATTATTGGTTTTTTTGTAACATATAGTATAAAGAGATGTCATATAGATATAAACTTCACCAAAACTCTTAGTTATGAAAACTCACTTTGTATTCATTTTATTTGCACTTACCCTACAATATACAGTTGGACAAACCCAAAAAGATAGCTTACCGGGAGATACATCTTTGGTAACTTCGGATAAAGAACTGCAAACATTATCAGATCAGGAAAAAGGTAATTTTACCTATAAAGTTGAAGATTACTTTCAAAAACCAAAACAGACCACATTTAAATTCTCTCCAGATGGAATGTTTTTCTCTTATAGAGAAAAAGATAGCAACGGAAAACTCCATATTTATGTAAAAAATACCGAAACAGGTGTTGTAAAAAGAATTATCGAAGAGAAAGAAGAGCTTATTCGAGGATATGGTTGGGCAAATAATAAACGACTTATCTATGTTATGGACCAAGGAGGGAACGAAAATTATCATCTTTTTGCAGTAGACTTGGATGGGAACAACCAAAAAGATCTTACTCCATATAAAGATGTAACAGTTAGTATTTTAGAAATTTTGAAAGAGCAACCAGAATTTTTGGTTATTTCTATGAACAAGGACAATGCACAAATATTCGAACCTTATAAAATAAATATCAATACAGGAAAAATAGAAAAACTATTTGAAAATAAAGATGTTCAAAACCCTATATCCGGATATGATTTTGATAAGGATGGTGTGCTAAAAGGATATACAAAACAAGAAAATGGAGTTAATTACTCAATGTATTATAGAACGGCATTAGATAAACCTTTCGAGAAAGTATTGACCACCACCTGGAAAGATAATTTCTATATTCTTGGTTTTGATTATACAACAGCTTATCCTCACGATGCATTTGTAATGAGTAATTTGGATAGTGATACGAATGAAATACTGTTATATGATTTGGCAAAAAAGGAAACTATAAAAAAAGTATATAGTAATCCGGTATTTGATGTGGGTGGTTTAAACAGGTCTAGAAAAAGAGGATATGAAGTAGATTATTACTATTATACAGGAGAAAAGAGTGTTACAATTCCTGTAAGTGATACCTACAAAAAAATACACGCTAAATTCGAACAACAATTTAAGGGGAAAGATTTTTATATAACTAATAAAACAGATAACGAGGATAAATATTTGATTTATATAAGTAGTGACAGACTTTATGGAAAGTATTACCTATATGATGTAGCCAAAGATAGTTTTAAAGAAATTATGAATTTGATGCCACAACTTAAAGAGGAGGAGATGGCAGAAATGAGGCCTATTAAGTTTAAATCAAGAGATGGATTAACATTATATGGGTATATAACTGTTCCCAATATTGTTAAAGAAGATGAAAAAGTTCCTTTAATAGTAAACCCACATGGTGGACCATACGGTCCTAGAGATGAGTGGGATTTTAATCCAGAAACACAATTGTTTGCAAGTAGAGGATATGCTACCTTACAGATTAATTATCGAGGATCAGGAGGATACGGAAAGAAATTTTTATTGGCAGGTAGCAAACAGATAGGAAGAAAAATGCTTGATGATTTGGAAGATGGTGTTGCTTATGCAAAATCATTAGGATTTATAGATGAGAACCGTATCGCAATTTATGGAGGTAGTTATGGAGGGTTGGCCACTTTAGGAAGTTTGGTGAAGACTCCCGGCTTGTATCGATGTGGAGTAGATTATGTTGGTGTTTCTAATTTGTTTACTTTTTTTAAATCCTTTCCTCCATATTGGAAACCATATTTACGTCAAGTATATGAACAATGGTACGATGAAAATGACCCTAAAGACCAAAAAATCATGAGAGAAGTTTCTCCCGCATTAAATGTAGATAAAATTACAAAGCCACTTTTTGTGGTGCAGGGTGCAAATGATCCTCGTGTTAATATAAATGAATCTGATCAGATTGTAACCAATCTTAGAAAAAGAGGATTTGATGTGCCTTATATGGTTAAATATGATGAAGGACATGGATTTGGTCATGAAAAAAATCGTATCGAGCTATATGAGAGTATGATGGGATTTTTTGCTAAACATCTAAAATCAGATCTTCTAAAAAATGATACCAATACGTTAAAAAAGTAAACAATCAATAAATAGTATTGAAACCCCTTTTCATGTATGAAAGGGGGGTTTGTTATTTTGAAGGGTTATAATTTATAAAGGATATATTTGTCCGTTATTAAAAAAAGAATTAATTTTGTCCTATAAATAAAAAGTGTATGTTTTCAAAATCTTGTGAATATGGTCTTAGAGCGGTTATTTTTATAGCACAGCAAACTACGAAAAATAATAAAGTGAGTTTAAGTACGATTTCAGAAGAAATAAACTCTCCTCAAGCTTTTACTGCAAAAATTTTACAACAGCTTACACGCACTAATATTGTAAAGTCTATTAAAGGACCTTATGGTGGATTTATGATAGAGGACGAGAAAATGGATACAAAATTAAGCGAGGTGGTTCAGGTTTTGGATGGAGATTCGATATATACGGGATGTGGTTTAGGGCTGAGACAGTGTGATGCGAATTCGCCATGTCCTTTACACTATAAATTTGTAGAAATAAGAGACAACCTTAGAGATATGTTAGAAAATACTTCGTTAAAATCTATAGCCGATGATATGAACGCTGGGTTAACCATCTTAAAAAGATAAAAAAAATTTAAATCAATAAAGGATAAAAAGATCTTTTTATCATTTATGAATAAAGCTAATATATAGAAAAATTTGAATCATATAAAAATGGAACTAAATAGTGAAACTTTAATAGGTGATATTGTAGCAAAGAACTACAGGAGCGCCCAGGTTTTTAAAAAACATGAAATAGATTTTTGTTGTCAGGGAAATAGAAGTATATCTTCTGCTTGCAAAACATTGGGAATATCTACCAATGATCTTATAGAAGAACTGACCAGCCTTTCTGAAGAAGTAAAAGAAGAAGAAAACTATCAGGAATGGGAAATAGATTTTTTATCTGATTACATCTATAACAAACACCATCAATACGTTGAAAGTAAAATACCTGTAATTAAGGAGTATTTAAGCAAAATCTCTCAGGTTCATGGTGACAACCATCCAGAACTCTATGAAATAGAAACTCTTTTTAAAGAAAGTGCAGACGAACTTAGTATGCACATGAAAAAAGAAGAATTACTTCTTTTTCCATACTTCAAAAAACTAGCTAAGGCATCTAGAGGGATAGAGATAAATTCAACATTGTCATTTACATCGGTAGAAAGTCCGATTGCAATGATGCATAAAGAACATGATGAAGAAGGGGATAGGTTTAGGAAGATCTCAGTGCTTAGTAATCAATACACCCCTCCAGTAGATGCATGTAACTCTTACAAAGTAGCATTCTTACTATTAAAAGAGTTTGAAGAAGATTTACACAAGCATATTCACTTAGAAAACAATATCCTTTTTAAAAAAGCAATCGTAATTGAAAATAGCCTAAACTAGTTAAAATGAAAAAAATTTGGATTGGATTTACCAGTGTTGTAGTACTGTCGTTTGCTGCTCTAATATGGGTTGGAACAGAAATATATCAAACGCAACCACCGATTCCTGACACCGTTGTCATTGGCGAAAACAAAGAAATAGTATTTACCAAAGAAGATATTCAAACAGGTCAGAATGTTTGGGAGTCTATTGGGGGGATGGAAGTAGGGTCTATATGGGGACATGGTAGTTATGTTGCTCCTGATTGGACCGCTGATTGGATACATAGAGAAGCCCTATTTATGTTAGGTGCCTGGGCACAAAAAGATTATGATAAAAGCTATAGAGAGCTGGATGAAGAAAAAAAAGCCGCTTTAAAAGCCAGGCTTATCAAAGATATAAGAACGAATACCTATAATTCTAATGAGAAAAGTATCACTATATCAATAAACAGGTATAAAGCAATTAAGCATAACTCAAAGTATTATGCATCTCTATTTTCTGAAGGCCATGAAGAGTATGCAATCCAGAAAGGAGCATTAACAGATAAAGAAAAATTAGCACAGCTTAATGCATTTTTATTTTGGACCTCATGGGCGGCAAGTACAAATAGGCCAGATCAGGAATACACATATACTTCTAATTGGCCTCATGAACCCTTAATAGATAATACCATTACACCAGATTCTCAAATATGGTCTGGGTTTTCTGTAGTCTTATTGTTATTGTTTATAGGGGTACTTACTTACTATTATATTAGAAATCATGAAAAAGGTGAAGCTGTAATATATCCAGATAAAGACCCTTTGACCAAAATTATACTAACCAATTCTCAAAGAGCTGTATTAAAGTATTTTATAGTAGTCTCTCTTTTAATTGGATTGCAAATTCTTCTCGGAATCCTCACAGTACATTATACAGTAGAAGGACAAGCATTTTTTGGATTTGATTTGGCTAGTATTTTGCCTTACTCTATTACCAGGACATGGCATACGCAATTAGCTGTATTCTGGATTGCAGCTACCTGGTTAGCTACAGGACTTTTTCTAGCTCCGATGATTAGTGGCAAAGAGATGAGGTTCCAGGTTTTTGGAATTAACTTTCTTTTTGTTGCCCTGATAGTTATTGTGTTTGGCTCCCTAATTGGAGAGTGGTTGGGAGTACATCAATTTCTGGATTTAACAACAAATTTCTTTTTTGGGCATCAGGGATATGAATACATGGATCTGGGTAGATTTTGGCAAATTTTCCTTGCCATAGGTTTGATTTTATGGATGATCATGGTGGGCCGCCATATTCTTTACGGGATCAAAAAAAATGACGGAGCAAAACATCTATTGATCATTCTTTTAATTTCTGTGATAGCTATCGGTATGTTTTTCTTTTCAGGATTAATGTATGGTGAGAACAGTAGTCTACCCGTTATTAATTATTGGAGGTGGTGGTTAGTGCACCTTTGGGTAGAAGGCTTCTTCGAAGTTTTTGCAACCGTTGTTATCGCATTTGTATTCCTAAAAATGAAAATCTTGTCAGCAAATACAGCAGGTAAAGCTTCGATAGCTTCTGCAACCATATTTTTGGCAGGAGGAATAATAGGAACCTTGCACCATTTGTATTATTCAGGGACACCCGTTCAGGCGATAGCTTTGGGAGCTACATTTAGCGCATTAGAAGTAGTGCCATTAACACTAATGGGATTCGAAATTAGAGAAAACTGGAATTTACTAAAAGAAAATCAATGGATGCAAAAGTACAAATGGCCGATCTTCTTTTTTATAGCAGTGGCTTTTTGGAATATGCTGGGAGCAGGAGTCTTTGGGTTCTTAATCAATCCTCCTATAGCATTGTATTATATACAGGGGTTAAATACCACTGCGGTTCATGCGCATACTGCTTTATTTGGAGTATATGGGATGCTAGGAATGGGGTTCATTATTATCTGTCTACGATTCTATTCTAATAGACCATGGAAAACAATTAAACTAAAAAGAGCTTTTTGGTTGCTTAACATAGGTCTTATTGCGATGGTGGTTTTGAGTCTGCTTCCTGTAGGAATTATTCAGGCATATACTTCTATTACCAAAGGGTACTCTTTTGCAAGAGATGCCGAATTACTCTATTCGCCAACAGTACAGACCTTAAAATGGTTGCGTATGATAGGAGATATTATTTTTTCTGCCGGGATATTCTATTTCTGCTGGTTTGCAATAGAAGAAACGATGTATTGCCTTAAAAAGAAAAATTAATCAAAAAATCCGCACCAATCTAATGATTGGATTGGTGCGGATCAAACTATATAAAATGAAAGAAATACAAAACAGAGAAGATGTCTTTTTACTGGTCTCTACATTTTATGCATCAATACAAAAGGATGAATTGTTAGGCCCCATATTTAATAGCCACTTGTCAGAAAAACAATGGCCCATTCACCTTGAAAAGCTAACAGATTTTTGGATGACTGCCTTATTTGGAGTTGCGTGTTTTAAAGGTAATCCAGGGCAAGCTCATAGAGATGTAGATAAAAATCTAAACTATACGGTTGACCAAGTACATTTTGGAAAGTGGTTACAGCTGTGGTTTAGTACCATAGATACCTTGTATCAGGGAGAAATAGCACAAAGAGCCAAAGATGCTGCACGAAAAATGGCTACGAGTCAATATCTGTCCATTTGGAGGAATCGACCTCACCAGAATAATTAAAAAAATAAATGAGTGTAAACCAAAGCTGGTTGCTACTAGCTTTCATAAAAACAAAGAACATGAAAATTTATAAAGAGTATTTAGAAGAGTATTCAAAAGGAATTATAGGATATACCCCACTTGCCATTATAGGGCAAAGTTGTTTAGGATCTGTTGCTGCAATGTTCATTTTAATGAACGGAAATTCTGCATCACAAATGTTTCAGTTATTTATCATAACCATTATGTGTATGTTTTATAATGGTGCTATGTTGTCTCAACAAAAACCTAAAATAAGCTTCAACTTACTTATAGCAAGTGTGTTTGCAAGTATAGTTATTTCAATTATAAATACGATATAACAAAGTCATACGTTTCATTGTATATTGTCAATAACTCGAGTAAAGAAACGTTATTCATTTACTCGAGTTTTTTAGTATCAAAATAGTCAGGTTTCCATTCTAAATTACCGAAAACTATTTTAAATCGATCTTTCCAATTTCTACATTTTTTTACGTCCTTCCAAATGTTTTTATACTCTATAAAATTAATGGTGAGCGGGTTGTTGGTATCAATGTTTTTGGTCAGCCCATAAATTACCTTTTCTTCTTCTCGCTGAAACGTGCCAAATAGTTTATCCCAGATAATAAGGACGCCGCCATAGTTTTTGTCGAGATATTTATGGTTAGACCCGTGATGTACCCTATGTACAGATGGGGTATTAAAAACTTCATCCAGCCAACCTAGTTTCTTAATACGTTCTGTGTGAATCCATGTTTGAAATTGTGCCACAAGTATTAACCCGACAATAGCCTGAAATGGGCTAAAACCAATTAAAACCATAGGAATCAGAAAAATCCATTCGAATGTACTTTCTACAATGCTTAATCTTAATGAAATGGTAAGATTATAATCTTCAGAAGAATGATGTACACTATGACTTGCCCACAAAATACGATGCTCGTGCTCTAAACGATGCATCCAGTAATAGGTAAAATCGGCAGCAAAAAAAGCAATAATCCAGGTCCATATGTCTATAGGGATCTCAAATGGAGATATCCAGCTAATAGGGACTAAAAAAACAATTCCAATGGCTCCAAATGCGGTTTTCTCTAGAAGTTGATTAATAATAAAAATCATAATATTAGCCCCGGTATCTTTCCATCTTCTCTCTTTAGAAGTAAATATATCTAGTATTAATTCTATAGCAATAAGACCAAGATTGAAAATAAAGAAGTAAGCAATGTACTGCATGATCGGTGCTCCTTCAAATAGCGAAATTAACTTAGCAAAACTCATAATAGTTATAAATTTATGTTAGAATTATTATTTTTTGTTTTTTGGGATAAAATATAAGAACCATAAAAACCAAAGTAGATTTGTTAGTTCCCAAATCGATCTATTTCCCAGAAAGTAACTTTGTATTAGTGGCAATTTGTAAAAGCCTATCAAACCCAAAAAACCGAGATACCAATAATTGTCAAGTTTTAATTTGTTCATCTTTTTTATAATTGGCGTTACATAAATGTGAGCATTAATATGCTAAGAATTACTAGTCCTAAAACCCATAGAACTATCCATTTTGCAGAGTTAAGCTTGATATAATTGGTAAACAGGGAATTGATGTAGAGCCAGAACCCAAAAAATACGGTCCATAAATGCCATGCCTCAATATGAGACCTAATCATAATGACGTGTGATAAAGTAAACAAACAGTTTATAGAAACAAAGTAGATGTTATTACGAGAAAATTTCATATTTGCTTACCAATTCATATCAAACTATTTTATTCGTTTCCAGATTTCTGTATTAGAATATCCCCAAAATGAATAACTAACATATAATGTCGTTAGGTTTTTTAGATGAAGCTTGGCATCAAAAACATACTTCTTGTTTCCTTCATTGTATTTATATTTTCCATTTCCTTTACCATTGCTTAGGGTGATTTTATCCATGGCAAGAGAAGTATATTTTACTCCTTCTCCTTTATCATTTTTAAGATAGCGAGTATAACATTTCAATTTCCCGCTTACGTTTTTAAACTCATAGGTCACATAGGATTTCTCTCCTTCATCATCATAGGTAGTTTGCCATTTTCCGATTAAATTGGTAGTGCTTTGGCCCTTAATAGATGTAGTGATTAACAATAAAGAGATAAGAAACATTAACCTGCAGCACCAGCTTATTTTTATGATCATCCAAAATTTCCTTTAAAAATTACAAGACAAAAGTATGGGATGTGTCTATGAATAAAGACGCTCCCTATAATACCGAACACAAAAAAGATGTCTTGATTTGTCAGAATAAAGTAGTAGGGCAATTAGAATTAACCTTTGTTACTTTTCTTAAATTCGGTAGGGGTTTGAGAAGTGATTTTTTTGAAAGCTGAGTAAAAAGCAGCTTTACTGTTAAAACCTACATCCAATGATATTGCAAAAATAGTATCTGGTTTGGATGCTAATAATTTCTTCTTTGCTTCTTCAATTCTAAAACTATTAATAAAATCAGGAAAGTTTGATTTGGCATTTTGATTAATAGCTTGAGAGATATGATGAATAGATTTGTCTAGTCTTTCTGATAATGTATTCAGTTTTATATCAAAATCAAGGTATAGCTTTTCTTCCTCCACCAACTTATAAATTTGATTGAAAAGTTCGGTAGAATCTGTTAAAGATGATTTTGCATATTTCTTTTTTGAGGCTTTTGGTAAATCTTCAAAATCACCAGTAAAGATGAAAACAGGAAAATGCATGATAGAAAAAGCAAAAGTAAAAAAGAAGATGGATATTAATAATGTTTCAAATTTCATATACCCTTCATAATTTTCGAAAGCCTCATACCTTTCAATCCGAAGACTACCAATAATATCACTTATCAAAAGACCTAGCTGTAAGATGACAAAGGATATTAATACCAACTTTACCCATTTATAGGTAAGTGCTTGTTTTTGATTAAGGTTTAATGCTAAAGGAGATTCTTTAAGACGAAAAAAGGCAAAGATGAATAATAAAATGTTCAGTAAACTTACTGTAAGATATTCTATCTCCAACAATTGGTCATACCCAGAGTCTTGTACAAAACCCATAAATTGATCTAGAGAATCATATTTAAATAGAGGTAAGAAAAACAGCCACCTTATAATAGTATAACCAATAACAACAAACAACCATTTGTTGATATGAATACTTCCTTTGGTAAATAATATAATAAAGTAAAAAAATAAAAAACCTATAAGATGTGTTAAAAGGTAGGAGATTCCAAAATAAGGGGTGTTACCCTTATGATTTATGGTGATATAGTAATCAAAAGCAATGAATGTATATATAAAAACGATTCCTGCTAAAACAAAACGTATTTTTTTGTCTTTGCCCAAGCCCGTTTTTCTAAATAAGATAAACAACAATAAAGATACTCCTATTATACTACTTAATAATGGAGTTATATCCAATACATTCATTTGGCAAAGTTAATATATTGCACAACTTTTTTCTGTTTTCTTGTATGTAATGTTAGGTTTTTCACAAACCGGTTAGCTTTATTGTTTAAACAACCATAAAAGAAGGGTAAAATACCCTGCTTTCATCAAAAGAGCCCTTATCTTGAGAATTTAATGATAAACGATCCTGTCATGATGGTTCATTTATTTATCTTTTATTATCTAACCAACTTCTTGGATAAGGGTACATAGTTGTAATCTTTGATGTATAGCATCTGTGTTTTTAGAGAAATTATATCGTATTGTTTTCTTTTGTTTATTTAGTATAGAGGTATTACTATTTGAAGCAAAATTAGATGTCTTGTATGTTACAGAAGGCTTTCCCTATAAATCGAGACAAAATTATGGGTGAAAAATGTTTGGGTTGTATGGAGAATTGAGGTTTATGATGTTATAGAAGTGTTGAGAACACTAATTAAGTACTATATACTACCATAATTTATAGTGTGACTTTCAGGATTAATTAACTTCAAATTTCTCTAATTCTTTAATAAAGTATGAGGGTTTTAATTCAGTGTGTTTATAAAAAGCTTTCGAAAATGATTCTGCATTTTTAAAACCAGCTTCGCCTGCAATGGCTTTAATCGAATATTTTCTTAATACTGAATCTTTTTTTAATTGATTAACTATATATTCAATACGTAACTGGTTAATATACTTAGAAAAAGAATTGTTCTTGTGCTGATTAATTACTTTAGAAAGGTAATTAGAGTTAGTTCCCAACTTTTGCGCTAAGGATTGTAAATTAATATTAGTATTAGTATACCCATGCTTTTTTTCAAAATTATCTAATTTGTTTAAAATATCGTTTACCACATCATTTGAGATGTTTTTACTTTCTTTAGGTATAGTGACTACTGATTTGGGAGCAACAATTTTTTCTTGATTTATAATGTTTAAAAACCGTTTTTTATAGTTACGCTTTTTGTGTATTTGATAACCTAATAGGCCTATAAACAGTGTGATTAGTAAAATATAAATTGTTTTACTTCTACGACTTATTTGTACTTTTTCTTCTAGTTTAGCAATAACTTCTTTCTTTTCAGCTAATAAATTAGGGATGTCATATTTCTCAATAAGTGTTTCACTAACTTTATTTTTTTCTGTTAGTTTTAACTCTTTTATGTTTAGTAATTTATTAATATACTTGAGCTGGTTGTTTAAATCGTTGGCTTTTTTATAATAATCAACTAAATAAATAAAGCAATTTTCTATGTTATTAGAATATATATTCCTTGCTTCATATAAAGAATCTGCTTTTTTACTAAATAAAAAAGCGTTCTTATCATCATTAAGAACTTGATAGGAACTTGATAAAATAGAATAAATTTTGTTTAATAATCTAAAATTATCATCTTCTTTTGCAGTTTTAACTGCTTTTTTGAGAGATTTGATAGACTTTTTATATAGCTTTTCTTCATATTCTATTAATCCTTTGGTGTAAAACGTATATCCCAAAAGAACGTTATCATTTAAGGCTTGGTATAAATTAATGGCTTTTTTATTATAAAAATAAGCAGAGTCTATTTGATGCGATTTCCTATATGTATTAGTTATATCTAATAATATTCCTAAAAAAGGACCTGCTTTTAGTGTATCACCTTTGTAAAAGTAATAATTATTGTCTACAGCAAATTTATAGGCTTTCTTTTCAAAATGTAGCGCTTTTTTATACTTTCCAATATAATGGTTAAAGTACCCAAGATATATGTAGGTTATATGTTGTAAGCTATCATTTTTGAATTTTTTTAAAACAGTATTAGCTTTAAAAAATTCTTTTGATGCTTCATTAGTTTTGTTGTTACGATATAAATATATCCCTTTTTCTAAAAATATAGCAGTAGGGTATTTTTTTGTTGGTGTTTTTTGGGTTGCCTCAATTAATGAATCGCAAAAGCTTAAGTAAATGTTAAGGTTGTCATTTATTCTAGCTAATAGATATTTACCATCAAACATTCTTAAAGTATCATTTTCTCGTAAAGCTTTTAAAAAATAAGCATTAGCATACATAATAGCTTTTGTAGTATCTGATTCTACAGCAAAAAAAGAATCTCCAAGTTCAGTATAATTTTTTTGGAGTATAGAATCGGGTGGTACTGTATTTTGGCTATTGGAGCAAAATATTCCTATTAGGATAAAAAAAAAAGTTGCTTTTAAGGTATTCATGAAAATGATTTTAAAACAAATTGAATATCCGGAATGTATAATAATTAATCATTGTTAATCTGACCTGTTTCAGGTTCTCTTTATAAAGGCCTATTTATGAACATAGTGAGATTCCGAAATAAATTCGGAATGACATTAAAAACATCAGTATTACACAAAACGGATAATCACATAAAACAATGTAAAACTATAAAAAATGTTATTCGGAAACTTTAACTTATTAAGAATTTTATAATATGGAATGTATTTTTTAATAAAGAAAAGAAAGATGAAGAGGGACTACTGATTTTTTTTAGTACTCTCAGAAAGTTAGAAAAGTTAATAATTATGAAGAAAATAATTTTGAAATTAAGAAAGTTATAAGCAATTGAGTTGTCGTTTTTTTTAGGGATAAAACTGTTTTACACTTCTTTTTCTAACACCTCCATTTGTTATCTGATATTTAAATGTTAAAATATCTTTAAAGGTAGAAGAAAACATAGTTCTTCTTCTACCATTTTTGTGAAACTTTTATAGAGTTTTTACGAATTAAAGTTTTGTTATACAATGATTTTCAATCAATTTGAAAGGATAAAAATATGATAGCGTTTTAGTTTTTATGTATAAAATTATTAAAGCTATACATCTTTAAAATAAGCATTAAAATCAATGTTTTACGCAGTCTAAATTCATGAATCTAGACTGCACAAACTTGTAAATTAATTGAAGTCCCTATTTCTTGCGTCGAGATAAAACAGTTATTTTACAATGAAAGATTCATTAGTCATTATAGTGCAAAAGCTTCTTAAAAAGAATAGGATTTCTTTAGTTAAGGTAATTTTATCCTGGTCAGGGTGCTCTTTATCAAATTTAAAAATAATGATAGGAGCTTCTCCTTACATAGCAAACATTTTTTTTGTTAAATCATGTACCAATAGAAGCATTGGTACTGCATTTAGCTTTTAGAGTCTTTATTTTGTAATAGAATTTATGATACAAGGAACGTTCTTTTATATAGAAATATAAGGTAAGCGTTTTTTACTTCGTAATATAAAATAACGATATTGAAGTAGAACCTTAAATAAAAAAGTCAAACGAAATAACTATGAAAAAAAAAGTAAACTCAAGGAAATTAACATTAGATAAATTAACAGTTACCAAACTATCAAACCCATTAGAAATAAAAGGAGGGAATTCTCAAATTGGCACTCGACAAACTTTTAATCAAGGCCCTACAAGAAACAATTAAATTATGATCATATAGGTGGGTAAATGATACAAGGCCTTAATCTAAATAAATGAAGCTTTAAAGTTCTTGAAGTAAATTTGATATTCTTTTAGATTACACTTTACCAATAATATCTAGCCTTGTATTTGGTGAGCACCACGATTTCATTATACAAATTGACAAAACATATAGCTAAGGTAATTTTACCCTGGCCAGGAATATGATTGTCCAAATTTAGAACAAAAAATACATTCAAACTGATGTATTTCAGAAGACAATATTCATACAGACATAAACTCTGAGTGTCTATAAATGATCAGATCAATGTATAACTATATAATTAGGAATTATGAAAAAATCAATTTTAAATTTTGGAAAAACTCTAAATCCATCACAACTTAAACAAATTACCGGGGGGTGTTCCTTTTCAATTTATGAACGTCATGAACCAGAAGACGCAGAATATTGTGAAAGTGTACTAGCTGATGGAGCAGTACGTAGATTGATTAGTAGATATGGAACCAGGTAAAATCTGATGCAAAACCCTTCTGGTTAGGCATTGGGGAAACTACCTGTCCAGAAGGATGTTTAGATGTCTATTACGATTAATATGCTTCATTATTATAGGACAGATAGATGATAGGATATAATTATTGAATATAGGTTCTTGGTTTGTTGATCTAGAATTAAGAACACAAGTGATAACTGATAGAGTAAAATTTTTAAAAAAATAATTTGGAATGAGTTCGATATTAGGATCAAAAAGTGGTCTTATTAATTGGGAGTATTTTTTTAGAGAAACAGACTAGTATCCCCTTTTTATAATTTCAAAAAAGTGTAAATCTTTTAAAGGATAATAATGAAGAATACATTAGCTAACATAGTACAAAAATTACTGAAGAAAAATGGGGTTTCTTTTGATAAAGAAGAACTCAGTTTTCAGATACAAAGTCACCCGTCCTATCCTAGTATACATGCAATAACGGGTGTTCTAGATCATTTTACGATAGAAAATGTAGCTGCAGAAGTGCCTGCAGATCAAGAAACATTGGTACAGCTCCCGGATTGTTTTATTGCACAAATCAATTCAGATCAAGGAGAAGAACTGGTACACGTAGAACGAAAACGACAAGAGTATCTTATTTCTAACGGTAATAATCAAGAAACAAAATATACAGAAAGTAAATTCCTCGACCAGTTTACAGGTATCCTAATTGCAGCAGAAGCTCCAGAAGATGACAACACCATTACAAATCCTAAAAATGCAGATATTATAAAACACTCGGTCATTGGGATCTTGATAGTACTTATAGGATATATTATATATAAAAGTGAACCCTCAATGTTTGCGGTATTACATTTTGCTCTCTCTGTGATCGGTGGTATTGTTAGCCTTGCTATCATTCGACAAGAATTAGGGATACAAACCACCATTGGAAATGCCTTTTGTGCTAACACTAATGAAAAAACAGATTGTGATTCGGTACTAAGTTCTAAAGGGGCCGAGATCATAAAAGGTTATAAATTAAGTGACCTTAGTATGTTATATTTCTCAATCACACTATTACTTACTCTAGCATTTATAACAGATCCCAGATTACCCTATGCTATTAGCATACTTGCTTTACCCATAACAATGTATTCTATTTACTATCAATACAAGGTAGTCAAAAAATGGTGTATACTCTGTCTAAGTATTGTAAGTGTACTTTGGTTACAAGCGGTGGTAGTACTGCTAGCCAATACTGTTTTCTACAATTTTGCAATCAGTGATTTGATTCCTACTACTATAATAATAATATCTGTATGGTTGGTTTGGTACTATGCTAAACCCATGGTAACAGAAAACAAGAAATTAAAAAAGGACAAGATAGAGAGTAACCGATTTAAAAGAAATTTTGATGTTTTTGATAGTTTGTTACAAAAATCACCCCAATTAGGCACTTATATAGTAGAGGATCAGGGGATACTATTCGGTAACCCAGAAGCGCTAATAGAAATAGTCCTAGTTACCAATCCTTTTTGTGGACATTGTAAACCCGTACATCAACAAATGCATGATTTGTTAAATCGATATGGCGATCAAATTAAAATAAAGGTACGTTTTAATGTTGCCACAGAAGATGACGAGAATCCTATTGTCAAAATTACAACAAGCTTGCTACAGCTATATAGAACTGAAGGAGAAAAAGTATGCCTAGCGGCTATGGATGAAATCTATGAAGGCATGGCTGTAGAAGAATGGTTGGAAAGATGGGAAATTTCGATTGACAAAGAAGTTTACATTGATGAATTGAAAAAGCAACAACTATGGTGTATAAATAATTTAATCAATTTTACACCTCAAATTTTGATCAATGGCAAAGCATTTCCTAAGGAATATCAAAGACAAGAACTAGAATTTTTTATAGAAGAACTAGAAGAAAACATACAGCAAAAACAACCGAATACCAGTATAAAGTATTACAACGATACTATCCTATTTAACTAAATAGCACAAATTTCAATAAAAACAACCAAGCCCAAAAAGGGCTTGGTATTCGAACAGTATTCTCTCGCAAAGAATAGATACAATATCTATAAACCATTCTTTACAAAGATAACTGTAAAAATTAATCTCATAAAAGATATAAAAACGGAGATAGCTTGAAAAAAAAGTTTCCACATTACACGCAAACCGAGGGGAAAGATTGCGGACCTACCTGTATTAAAATTATTGCCAAGTATTATGGCAGAACTATTAATACACAACAATTACGCAATCTTAGTGAAACCACACGCGAAGGTAGTAGCTTACTGGGGTTAAGTGAAGCAGTAGAGTCTATAGGGTTCAAATCCTTAGGGATGCAACTTTCTTTTGAAAAGTTGAATGAGGTTCCCTTACCCTGTATCATACATTGGAATAAAAATCACTATGTAGTCTTATATAAAATAAAAAATGAAACCTTATATATATCCGATCCCGCACACGGGTTATTAACCTTTACCCAAAAAGAATTTATTCAGCATTGGATAGGCAATAACGCCAATGAAAACACCCAGGAGGGCATTGTTTTATTGATAGGACCTACTCCAAAATTCTATCAAGAAGAGTTTGAAGAGGATGAAAAATTTGGTTTCGGATTTGTATTCAAATATCTTTTTAAATACAAAAAATTTATTATACAATTAGCCATAGGACTTCTAGCGGGAAGTTTATTGCAATTGCTACTCCCTTTTCTTACACAAAGTATAGTAGATGTAGGAATAAAAAATCAGGATTTAAACTTTGTATATCTGATTTTATGTGCGCAACTATTACTTTTTATAGGCAAAGCTTCTTTAGAAATTATTCGCAGTTGGATTTTATTACACCTTAGTACACGAATTAATATCTCATTAATTTCTGATTTCTTTATCAAACTTATGAAACTACCTATTTCGTATTTTGATGTAAGAATGACGGGTGATTTATTACAGCGTATTAACGATCATAAACGTATCGAAAAAATAGTAACCACATCCTCATTAACCATACTATTCTCTTTTTTTAATCTTATTATTTTCAGCATTGTATTAATGTATTACAGTCTGCAAATATTCAGTGTATTTGTGGTTGGGAGTGTACTTTATTTTGCTTGGGTATTGTTCTTCTTTAAAAAACGAAAGGAACTAGATTATAAACGCTTCTCTCAAGTAAGTCAGGAACAAAGTAAAGTCATAGAATTGATAAACGGAATGCAGGAAATCAAGTTGCATAATGCCGAAAGACGTATGCGTTGGAACTGGGAATTTGTGCAAGCCCGTTTGTTTAAAGTGGCTACCAAAAGTTTGGCTTTAGAACAGACCCAAAGTGTGGGATCCAACTTTATTAATGAACTTAAGAATATGCTGATTACCATACTTTCTGCCAAGTTGGTTATTGATGGAGATATCACCTTAGGGATGATGATGGCGATAAGCTATATCGTAGGGCAGCTAAACGGCCCCGTAGCCCAGTTGATTAATTTTATGCGAGATATACAAGATGCGCAAATTTCCTTAGATCGATTAGGAGAAATTCATAGCATGGAAGAAGAGGAAAATCCACAGGAAGAAAAAGTAATTCAGATTCCTGAAAACGCTAACATCAAACTAAACAATATTTCTTTTCGCTATACAGGTGGATTAGAACCGGTACTAAAAGACTTATCCTTAGAAATCCCCGCTAATAAAACTACAGCTATAGTTGGGGTGAGCGGAAGCGGAAAAACCACCCTTATGAAACTATTAATAGGCTTTTATAAAGTTGATAAAGGCGATATTACTATTGGCAAATTTACGCTAGATTCCATTTCTACTAAAGCCTGGCGAAACAACTGTGGAGTGGTTATGCAGGAGGGCTATATTTTTAATGATACCATTGCCAAAAACATTGCCGTAGGAGAAGAGTATGTAGATAAAGAAAAACTAGCTCATGCAATCGATGTAGCCAATATCTCAGATTACATAGATGGGCTCCCCTTAGGATATAACACTAAAATAGGTAGCGAAGGAAGTGGACTTAGTACGGGGCAAAAACAGCGACTACTCATTGCCAGATCCGTATATAAAAACCCTAAGTATTTGTTTTTTGACGAAGCAACCAGCGCATTAGATACCAATAATGAAAAAGTGATTATGCAGAAACTCAATACTTTTTTTACCAATAAAACTGCAGTAGTTATTGCCCACCGATTAAGTACCGTAAAAAATGCACATCAAATTGTAGTAGTCGATAAAGGACAAATTGTAGAAACAGGAAATCATGAGGAACTCATAAAGCTAAAAGGAAACTATTATCACCTAGTTAAAAATCAATTAAATCTAGGTCAATAACAATATTCTCTTGCAAGGAATAGACACAACCCTTGAGTGTCTATAAAGGATCAAGGATTAGATCAAATATTTTAAATCATTAAAAAATGAAAAAATCAATTTTAAAATTAGGAAAGACTTTAAATAAAGTAGAGCAAAGAAATGTGAATGGGGGAGATTCGTATCAATGGTGTTTAGAGAGATATACTCGGTATCTAAATCGAGGTTCATATCAAGGCGCACCTAATGCACCTGGACATGCTGGACAACATCCAGGTCAATGTCGTTGTGCAGTAGTTTATGGATTTCCTGAAGAAGTTTGCTACTAAAACGAGTAAAAGTTTTTAAAGATAGTATAAACCCAAACTCGATTAATATCAAGTATTCTGTAAAAAGCGTCGATTCGAGTGATTTTTCGTAGTAAAATGGAGAAAAATTGTATCGAGAATAGCATTTCAGATTAATCGAGTTCAGGTTATAACGTTAGCTCAAAAATATAATCAAGCTATAACATTCTCTCGCAAAGAATAGACACAAACCTTGAGTGTCTTTAAATGTTCAAGGAATTTAATTAAAATTATAAATCATTAAAAAATGAAAAAACAAATTTTAAGATTAGGAAAGGTTTTAGAAAAACAAGCGCAAAAAAGTATTAATGGAGGAGATTCTGGACGCGAATGTTATACTACTGGACAATGCCAAATAGCATATGGACAAAATTCTGTCTGCTGCAATGGGCAATGTAGTAACGATGGGTTTAATCCTGGTAGTAGTGGTCAACCAGGTGGATCGGACCCTTGCTCAAGTGATGGTCATGGTTCTGGGTATTATTGGGGACCTAGATAAATCATATTAAGAAGAAGAAATGTTAAAATAGGAGAGCGTTCATATACGCTC
Source organism: Aquimarina discodermiae (assembly GCF_040786235.1). Taxonomy (NCBI): domain Bacteria; kingdom Pseudomonadati; phylum Bacteroidota; class Flavobacteriia; order Flavobacteriales; family Flavobacteriaceae; genus Aquimarina; species Aquimarina discodermiae. The sequence goes on from NZ_JBFMKP010000005.1 coordinate 95,691, forward strand.
TCTTTATAAGCTTTATAAAGCAAAAAATATTTTTTCTCGAAAAAGAGACAAAAAATCTTGAGTGTCTTTACATGTTCGAGGGTTTAATCAAAATTATAAATCATTAAAAAATGAAAAAATCAATTTTAAAATTAGGAAAAGAATTAAACAAGGCTTCTCAAAAGTCAATTAACGGGGGATCGTCTAACACATGGTGTGACTATAGCGAATTTCGCTCAAATACTTTTTGTTGTCCAGGAGTAGGTTATAGATGGATGAGTCTTGATCTTACAGGAGCTCCTGGTGGAACATCTATTGAAGACGCTTGTGGCGTTACAAAAGAAGAGGGTAGTGTAGGTGTACCTGGAAATTCGCCAATGCCAGGTTAGTAGGAAGTCCTGTATAACCAAAATATTAAAAAGCACAGGAATTTTTAACCTGAGTTAATTTAAAACTTAACTAGTTCCTTTTCCCTCTGGGAGAAGGTTAGGACGAAGGTTTTTAATAACTGTTACCCCTCACCTTAATCCCCAGAGGGAAACTCAAAAGAAGTATTATTAGCTATTTAATTTGGGGTTAGGTTCTAAGTTATGTCAAACTCACGTTTTTAAGCTCCTGTGCTAATACAATAAAACTATAAAATACAATGCCGCAAGATCAAGATATCACCATACGTAGCGAAGAAGTACAAGAAATACTAAGTCATGTCCCTAATTGGATGATTCGTTGGGGAAATACCTTGTTTCTTGTATTAATTATAATGCTATTGTTTATTTCCTGGTTTGTCAGATACCCTGATATTATTACTGCAGAGGTGATGATAACGACTACCATTCCTCCACAAAAAATATATACAAATACCAACGGTAATTTTGATGCTTTTCTTGTAATAGATGGAGGTGCTGTAAAAAAAGGAGACGTATTGGCCGTCATAGAAAATAGTGCCTCATACAAAGATGTTTTATCGTTAAAAAAAAGTGTGGATACCATCAATATTTACCAGGAAAATTTCAGTTTCCCTATACATAAAATGCTTCCTATGGCATTAGGTGATATTACCAATAGCTTTTCTCAATTCGAAAATGATTACTCAGAATATATCTTAAATCAGGAGTTACAGCCTTTTAAATCTGAAGTATTGGTCAATGAAATGTCACTAATAGAAGCCAAAAGGCGTTTGGATATACTATTAGGGCAAAAAAAATTAAATCAAGAAGAAGTATCCTTGAAGAAAAAAGATCTGGAACGAACACAGAAGTTATTTGCACAAGGGGTAATTGCAGCTAAAGAAAAAGAACAAAAAGAACTAGAATATTTACAGGCGAAACGAGCATATCAAAACTTGGTTTCATCGGTATCACAAATAAAAGAATTGATCGCTAATGCTACTAAGAATATAGCAAACACTTCCTTCAAAAAAACACAAAGTGATAGTCGCTTAAAAACAAAAGCAATTCAATCGTTTTTATACCTAAAGAAGTCTATCAAAGATTGGGAAAAACAATATGCACTGATAAGCGCTATAGATGGTAAAGTATCTTTTTTATCCTATTGGAACAAAAACCAATCTGTAAAAACAGGCAACTTAATTTTTACAGTGATTCCTAAGGACAGTGATGCCTTTATCGGAAAAATAAAAGCCCCGGCAACGAACTCAGGAAAAATCAAAAAAGGACAAGAAGTACAAATTCAGCTCCTTAATTATCCTGCCGATGAATTTGGAGAAATTAACGGAACGGTAGCATCCATCTCTGTGATACCTGATGAACAAGAGAACTATATAATCGATGTTAAGTTACCGCGAGATTTAAAAACAACGTATGATAAGAAAATCAATTTTAAACAAGAAATGAAAGGAACTGCTAACATTATTACCGAAGATTTACGCTTGATAGAACGTTTTTTCTATCAACTAAAAAATATACTTAACTAATTAATTCAAAACTAAATTCGATGAGTTTTTTAATACAAGAAAGAACAAACAAAGCCATAGGAAGTTGGCATTTTGAACCCGAAGCGTTTTCTGAAGAAGAAATTGAAAAAATACACCAATTGGCTAATACGTTAGATTTTCAAAAGGCAGTTTTGGCTTCTGGACAAAACAATGACGGGTATCGAAAAAGTGAAGTAAAATGGTTAACGTCACAAATGGAAGGTGCTTATTGGTTATACCAAAAATTCGCAGAACTTTCTATGAATGCAAATGATCAACTTTGGCAATTTGATTTAACAGGTCTGTTGGAAAATATACAATATGGTGTTTACCGTAGTGATGGAGGACATTATGACTGGCACATGGATGTAGGAGGAGGCACCACTCAAAAAAGGAAAATCAGCATTGTACTACAACTTTCTGATCCCAAAGATTATGAAGGAGGAGAGTTAGAAATGTTTGTGAGTAAAGATGTCCAGAAAATACCCAAAAAGAAAGGTGCGGTAATTTTGTTTCCTTCCTATTGTATGCATAGAGTAACGCCAGTTACCAAAGGAGAACGAAGATCTATAGTACTTTGGGTATCCGGACCAGCTTTAAAATAAATAGTAATAAAGTTCTCTCTCAGACACAAACCTTGAGTGTCTTTAAATGTTCAAGGATCTAATCAAATGTTTTAAATCATTAACAAATGAAAAAATCAGTTTTAAAACTTAATGCATTTTTATTATTAAGCATCTTAACTGTGGTTAGCAGTTGTGAAAAAAATGACGAAATTTTAACTGAAGATGAAACTACTATAGAAGTACAAGCAAAAAACTATCGTAGTGATCCTGATAGTGAATATGAACATGGTTATGGTGGAGGAGGTTCTGGAAATTCTGGAGGAAGTTCTGATAATTCTAAGAATGATCCTTTTATTGTAAACCTATTTAATAGTTATATAGAATTGTATGAACACGACAACTTCAAAGGGAAACGACTATTTATTACACATAGTAATCATTTACATGACTTTAACTCAGTAAAATTCAATGATAAAGTAAGTTCAATAAAAATAAAAAAAGAATTTTTTAATGTAGCAGATGCTCATTTTTATGTAGGAAGAAATCATACAGGCATAACTCTTGAAACTATTGTTGGCCCAACATATGATGTTGGATCAAATCCTCAGTTTCTAAGTATATACAATACCGCTACTAATGGCGATATCGAAGTGCCCAGGCTTAGAGAGATTAATTTTGAGTGCTTTATTTTTTGTAATGATTGGAATGATGCAATGTCATCGGTAAGAATTTTTAGAAACTAAATTATTGATAAGTTAAGAAAGGTTGTGCAAATGTCCGATAGCTCAGATTTGCAATCTGAGCGATAAATGGTAGCAGTGTTATTATATATAATACTCTAGCATTTCTTACTCTTCGACGAATGAACAAATAAAATAGAAAGTATGGCGTGCGAATGTCTGAAACTTCTTGCTGTACAAACTAAGAAACTAAATTAAATACTTAAATAGAATAGAATGAAAAAATCAATTTTAAATTTTGGAAAAGTTTTACAAAAAGTAGAACAGAAAAAAATAAAGGGAGGTGGATGTCCTGGTTGCGATCAGCATGGTAATTACCGTAGGTCAGATTCAAAAGCAACAGAAGGTGCGACAAGGCCAGTATATTCATCTGGAGGTTCATAGGTTTTTAAATATATTTTAATCATTTGAGTGTTTTATTCAAACAAAAAATCAAACCCAATAATTATGAAAAAAAAGTAAACTTAAGAAAATTCGAATTAGATAAATTAACCGTTACCAAACTGTCAAATCCTATTGGAATAAAGGCGGGGTTTAGACAATTATATAGGAATGGAATATACTATGATTTAAGAGATGATGATACCGGTGATACTCGGTACTAATCCCAGTTGGCACAAGCAAAAATAAGTAATGGTTAGTGCGAGTGTCTCACTTGTACAGTCTATGCTTAGGCAATATAAATTTTAAACAACGCTATATTTAATTATATAGCGTTTTTTTTGTTTTTTAGATAGCTTTAGTTTAATAAGGTTACCGTTATGATAGATTTAGTAGTTATGCCTATTGCAAATCCGCACTATCATAGTCTTGATCCAGAATATTTACATAAACACAACTTTTGGTCTTGACCTATGATCATGATCCGTCTTTATAAATTCTAACCTGATTTTAGACAAAATAGTACAAAACAAAAAACCCGAACAATTTGTTCGGGTTTTCACTTTCAAGATGTGGTGCCTCCAGGAATCGAACCAGGGACACAAGGATTTTCAGTCCTTTGCTCTACCAACTGAGCTAAGGCACCTTGTTGTAAGCGGATGCAAATATAGAACGCTTTTTTTAATACTCAAAATAAAAATTTAAAAAATTTGTTATGTATTTTTGCAAATTATAATTTAAAATATGGAACTGACTATAGACGTGGGTAATACGTTTACGAAAATTGGAGTTTTTTCTGAATCGAAAATAGTACGTAAAAGTACAATCCAACAAAATGACTTTAAAACGGTGATTAAAAACATCAAAAAAGAGTTTCCATCTATTACATCGGCAATAGTATCTTCGGTAGCCAACATCGCAAAAGATGATTTGACTTTGGTTACTCATCTTTTTAAGACATTGGTTTTAGATCATAGTACAAAAATGCCTTTTAAAAATTTGTATACCACCCCCAAAACACTGGGGATAGATCGATTGGTATTAGTGGCAGCTGCGGTAGATCAATTCCCCAATAAAAATGTTCTGATCATCGATGCAGGAACATGTATTACTTATGATTTTAAAAATAGTAAACAAGAATACCTGGGAGGAGCTATTTCTCCTGGGATACGACTTAGATATACTAGCTTAAATGCTTATACCTCGAAGCTACCTTTATTAGAGTTTAAAGAGCCAGAGAGTAGTCTGGGAGATAGTACCGAAGCGGCGATACATGCGGGTGTAGTTATGGGCGTGGTTCACGAAATTAATGGAGTAATTGAAGAATATTGCAACATTTATAGTGATTTAACAGTTATTTTAACCGGTGGAGACTCACATTTTTTGTCTAAAAGATTAAAAAATAGCATATTTGCCACTTCCAATTTTTTGTTGGAGGGATTAAACTACATTTTAGCTTTTAATAATAGTAAATGATAAAGAAGATTTTAGTAATAATATTGGCACATGTTGCCGTAATATCTTACGCTCAGGAAGGGACATCGTCGCCTTATTCTTTTTATGGAATAGGAGTTGCGAAGTTTAAAGGAACAATAGAAAACAGGTCGATGGGAGGATTGAGTGTGTTTGCAGATAGTATTCATCTAAATCTTCAAAACCCAGCTTCTTACAGTAAATTAGGTCTTACAGCTTATACAGTAGGAGGCACTTTTAGTAATTATGAAATTAGTAATGCTAATAATGAAACTTCTTCTGGAGATAGTGCATCTCTGGATTATTTAGCAATTGGAGTTCCTGCAGGAAAATTTGGTTTTGGTTTTGGAGTTGTCCCACTTACTGCTGTAGGTTATGAAATTAGAAGTATTGATGAGGATGGAGCAGAGAATCAATTTACCGGTAATGGAGGAGTGAACAAGGTTTTTTTGGCAGCAGGAGTCAAAATTAATGAGAACCTGAGTATCGGTCTGGATGTAAATTATAATTTTGGTAACATAGAAAACAAAACGGTGGTAAGTGTTCCAGGCGTTCAATATAGCACGCGAGAACTAACAAGTACGGATATTTCATCCTTTAGTGCTTCATTTGGAGTCACTTATACTAGGGTGATTAAAGAAAAATTAGAGATATTTGCAAGTGCTGTATCCACTCCATCGTTTGAATTGGCATCAGAAAGATCGAGAGAACTTGCTTCAGTAATAATTAATAATGCAGGACAAGAAGGTATTGTAGAGGCGCAACAAATAAATATTGAAGATAAAGAAATAGATATTCCTGCAGAGTTTAAATTTGGTGCAGGTATTGGACAGCCTAGAAAATGGTTTGCAGGGGCAGAATATGTATATGTTGATTCGAAGGATTTTCAGGGGTTTGAATCTGGCCAAAGCAATGCTACTTATGAAAGTGGATCAAAATATAAATTAGGAGGTTATTATATTCCTAAATATAATTCTTTAACGAGTTATTTTAGCAGAATGGTGTATCGCGCAGGATTTCGTTATGAAGAAACAGGGTTAAACCTTAGTAATCAGTCAATAGATGAGTTTGGCATATCTTTTGGAGTAGGATTACCAGTTGGTAGGTTATTCTCTAATGCAAACATAAACTTTGAATACGGTCAGCGAGGAACCACAGATTTTGGGCTTATTAAAGAAGAGTTCTTTAACTTTTCTATAGGCTTTTCATTTAATGATAAGTGGTTTAGAAAAATAAAATTTAATTAAACAATACAAATAATTACTACAGCTATGAATACTAAAGTTTTACTTACGATAGCAACAGGACTAGTTTTAAGCACTGCAAAAGTAAGTGCTCAGGCTTCAGACTGTGCAACGACAGCTTCAATTGCTTATGAGCATGCCAAGGTGAAGAATTATGAATCGGCAGAGGCACCGCTTTGGAAAGTAAGAAAAGAATGTCCTACTTATAGTGTAGCAACCTATCAATTCGGTCAAAAGCTATTAGCGGCAAAATATAAGAAAGCTGCTGCAGGAGAGAAATTGGCTTTGGCTAAAGAAAGAATTGCGCTTTGGAAGGAAAGAAAACAGTACTTTCCTGCAAAAACAAAGTTAGGGGCAATGCACTCTGATATCGGACAGTTAATGTATGATAACAAAATAGGAACAAAAGAAAATCAATTTGCAGAGTTTCATAAAGCTTGGACAGAAGACAAGGCCAATTTTAAGAACCCTAAAAATGTGTATACATATTTTTCTTTGCTAGTTGATCTTCATGGAGCAAAGAAAAAAGAACTTCAGGAAGTTTTTGATCTATACGATGAAGTAATCGAGAAAATAGAGGATGAAGAAAGTGCAAAAGCAAAAACGATTGCTACTTTTACAGAAAAAGAAGAATCAGGTACAGCACTAAGTAGTAAGGAGAAAAAAAAGCTTAAAAGATCTGGAATAATTTTATCGAACTACAGTAAAGTAAAAGCTGGTGTAAACCAAAAGTTAGGAGAGTTAGCAGATTGTAAAAACCTTATCCCATTGTATAATGGACAATTCGAATCAAAGAAGTCTGATGTTAATTGGTTGAAAAGTGCAGCGAGTAGAATTTCTGCAAAAGATTGTACAGATGATCCGTTATTCTTTAAATTGGTAGAGTCTTTACATAAGGCAGAGCCATCGGCTAAATCTGCATACTACCTTGGTCTATTAGCATTAAAAGATAAGAAAACTACAACAGGATTAAAATATTTTAACCAATCTGCAGAACTTGAAACTAAAGCAAGTGATAAAGCAAAAGTTTATTTCAAGATAGGTGAAGTGATGAAAAAGCAGGGTAGTAAAGGTAAAGCAAGGTCTTATTACAGAAAGGCACTTAAACAAAAGCCTTCTATGGGAGTTTGTTACATAAGAATTGCTAATATGGTGGCAAGTAGTGCCAATAGCTGCGGAACAGATGTTTTTAGTAAAAGAGCGGTATATTGGTTGGCAGAAAATTATGCTAGAAGAGCAGGAAAAGTTGATCCTAGCTTAAAATCTACAGGAGATAAGTATGCAGCAAATTATAAAGCAAAAGCACCATCTAAAACAGATATTTTTAATAACCCTGGTGTAAAATCTGTTAGTATTGGATGTTGGATTGGTGAAACAGTTAGAGTGCCAAAATTGTAATGCAACATAAAAAATATTATATCATAAAAAGCATTGTTGCAGTATGCGCTGTAACAATGCTTTTTTCATGTCAATCTACTCAAAAAGAAGATACAGCTTATATAGATTTTGAAGAAGTGCCTATTGCTGAAGCATATGAGGTGAATTTAAAATACACAGATTCTGGTAAGTTGAAGGCTATTCTTAAAACACCAAAAGTGTTGGATTTTTCTAATAAATCTTTTGCATACTTCGAGTTTCCAAAAGGTATTGTGTTAGATATTATTGATGAAGAAGGAAAAGTTAGCGTAGTTACTTCTGATTATGCAATTTCGTATAAACAAACCGGGATTATCGATATGAGAGGTAATGTAGATATTAAAACGGCAGATAGTACCCATTTAAAAGCAAAGCAATTATATTGGGACCAAAATATTAATTGGGTATTTACAGACCAACAGTATAAAAGTTATTTGCCAGACGGAACCGTTAATGAAGCAGATGGCTTTGATGCTAATCAGGATTTTACTATCTTGAATTCACGAATTAATGATGGTGTAATGTTTATAGAGGAGTAATCCAGTACTATGATGAAAGTATTTAGATTTTTTGAATATGCTTATTTAGCAATAATGTGTTTTTTTGTATATCAGGCATATGTAGAATGGGGGCAAGAAGGAGGAAGAAGTATATTGTATCTTTTTTTTGCTGCTGTAGCGGTCTTTATGTTTTTCTTTAAAAGAAACTTTAGAAAACGATTTGAGGCTAATAACAAAGACTAATCCATGGAATTGCATATCGTTGTTATTCTATTTTCTCTCTTGCTTTCGGCATTCTTTTCTGGGATGGAAATTGCCTATGTTTCATCCAACAAAATACATATTGAAATAGAAAAAAAGCAAGGTGGTTTTATTCCTAAAATACTTGCACGACTTACCAGAAAACCTTCAAAGTTTATTGCTACCATGCTGGTAGGTAATAATATTGCATTAGTTGTGTATGGGTTTTATATGGGAGAGCTATTAATGAAAGTATTTCAGGCATCAATCCCTACAGGTTTTTGGATGTTGGATTATTTATTTACAGATCTCAAACTTTTGGCTCAAACCATAGTTTCTACAATGGTTATCTTGATTACGGCAGAGTTTTTACCAAAAGTCTTTTTCCAGATCTATTCAAATAGTTTATTGAAAGCGTTTTCTTTTCCAGCATATATATTTTATGTGATTTTTTCACCTATTTCTTCATTCGTTATCTGGATTTCGGATTTTGTTTTAAAAAAATTTTTAAAAACAGATGGTGATGAGGTGCAACTTGCTTTTAGTAAAACAGAATTAGGTGATTACATAACAGAGCAAATGGGAACAATAGAAGAAGATGATGAGGTAGATAGTGAGATTCAGATTTTTCAGAATGCTTTGGATTTTTCTGATGTTAAATCGCGAGAAGTCATGATCCCAAGAACCGAAATCGTTGGAGTCGAAAAATCACAATCGATAGAAGAGGTAAGTGCACTTTTTATAAATACAGGATTGTCAAAAATTATCGTGTATGATAATACGGTAGATGATATTATAGGGTATGTGCATTCTTTTGAATTGTTTAAAAAGCCAAAATCGTTAAGAGCAATACTGCTTCCGGTTGTATTTGTGCCAGAAACAATGTTTGTTAAAGATGTACTTAATCTGTTGACCAAAAAGCATAAAAGCATTGCTGTTGTAATAGATGAATACGGAGGGACAAGCGGAATCATTACAGTAGAAGATATTGTAGAAGAACTTTTTGGAGAAATAGAAGATGAACACGATTCTATAGAGCTTATAGAAGAGCAGTTGGCAGAAAACCGGTATAGATTCTCTGCACGACTAGAAGTAGATCATATTAATGAATCTTATAAACTGGACTTGCCAGAAGATGAGAATTATGAGACATTAGGAGGGATGATTGTAAATCATACCGAAGAAATTCCTGAAGAAGGAGAAGAGGTGAAAATAGATGATTTTAAAATCAAAATTCTGGAAACCTCGAATACCAAAATTGAAATTGTAGAATTACACGTTATTAAAGGAGATTAGTTTAACCAGAGGTGTATATGAGTAATAATGAAAAGTATCATTCGTTTGTGCCATTTATTCTGATATATGCTGCTTTGGTCATATGTGACTTAATAATTGGTAGCAACCCTCGACTTATAGAATACAGGTATTTTACAAAACCTGCTATACTTAGTGCCTTGATTATCTTTTTTCTAGTACGCAAAAACAAAGTGAGGTCTTCTGTATTCTGGATAACCACATTAGCATTATTATTTTCTTTATTTGGTGATATTCTGCTACTATTTGTAGAAAAATCTCAGGTGTTTTTTATAAGAGGATTAGTTATGTTCTTATTGGCGCATCTAATGTATATTTTAGTTTTTTTGAAAAAGCAAAATAAACAGAAGAAAGGAGTGCTTTTCTTTTTGCTTTCTTCATTATATGGGGGTATTTTGTTTGGTGTTTTATATTTAGGATTAGGAGATATGATGATTCCTGTTATCATCTATATGATTGTGATTTTGATAATGGCTAATACAGCATATCTCAGAGATGGTTGTGTGCCCAAAATCAGTTTTAAGTTAGTTTTTATAGGCGCCTTACTTTTCATGATTTCTGATAGTTTGTTGGCTTATTCGTTGTTTTATAGCACTTTATTTCTAGAAAATGTATGGATAATGAGTACCTATGCGTTTGCGCAATTGTTGATTGTTTTAGGGATTTTGAAACAAGAAAACCAGACAAGAATCATTGGATAAACAGTTAACCATTTCTTAAATTTTTAACAACCTTTTTGTCTTTACCAAGCAGGTGCTGGGGAAATAACCCTCATTAAATTAGTGCTTCACAAGACTTTCAGATTTTTTAATTGGTATTATTACAATAAAATGGTATTTTCGCCCACTATATTTGAATAAATTATACAATACCATGGCAGTTTTAAATAAAATCAGACAGCGTTCGGTTTTTCTAATCGTAATTATCGCACTAGCACTTTTCTCTTTTGTGCTAGCAGATTTAATCCGTAATGGAGGAGCAATATCACAAAAAGCAGAAAACATTATAGCAACTATAAACGGGAAAGATATAGACAGAACCGATTTTGCGAAAAAAGTGGAACTAGCTTCCAGAAGTTTTGGTGGTGGTTCATCGAGTCTTCAGGCGGTTAATTATGTTTGGAACCAGCAATTAAGAGAGACTGTTTTTGAAGAGCAATTCGAAGCTTTGGGAATAATGGTAGGAGAAGATCAAGTAAATCAATTACTAGAAGAGTCTTTGGCAAATAACCCTACTTTTCAAAACGAAGCAGGATCTTTTGATAAGGTTAAAATGCAAGAATATGTGGCAAACGTAAAAGCTACTTCGCCGCAAGCTTATCAACAATGGTTAGATTTTGAAACTTCTGTAAGTAAGGGAGCAAAAGAGAAAACATACCTTACTATGATTAAAGCAGGTGTTGGTTCTACATTAAAAGAAGGAGAATTGGTATACAGAATGGAAAATGATAAAGTAGATATCAAATATGTTCAGTTACCATTCACCAGTATACAAGATGCAGAGATTACTATAAGTGATGCAGATGTAAAAGCTTATATAAAAGAACATGCTGATCAGTATAAAAGTGATGCTTCAAGAAATATTAACTATGTGTTGTTTAAAGAAGAAGCAAGCGAAGAAGATGAGAACGAGTTAAAAAAGGAAGTTGAAAGTTTACTGGCAGATAGAGTAGAGTTTAATGCAATTACAAAAGCTAATGATTCTATCAAAGGGTTTGTTAATGCAGAGAATATAGAAGAATATGTAAATCAAAACTCTGCTATCAAGTATGATGATAGTTTCAAATATAAAAAAGATTTACCTACGGTTGTTTCTGATACGTTATACAACCTTGAGGTTGGAGGGGTATTTGGACCATATAAAGATGGCGATTTTATTAAAGTTTCAAAAATAGTAGCTCATAAAAGCATGCCAGACTCTGTAAAAGCAAATCATATTTTGGTGTCGTGGGAAGGCCTTAGTACTGCTGGAGATACAAAAAGAACAAAAGAAGAAGCAAAAGCACTTGCAGATAGCATTAATAACGTAACAAAAGCAGATAAGTCTAAATTTTCTGAATTGGCAGCCAAGTTCTCTTCAGATAATTCTAACAAAGATAAAGGCGGAGATTTAGGATATTTTACAACGGGTAGAATGGTGCCTGCATTTAATGATTACTGCTTCGAAAATAAAGCGGGAGATCAAGGAATTGTAGAAACGCAATTTGGATACCATGTTATTAATATAGTAGAACAAAAGAATGAGCAAAAAGTTGTTAAAGTAGCTACGGTAGCTCGTAAAATAGAGCCAAGTGAAAAAACAATCAACGCTATTTTTACAGAAACGACTAAGTTTCAGATGGCAGCTAAAGACAAAGATTTTGAAGCAGCTTCTAAAGAAAAGAATTTAACAGCAAAGCCTGTAAATAAAATAAAAGAATTAGATGAGAACATCCCAGGATTAGGGTCTAAGAGAGCTATCGTGCAATGGGCTTTTAATGAAGAGTCTAAAGTAGGAGATATCAAACGTTTTGATGTGCCAGATGGATATGCAGTAGTGCAACTAACTGCAAAAGCAGCTGAAGGAGCTATGAGTGTTGAAGAAGCAAGTGCATCGGTAAAACCTATTTTGATAAATGAGAAAAAAGCAGCTCAATTAATCGCAAAGATATCAGGAAGTACATTAGATGCAATTGCTCAAGGTCAGGGGCAAACAGTAAAAGTTGCTTCTGCCCTAAATATGAAGACTCCTACCATAAGTGGTGCAGGAACAGAACCAGCAGTAGTAGGAACGGCTTTTGCTCTTGAAGCAGGAAAAGTATCTAACCCTATTATAGGAAATAATGGAGTGTATGTAATCGAGGTTACAAAAAATACTCCAGCAAATGGATTGGATACATATATGAGTTATGTTGCTCAAACGTCTAAGACACAAATAGGAGCTGTAGATTCAAAAGTATTTGAAGCGCTTAAAGAAGCTGCAGAGATAGAAGATAAAAGAGCTAAGTTCTACTAGTAGTAAAACTTAAAATAGAATAAAAAAACCTGAAGATTGTTTCTTCAGGTTTTTTTATGATTATTAACTTTGATGTTGTTTTAAGCAGTGCTTTTATGCTCTAACTTTTTTCTCCCACTTCCAGGCAGAACTTAGGGCGTCGTCTAAGCTACTTTTTGCATTCCACCCTAATTCATTATTTGCTTTTGAAGTATCGGCATATGCCGCTGTAATATCCCCGTCTCTTCTATCTACTATTTTATAATTTAATTTTTGTTCAGATACTTTCTCAAATGATTGTATAACTTCAAGAACTGAGCTTCCTGTGCCTGTGCCTACATTAAAAACTTCGTAATTAGAAGATGAGTTGTTGTTCAACAATCGTTGTAAAGCAACCACATGAGCTTTGGCAAGATCTACAACATGAATGTAATCTCTTATACAGGTGCCATCGGTGGTTGGATAATCATCTCCAAAAACAGATAATTGATTTCTCAACCCAATGGCTGTTTGAGTAATAAAAGGTACTAGGTTTTGAGGAACACCAATGGGTAGTTCTCCAATTTCTGCAGAAGGATGAGCGCCAATAGGATTAAAATAGCGTAGAGCAATAGCTTTTAGGTTTTTAGTAACTCTACAGGTATCCTTGATGATCTCTTCTCCTATTTGTTTTGTGTTTCCGTAAGGAGATTCGGCTACTTTTACCGGGGCATCTTCTGTTATAGGTAGTTCATCTGCTTGGCCATATACGGTGCATGAAGAGCTAAAAATAAAATTAGCAGCCTGTTTTTTTGATAATTGCTGAAGTAGGTAAATAAGTGTAGAAATATTGTTTTCGTAATAAAGTAATGGGTTTTCTACACTCTCACCTACCGCTTTAGAAGCGGCAAAATGAATAATACCTTCGATATCAGAATGACGTTCAAAAAAATCCTGAACTTTATTCTTTTCTCTTAGATCAAATTGTTCAAAAAGAGGTTGTTTACCAGTAATAGCAACAATGCCTTTAATAACATCGGGAGATGAGTTTGAGCAGTTATCTATGATAACAACATCAAATCCTGTGTTTTGAAGCTCTACGACTGTGTGAGAGCCTATAAATCCCAAGCCCCCAGTAACTAAGATTTTCATATAGTAAATTGTTTAGTTTTTGCGCAGACGAAGTTGCAATAATTATAGTATTTTAGCAACTTCTTGATTTACAAATTCTAGAAATCGTTCATCTTGTTCTGTAAATGGGTCTGGTGTTTCAGAATCAATGTCGATTTGACCAATGTTTTCTCCGTTTTTAAATAAAGGGATTACAATTTCAGATTTAACAGTAAGACTGCACGCTATATAATTGTCTTGTGCTTGTACATCAGGAACCACAAAGTTTTTATTAGAAACAGCTACTTGACCACAGATGCCTTTTCCAAATGGTATAACAGTGTGATCAGTTTTTTTACCAACATAGGTTCTTAGGACCAATTCTTCTTTATCCCCATTCCTAAAATAAAAACCAACCCAATCATAATAATCGATTGAGTCCTTTAGTAATTGACATACCTTTTGCATTCGATCTGTTATGCTATCGTTTTTATCGGTAAGAATGAGAGTTACTTTTGGTTTTAAATCTTCAAATGACATGAATTTTGTTTTTAGAGAGCGTATTAATATTTTATATATAATCGAGAATTTATATTTTAGTCGTTTTTAGAATCAAAATACAATAAGCGATACATAGTGCTCACAAAAATATTTAAAATATAAAAACTTATAGAAAAGAGGAGCTTATTGTTTCGTTAAAAATGAAGATGGATAGTTTTATTGTGAGTTTGTATTGTAAGAATACAAGATGTAGGAATCCTGTATTTGATTAGAATTAACTAACTTGTAGAACATGGGTAATTATAATTTTAGATCAAAAAAAGAGTACCTGTATAAGGGAATGGTATTTGTTCTTTTAGCTTTGGTAATGAGATGTGCAAAAGATAAAAAATTAAAAGAAAACCAGGAGGTAGATGTGGTTCAGAAAAATAATAACCTTGATCACGTTAACAATAAAGTAAATGTTAGTTTTTCTGATGTAACAATAACAAAAGTCTACACATCTTATTTGTCTATCAAAGGTGCTTTGGTAAATTCTGATAGTAAACAAGTAAGGGAAGAAGCAAAGAAATTGAGTGTTATAAATAAGGATTTAAAAGGTTTTAAAGAACTTAAAGCAGTTGTAAAACTTATTTCTTTAACAAAAGATACTAAGAAACAGCGAGATTTTTTTGCTACCTTAACTACAGAATTTGAAAAATTAATAAAAACTACTACCATTGATTCTGGAGAAATATATAAACAGTTCTGCCCGATGGCGTTTGAAGGAGAAGGAGGGTGTTGGTTTTCTAATGCAAGGGAGATTAGAAACCCTTATTTTGGTAAAGAAATGCTTCTTTGTGGTAGTGTAGAAGAAGTGTTTAAATAAACTTTATGATAGTTAACTATCATGATATGTAAGAGGAAAGATGTTAGATATAAACATAAATGGGATACTATGACAATAAAAATACTATCATTGATTTTTTCTGCGTTGTTTTTTTCCTGTACAGATATACAAGAGCCTATAGAGCCTACTGTACAAATATCGGCGTTAATAGAAAAATCTAGAGCATTACAAGTACGAGGAGATAAAATTGAACAAAGTTTACTTCAAAAAAAAGATTCTATAGAGGTGCAATTGATGAAGCATAAGCAACAAAATCAAGCTATAAATCAAAAAGACTTTGTTAACCTTCTCGAGATTTCAGAAAACTTTGTTCTCGATATGCGATATGCCACTACTAATAATTTTCTAAAAGAAAAAGTGTATTCTTGTGCGCAGTGTTATGTGAGAAAAGAAGTGGCAAAAGCTCTTGTTGCGGCAAATGATGATTTGATTAAGAAAGGTTATAAAATAAAATTATTTGATTGTTATCGACCTTATAGTGTGCAAAAAAAAATGTGGAAAATTTTTCCTAACCCTGGATATGTAGCAGATCCTAAAGGAGGATCTATTCATAACAAAGGAGCAGCTGTAGATATTAGCTTGGTAAAATTGGATGGTAGTTCTGTAGATATGGGAACTACATATGATCATTTTGGTAAAGAGGCACATCATTCTTATCAAAAATTACCTAAAGAAGTATTGGAGCATCGTAAACTTTTGCGAGAGACAATGCAATATCATGGATTTTCGACCATAAAAACAGAATGGTGGCATTATAATTTTAAAAGTACTATCAGGTATTCGATATCTGATTTTAAATGGAAATGTACCTAGATTTTCTTAGCAATATTTAAGAATATTGCTTTTTTCTTTTTTTACTTAGTATGTTTCTGGAAAGAAAGGTTTCTCTTGTTGATTAATTCGTTTTTGAAATTTTCTAAATAGTTTAGTGTCTTAAATGTTAGTTTGTTAACATTTTTATAAGTGTAAAACTTATATTAAGATATTGTGAAGTGCTCAAAATTTGTGTAAATACCTTGGCTTTTTTTACGAAATATTGATATATTTATATCGATTACCCTCCCTTTTAAAAGTTAGATAGCAATATCGAGCTTCTTTTCTTTTTGATATAAAAAATATCAAAAGGAGTACGTACATTTTTTTAGTAAGAAACATAAACCGTAAAAGAGTTAAGATGATTTTACAACAATATTACCTTCGTAAAAAGGATAAAATTGATAAAAATAAGTATATCGGGCAATCTTCAAAAGATAGTATAGATACTTGTTTACAACGAAACAATGATCCTCAATTGCTAGGAAAAATATTAATGCCCCGAATATTAGTTCTGTATAGGTAAGTATATTCTTTTATGCCATGTTATAAGCTAATTAGCTGATTGAAAACATACCCAATAAATTGTAAAAGCATTTTGATCTGAAATTATATAAAGTAAGCTATAATTAAGATTATTTAAAAATACTGTTAATCAACGTATTACGTAAAACAAACACCGTTAAAATGAAAAGAAACTATCAATTATTAGAGAAGAGAAGAAAGTTCGTTCAAAATTATGTTTCCAGTAATCAACATAGGCAAATGAAACAGGTGGTAGCAGAACTTTCTGAACAATTATTTCTTTCAGAAAGAACTATATACAATATTATTAATCAAGCCCCTGCTCTTAAGGTAGTAGTATAGGCTTTTAAAAAAGATTACTTTTTATTTGCTCTTTTACTTGTTGAGCAATAGAGAATTGCATTTTTAGATGAATTGATATACAAATCATTAAATAAGAATATAATATTTTGTTTAATGATTTGTATGTCAAAAAAACTTAAAAACAACATCTTTATTTTTAAGTGAAGTTTCTTATTCTTTTGATAAGTCAGTTTGAAGATTGATTTCCTCTATTTAAAAAGATCAAATTAGTGTTATTTATTTTTAAAGGTAAAATAAATCCAAATCAATTGCGTAAAAATGATGCGGTAAGTTGTATCATAATATGTTAGCAAAAAACAGGTAAAATAAGTAACAAGTGCAGTTTTAGGTAAAGGTTAAGAATAGATTTTCTTTTTGTGGTAAGTGTATTTGAGTATGGGGAATTTTTAGTTTTGCTGAAACTTAAAAAACCTATCAAATGAGATCTATTGCCTTAAAACCTATTTTAATTTTTTGATATGATTTGTTTGCTTCCTTATTTCGAGTAAACAGAACGAATCAGAAGAACTCCAATTTACATCAGAAGTAAGTACCGAATCAGAGTACGTAGTTAAAGAAGAAGCCGCAAAAAAAATTGCGCTAAGTTTTCTCAAAAATAAAAGAGAAAAGAACATAGATGCGGTTTTGGATATAAAGACACTTCTGGATCCTCTTAAAAGACCTTATATGTATATCGTGCAGCTCAATAAAGGAGAAAATGAAAATTCTTTTGTTATTGTCTCTGGAGATAAAAGATTAGAACCCATTTTAGCGTATGGTGATAATGAGTTTGATCTTGATCATATGCCAGAACAATTAGAATATTGGGTGCAGGGATATAAAAGTCAGGTAAGTTATTTTAGAGACCAAAAAGAACCAGTACAACCCGAGATTCTTAAAGAGTTTGATCAAAAGGTTGATCGTATAGGATCTGATCAACAATCAAAAAAAGTACGATCAGAGCATGTGTCTCCTTTATTAACAACCCGTTGGGGACAAGGTTGTGTTTTTAATAGTTTTTTATCTAAAAAAGAAGATATAGGAACTGGATGTACTACAAACTTACCTTGTGAAAGAGCATATACAGGATGCGTAGCAACATGTTTATCTCAGGTTGTAAATTATTATAACTCTATGCGTGGATATGATTATACAAAACTAAGACGCTCTTATTTTGATACAGATTTGGGCACTTTGCAAGGAGATGAAGTTGCTAGGCTTATGAAAGAAGTGGGAGAAATAATGGATATGGAATACACATGCTCTGTGTCATTGGCATATTCAAGTGATGTACTTCGATCTCATGTTAGCCAAGCATTAGGGTTTACTTCGCCTATAAAAGCAGAGTGGTTTTATAGCATGGATATAGAAAATATTATATCAGAAATGAAAGGAGGAAACCCTTTGGTGATTTCTGGTAAAGATTATAATAATGGTAGAAGAGCAGGGCATTTATGGGTGTTGGATGGTTTTGTGAGATATTTTGGAACTCAACAAAACACTACATATTTTCACTTTAATTTAGGGTGGGACGGAAGAAGTAATGGTTGGTATTTGTATAATGACTTTAAATTAGGGAGCTATAATTTTAATCAATATGTAAGGGTGTTTTACAATTTTAGAAAGTAAGAAGTAAATTGCAAGGAAAACAAAACCATCTCGAATCAACGAGATGGTTTTTTGTTTTATAGCAGGTTAGTTTATTCATAAACTTGCTAAAGAATTGAACTATCGCTGGGCGACTACATCATTCCTGGCATACCTCCACCCATTGGTGGCATAGCAGCTGCAGGAGCATCTTCTTTAATGTCTATAAGTGCACATTCTGTAGTAAGAATCATACCTGATACAGAAGCAGCATTTTCTAAAGCAACACGTGTTACTTTCTTAGGATCGATAATCCCAGCTTTTAGCATGTCTACGTATGCTTCAGACTTAGCGTCATAACCAAAGTCATTCTTGCCTTCAAGAACTTTAGAAATTACAACAGAACCTTCTCCTCCTGCATTTTCTACAATGGTTCTAAGTGGGGCTTCGATAGCACGATTTACAATTTGGATTCCAGTTGCTTCATCTGCATTTTCTGTTTTTACTTTGTCTAGAACAGATTTAGCTCTAACCAAAGCAACACCACCACCAGCAACAATACCTTCTTCTACTGCAGCACGAGTAGCGTGAAGTGCATCATCAACACGATCTTTTTTCTCTTTCATCTCTACTTCAGAAGCAGCACCTACATATAATACAGCAACACCTCCAGCTAGTTTAGCTAAGCGCTCTTGTAACTTTTCTTTATCATAGTCAGAAGTTGTAGTTTCGATCTGAGCTTTGATTTGATTAACTCTATTCTTGATTAGCTCTTCTCCTCCAGCTCCATTAACTACAGTAGTATTATCCTTATCAATAGCTACTTTTTCTGCACTACCTAACTGCTCTATGGTTGCGTTTTCAAGAGTGAAACCTCTTTCTTCAGAAATTACAGTACCTCCTGTCAAAATAGCAATATCTTCTAGCATAGCCTTACGTCTGTCACCAAACCCAGGAGCTTTTACAGCAGCTATTTTTAAAGCACCACGTAGTTTGTTTACAACAAGAGTTGCTAATGCTTCTCCGTCAACATCTTCAGCGATAATTAAAAGTGGCTTTCCGGTTTGAGCTACAGGTTCTAATACAGGAAGTAAATCTTTCATAGCAGAGATCTTCTTGTCATATAATAAGATATATGGACTCTCAAGATCTGCTGTCATTTTTTCACTATTGGTGACAAAGTATGGAGAAAGATATCCTCTGTCAAACTGCATTCCCTCTACGATATCAACGGTAGTATCTGTTCCTTTTGCTTCTTCTACAGTGATTACTCCTTCTTTACCAACTTTTTCAAAAGCCTGAGCGATTAAATCTCCGATGGTTTCATCGTTGTTAGCAGAAATTGCAGCTACTTGCTTAATTTTATCAGAAGAATCACCAACTTCTTTAGTTTGTTTGGCAAGGTCTTCTGTAATTGCTTCTACTGCTTTGTCAATCCCACGTTTAAGATCCATTGGATTGGCTCCAGCAGCTACATTTTTAAGCCCTTCTTTTACAATTGCCTGTGCCAATACTGTTGCAGTTGTAGTACCATCACCAGCAAGATCATTGGTTTTTGAAGCAACTTCTTTTACCATTTGTGCACCCATGTTTTCAAGTGCATCTTCTAATTCAACCTCTTTTGCAACAGAAACCCCATCTTTGGTCACTGTAGGAGCTCCAAATGATTTACTAATAATTACATTACGACCTTTTGGTCCTAGGGTTACTTTTACAGCATTTGCTAATGCATCTACACCACGTTTGATGCCATCCCGTGCTTCTATGTCAAATTTTATATCTTTTGCCATAATATGTGTTTATTTTAATTTTTTTTTAGATTCTGTAAATACTAACAGAATCCTTAATTTGTGATTGAGAATAGACAGTAGTTAGACAATGGCAAGGATATCTTCCTCACGCATGATTAAAAAATCTTTTCCATCCAGTTTTAATTCGGTACCGGCATATTTACCGTAAAGAACGGTGTCACCAACTTTTACCGTCATGTCATGGTCTTTTTTACCGCTACCTACAGCAGCTACTTTACCTTTTTGTTGTTTTTCCTGGGCTGAGTCAGGAATAAATAATCCCGATGCTGTTTGCGTCTCTGCAGGAAGTGGCTCTACAACCACGCGGTCTGAAAGAGGTTTAATGTTTACTCCCATTATGATTTGTTTTTTTATTATTAAAATGAAATCTTCGATGCTTGTTATTTCAGAAACTATGCCAGTGACTATAAACTGACAAATTGAAACAAAAAATGTCGACTGTATGACAAGTCGACATTTTTGTAATTGTTCTTTAAAAAAAAATGCTATTCGCTATCCTTGTTATCATCTGTAGTGGCAGGAGGAGTAACAGGTGTATCAACTTGAACATCTTCAGTATTTACTTTGGTATCCTGAATGGAGTTTCCACCCATTAAATCGATATTAGATAATAAAATAAGTACTAATAGTAGTGTCGCTAAAGTCCAAGTACTTTTGTCTAAAAAGTCTGAGGTTTTCTTTACGCCACCTAGTTGCTGGGTTCCACCTCCTCCAAAAGAAGAAGATAAACCACCACCTTTTGGATTTTGTACCATAATTACTACTACCAGTAAAAAGGATACAATAACGATAAGTATTAAAAATATTGAAAACGTTGTCATTGTATATTATTTATTTTCTTGTAATTTCTTTATTGCCCGAATTTGGTCTGCAAAGAAACCACTTTTTTCGGGATTTTTCAAAATTAATATGTTATATGCTTGAATTGCTTTCTTATACTTCTTTTGAGCAAGGTATACCTTGGCTAAAGTTTCGGTCATTAATTCATCTGTATGAACGCTACTTTCCTTTGCTAAATTGCGTGTATGTACGTTTTTTTCTACAGGTTGTATTTTAGGGTTGTTTTGGATGAACTCGTCGATTAGATCAAATTTATCTTTCTTCTCTAAAGATTTTGAAGTCGACTGCTCTTTATTCTGCTGGGAGTCAGTGTTTTCTGCGTGATCAGAATTTCGTTCTATTGGGTGTAAAGAAGTTAGTTTTAGCCATTCTGCAAAAGAATGAGTCTCTTTTTTACTAAACTCTAGTGGGGAGTCTATTTGTAGTGTTTCTTCTGGAGAAATATCTTTTTGTTCTTTTGATTTTTCTTCATCGGCTATAGATTTTGCAATCTGAATCTGCTTTAAAGTGCTATTTTTTTCTCTTTCTGTAAAAAGTGAAGGGTCTAATACATCTTCTGCCTCTTGTATTTTCATGTGTACTGCATCATCCAGATCCATTCTAGGTGATACTTTGATTTCTTCGGGATCAATGACTTCTATTTCGACTTTCTGTTTTTTAAGAGGTAAAGAGTTTGAAGAAGTTTTGTTAAAAAGATCAGAAGTTATAAAATCAAATAAAACACTTCGATCCGTAGAGTAGGCCGCAGTGGTCTTTAATGCTTGATTATACCTGAAACTGTCTTGGTTTTTTAATGATTTCAGATGTAATAACCTTACTGATTGAAAATAGGGAAAAGCTTTGATAATTTTTTCAAGAGAATCTGTATGGCCCTTAACGAGGCTTTCTGGGTGTTGAAGCAGGTATGAAAGTTCTTTAGTGTTCAATCTCTTTTGTTTTAATCAAAGTAACGCTTTATTTCTATTACCATCTAGCAAGTGTGGCATTAAACATATCTTGTGTTATTCTCTCAAAAATCACTTGTAATGCTTCATCTCTAATTGTATTTTCTGAGGTAGCTGCTGGATAATCAAAGAAAAATGAAAAACGCTGTTCCATATCTTGAGTAGGATCTTTTTTATCATAAAATCGCATATTTACTGCAATTGTTAATCGGTTTTGAGCAGCAGTAATATCAGAAGTTGCTGTGTTAGGAGACACATAATCCTGCACTATCTCTCCTTCGTAAGTAATGTCACCTCCAGAGGTGGTTAAACTAAGATTTGTTTGATTAAGAATTAAATCTTGTAGTTGGTTGGTGAAATTTTGATCGGTACCAGGGAAAATTCTTGGTGACTGATTTTGGAAAAAATTTACCTGAAATGTTTTTGTTTCCGGAGATATTGATATTCCACTAAAAGAATATGCTCCACAACCTTGAAATATGATGGATATGGTAAATAGGATCGCTATATTTAGTAAATTTTTCATCAATTATTATAAATCGTATTGTTTTATTTTTCGATACAATGTTCGTTCGCTAATTCCTAATTCCTCTGCAGCAGCTTTACGTTTTCCTCGGTGTCGTTCTAATGACTTTTTAATTAACTCCAGCTCTTTATGATGCAGTGATAACGTTTCTTCTTCTTCTATTTCTTCTGCAAAATGATATTTGTCTTCTTCTTTACCAGCGATAGTATTTTGTGTCGGGATGGTAAGAACTTCTGTAGTTACAGGTTGTGTCGGTTCTTCAAATGTATCTTCTTTTTCTTTTTCTTGATAAATTTTTCGAATTAGTCCCTCATTGTCTTTTTGAACCTGCTGCGTGTTGCCACTTTGCATCAATTCTAATGTTAGCTTTTTAAGATCATTAAGGTCGCTTTTCATATCAAAAAGGACTTTGTACAAAATCTCTCTTTCACTGCTAAAATCACTCTCTTTTTTGTCTTTAGAGATGACTGCAGGTAAGTTACTGCCAATATTTGGTAAATAACTGTGCAATGTACTGGTACTTATTGTTCTGTTTTGTTCAAGGACTGATATTTGTTCAGCAATGTTACGCAATTGTCTGATATTACCGCTCCAATGGTATTTTTCGAGCAATAAAACAGCTTCCTCATTAAGCCGAATAGTTGGCATTTTATATTTTGTGGCAAAATCAGAAGCAAATTTCCTAAACAATAAATGAATATCATCTTTCCTGTCTCTAAGAGGCGGAAGCAAAATTTCTACAGTACTTAAACGATAATAAAGGTCTTCTCTAAATTTTTCTTTTTTGATAGCTTCAAACATGTTTACATTGGTAGCTGCTACAATGCGAACATCGGTTTTTTGCACTTTTGAAGATCCTACTTTTATAAACTCTCCATTTTCTAAAACACGTAGTAAACGTACCTGAGTGGTAAGAGGTAACTCTCCAACTTCGTCAAGAAAAATAGTTCCTCCATCGGCTACTTCAAAATAACCGTTTCTGGTTTGAGTTGCTCCTGTAAAAGCTCCTTTTTCATGACCAAATAACTCACTATCGATAGTTCCTTCTGGGATAGCACCACAGTTTACTGCAATATATTTACCGTGTTTTCTGTGTGATAGTGAATGAATGATTTTAGGAATGCTTTCTTTGCCGACACCACTTTCTCCTGTAACCAATACCGAAATATCGGTTGGAGCAACTTGTATGGCTTTTTCTACAGCACGATTTAGCTTAGGATCGTTCCCTATAATTCCAAATCGCTGTTTTGTGGCTTGAACTGATTCCATATATTCTTTACCTTTTTAGCAGGTTATATGCCCGCATTGGTTATAAGTTTAATTTAATCCTGATAAGTGATTTTTTCGAGGTCGACCAGATTGTTATCTTCTTCATAAGAATTAGTAATCGTTACAGGATAATCGTCACTATTATACTCAAATGTTCTTGAGTTTTGATCAAGACTTTCGGTATTAAAGTTATTTTTACTAAATACCATTAAAACTCTTTTTTCCAGATCAAAGCTGCTTTCTAAGATATAATTCAGATTATTTTCTTTAAATTGGTTATAAAATGGATTCTTTTTAGCATCAAAAGTATAGTTAATAATATATGAGTTGATACCAAACGAAATATCTTGTTTGTTTAGTTGTATCAAATTATCGTTTTCGTAGGTAAAATCAAAAGTATCAGTAATTACATCTGTATCACCCGTTGTGTCGTGATCTTCCATTTTGATCGGTCTGTTTTGATCATCCAGAATAATTTTGGTGTAACTACTTGGCAATAGATCAAATCGAATAATAATAGAATTGGCACTATATTCGAAACTTCTGTTAGAAGCTGTTGTGCCCGTTATGAACTTGATTAATCTTTTCGAACTATCATATTCATAAGTTGCGGTACTTATTAGATTACCACCGGTATAAAATTCTTTTTTAGAGGGTGTAAAGTTGTCCTCATTTTCATAAATGTATTTATTGACTAAGGTGTTTTCGGGATTAAAATATCCGGTTGGTCTATTCTTATCGTCATAATTGGTTTTCCAAAAAGAGGTGCCGTTGTCAAAAGAAGATTCGATAGAAATAATTTTTTTTACCTCTTCAATAACCGTAGGTGTTGTATCGGTAGTATCATTTGTGTCGGTAGTGTCTGTTACGTCTTCTGTGTCTGTTGTTTCAGAAACGTCGGGTGTATCAGAGTCGGTGTCAGATGAGCAGGCCATAAAAAGGCATATGATACATCCTGCTATATAGATTTTTAAAAAATTCATTTCAGCTTATTTAATTATTATCAGAATATCCCACAGCATCACCCAAAAGAGTTGCACTGGTACATTCATTAATATGGACCATGACAAAATCTCCAATCTTATAATCTCCTTTAGGAAAAACAGCCACGATATTTTGAGTGGTTCTACCACTCCAGTGTTGGTCTGATTTTTTAGACTCCTTTTCAATCAATATTTCTACTGTTTGTCCAACAAAAGCTTGATGTCTGTATTCACTATGACTGCGTTGCGCTATTATAATTTCGTTAAGTCTCCTTTTTTTTGTTTCTTCAGGAACATCATCTTCAAGTTTTCGTTCTGCAAGTGTTCCTGGTCTTTCAGAATAAGCAAACATAAAACCGTATTCATATTTTACATATTCCATTAATGAAAGAGTGTCTTTGTGATCTTCTTCGGTCTCTGTTGGAAAACCTGTGATAATATCTTGAGAAATAGCACACTCAGGAATAATTCTTTTGATATTGTCGATCAAATCGAAATACTCCTGACGGGTGTGTAAACGGTTCATAGCCTTTAGAATACGATCACTACCACTTTGTATTGGTAAGTGGATGTATTTGCAAATATTTTTGTGTCTGGCCATTACATTAATGACATCCAATGTCATATCTTGTGGATTTGACGTGGTAAAACGCAAGCGTATTTTTGGGTATTTTTCTGCAACCATATCAAGCAATTTTGAAAAATTGACAGCAGTTGCTTTTTGAAAATCACTGGCTTTTTCAAAATCTTTTTTTAATCCACCTCCATACCAAAGGTAGCTATCTACATTCTGTCCTAATAAAGTTATTTCTTTAAAGTTTTTGTTGGCTAGGTCTTCAATTTCTTCAAGGATACTCTGTGGGTCACGACTGCGTTCTCTACCTCTGGTAAATGGTACCACACAAAAAGTACACATATTATCACATCCTCTTGTAATCGAAACAAAAGCCGATACTCCATTGCTTTGCAGGCGCACAGGAGAGATGTCTCCATAAGTTTCTTCTTTAGAAAGAATAACATTAACAGCATTACGACCTGCGTCTACTTCTTCAATCAGGTTTGGTAAATCTTTATAGGCATCTGGACCAACCACGAGATCTACTATTTTTTCTTCTTCAAGAAACTTACTTTTTAATCGTTCTGCCATACATCCCAAAACACCTACTTTCATTTTTGGGTTGATTCTTTTTACAGCATTGTATTTCTCTAGCCTTTTTCTAACGGTTTGTTCTGCTTTCTCTCGAATAGAGCATGTATTTACCAGTACCAAATCTGCATCTTCAAGATTTTGAGTAGTGTTAAACCCTTCTTTAGAAAGGATAGAGGCGACAATTTCACTATCGCTAAAATTCATCTGACAGCCATAGCTTTCTATAAATAGTTTACGCTCGTTTTCTTTATTCTGTTCGAGTGCAAGCGGCTGCCCCTGTATGCTTTCGTCAATAATCTTCTCCATATAAATATTTCCTTGTCAATTGAAGTCAAATAGTGTGCAAAGATACTTTTTAAAACGATTTATGACAAAGTGGCAGAAGATTATTTTAAAAAAATCTATAAGGAATAATTAGGATAATACTTTTAGCTATCTAAATAGAAGTGAAAATAAGTTTGAATAGAATTCATTTCTTAATAATATGCAAGAATTTTTAATAGTTCAGGTAACGAAATTCTGCTGTATCTTCAAGCATGAAATAATAAATCAAGAAGATCAATGAAACAAACCAGATAACAATCAGAATGTTGGCTGTTTTTTTATTGAAATATTTTAATAAAAATTGATACATAATTAAGATCCTAATCCTATTAATATGGACAATGAATTAATGGCTTGGTAGATATTGTCCTCTTTGATCCAAACAAAACTAAAAATAACAAAATGAATACATACGAAAGTTGAAAAAATTCTTGATATCATATTCATTCGTTTTGGCATTTTTATAGGAGAAAATCTAAGTATACTATCCCATAAAATTATTCCTACACCATGAAATACTGCCCATAATATATAGCGTAAAGAAAATTCGTGCCATAACCCTAGTACCAACATGGATATTATAACGGCAATCCAAGGCATACGTGAATAAGAAGAAATAGGCATGAAAATATAATCTTTACACCATTCGGATAATGAGATATGCCACCTATTCCAGAAATCAGAAAGATTTTTTGCTAAGAAGGGGTAATTAAAATTTTCCTTGACTCTAATACCAAGCAACAGAGAAAAGCCTATAGCAATATCAGAGTATCCTGCAAATTGCATGTAGGTGTTACCGACATAACTAACATATTCTAAGTAGGTATTAAGCCAGGAATTGGTCAAAGAATCGGTATAAGAAATGATCTTAAATGAGAAAAAATAATTCCCTAAAACTATAATTTTAAAGAGTCCATATACTATTCTCTCAAGGCCTTTAGAAAATAATTCTTCATCCCATCTTCTTCGGTAGACTTCTCTATTCCAGTCTGATAATCGAATGATGGGTCCTATTACTAATACCGGAAAAAACAGCATATACCCCATAAATCTTTGGTATTCTATTTCTTGTAAATTCCCTTTGTAAATCTCGATGGTATAGTGAATAAGTCTAAATAAGTAAAATGACATTCCTAAAGGAATCGCCTTTTGTAATATACTACTTTGGTTAAGAGAATATTGCCATTTGAAAATAACAAATAATGTTACCAAAAGTATTAATGTGATGGAAATAGAATATTTAAAGGAGTTGGTTTTTTTTAATAGAAAATAAGTTATTGAAGAACTGAAAACCAAAATGAATAATGATTGATAATCCTGATAAGCTAAAAAAAGTATTGTAAAAGTAGAAATGGAAGTCAGTTGAAGTTTTTTGGGTAATTTCCAGGAAAAAAATACACAAGGGACCAGAAAAGCAAATAGTATCGCAAGCTCTTTCATTTATTTAATTTTGGTTATTGGTTATGTGAGCTCCTAATTCGTTTATAAACCAATTAGTAAATAGTTTTTTTCCATCATTATTCATGTGTTGTGCATCGTAAAAATGATTATATGTAAAAGAGTAATCAAAATTAAAATAATCGAAATGTGTTAAGTTTTTACACCAGTTCCAATATCCAGAATATTTAATAGATGATTTAGTTGTTAAGATTCTTTTTTCTATCTGATTTGGTCTAGGAATGTTTAAGATGATTAATTTAGAATTAAGCGAATTTAAAATATTCGAAATGTTACGAATTGTCTTTTTCTTAGGTTGTTTTGACTGTAAATGATCTAGTCTTTTAGAAATAAGTGTTTCTAGCTGATCTTGACTTGGTGTAAAAACACCTTTTCTATCTCGTTTTTTTTTGTTTCCTAATAGAGCCGAAAAGATTTCAGTTAACCCAACATGGGTTCTTAAATGATACTTTTGATAAAGTTTATCATTTGCTTTGAACTCATTGAAAAAAGAACTCTCCTGAACGATTAAAACATCAGGTTTGAAAGCTGAAATATCTTCCAGAATACCTTGATCGGTTAAATGATCAATCCCTTTAATTGCACCTAAAAACTTAATAGTTGAAGTGTTGATTTTATGTTTTTTTTTGAGCAATGAATCGATCTCATGTGCTTCGGGGATGGCGTCTCTAGATAAAGATGAACCTATGATTAGTATTCTTATATTTTTTTTTAAAGATTGGTTTTTGAGAGCGATTTCTTTTTTTAGATTACTATGAAAAAACATTTTTTCTCGAATAGAGAAATGTCGTCCTATATCTTTAGAAAAAAAAGAAATAAGCCCTATAAAAACTACCGAAAGGATAAATACCCATAACCATATTTTTAATGGCAATGTTGTCATCTGGATATCTTCTTGTTAACTATTTCTATGGACTTTGAAATGGAATCAATTCCCATAATTTCTTTAACAGAGATTTCTAACCCAAACTTTTTTTCAATTTGAACTATGAAATCTAAATGAGCAATAGAACTCCAGCCATCAATATCATTTGGACCTAGGTTGATTTCATAATCTTTAAAGTTATAATTAAAAGATTCTGAGGCAACCGAAATGATTTTCTCTTTAATATCTCCAGAAGAATGTTTTTCGTTTGATTGTTCTTTTACTTTTTTGATTTTTTCAATTACCAGTTCTTTGCTAACTTTTCCTGAAGCAGTGGTAGGAAGTTTGTCGAGAAGATGTATTTCTGATGGTGTCTGATTGCATAGAAGATTCTCGTTACAAAAAGCTTTAATATCTCCTACTTCTACGTTATCATTTGCACATATAGCAGCAATAATTTTTTCTCCCCCCACCTCATTTATTTCTCCATACACAAATGATTCATGAATTAAGGAACTTTGGTTCAAAGTTTCTATAATTTGTTCAGGGTAAATATTAACACCACCAACAATAATTACATTCTTTTTTCTCCCCTTGATATAATAAAACCCTTCGCTATCCCTTTCTACCAAATCCCCTGTAAAAAACCATCCATTTTGATCTGGATTACTTTTGGGATGCAGGTATGATTTCATAATATGCTCTCCTCTAAGAGCTAATTCACCAACTTCATTGTTAAGAATGGTATTGCCATTGGCATCTATTACTTTTGCTTCGCAGTCAATAGGTTTTCCGATAGATCCTAGTTTCCAGGTTTCTTCGTCGGGGCCGCAGAAAAGACCACCAGCTACCGTTTCTGTTAGACCATAAACATTAATTAGTTTTACTTCAAATTTGGTCATAAATCTGTCCCAGAAATTTGATTCTAAATTTCCTGCAGAAGAAATTAAATATTTAAACTCTTTTGTGTTAAAATGTTCTTTTGGGTTTGTAGAAAAACGATCGAACATATAGAGCATAGTTGGCACTACAAAGAAATGCGAAATCTTATATTTATATACGGTATCTAATAAATCTGGAATTTTGGAAATTTGATATCGAAAAGGTCTAACGAGTTGTGTCGAATTAAACAAAGATAAAATAGGGCCTTGTATAAGTCCATCGACATGAAAGCAAGGAAGGATATTTAATAAAACAGAGTCCTTATTTAATTGGTACTGTTTTGAAAGCGTAGCTAGATGAGAAATAATGTTATTATGTGTTAACAAAACACCTTTTGGGTCACTTGTTGTTCCTGATGTATAGATTAAAAAACATACCGTGTCGGGAGATATATCTGCATAATTATTATCCTCGACACAGTTTTCGATAGCGCTATCTAATGTGTTCTCTTGTGTGTTGTTTTTTTTTAATAATCGGTTTATAAGTGAGTTTTCTGAGGCTTTTGAGGCTTCGAATACAATATGTTTTTTAGAAGAGTCTAAACTCCAGTATTCTTCATTTTTTTTATCGATTATCCAACCATCAATTCTGGCGTTGGATAAAATCCCTTTTACTTTATTTTTTTTTGTGTTAGGGTCTACGGGAATAACGGTAATACCATTTAGAATCATTGCAAAACACATACAAAACATGTCAAAATCATGACTTAAAGAAAGAAGTATGTTGTCTCCACGTTCTAATCCTTTAGATTTGAGAAGAGTGTTTATCTTATTTACTTTTGTCGTTAAGTTGGTGAAGGGATATTTTTTGTCCTCGGTAGTTAAAAAAGTATTTCCTTTAACTTCGCCTTGAGAGGCAATAGAAAAAGCTTCTTTAAAACTTTTTGGGTAGTGTTTTCCCATATTGAATGATTATTTAATTGAGATTACAATTTTAGGTAAATTTTCATTTCCAAAAGTAGTATTGAGACTTTTTCTTATGTCTAATTCTAATTGCGAATTTTTAGAAACTATATCATTGACTTGTAGATTTACGGTAAATTGTTCTATTCCGTTTTCGATAATTTCATGAATGGTAATGTGTTCAACTGCTTTGTTTTTTAGAATACAATTTTTAATGTTTTCACTATATATGATATTTCCATTTCCGTTTTTAACAAAGTTTTTTCTTCTTCCTTTTAAATAAAAATAATCATCATTGTCTTTGTAAGCTAAGTCATTTGTATAAACAAAACCTTTTTCGAATCTCACTCCCGAGTGAATTTCAGAATCTAAATATCCACTAAAATTACGATTGCTAAAAACCCTCAAATTTCCAACCTCACCTGCAGCAACTAAATTATCATTATCATCAACAATCTGAACTATTGAATCTATTGCGATACCTAGAGATCCTTTTTTGTTTGATGCGA
The DNA here is from genome assembly GCF_040786235.1 of Aquimarina discodermiae. Lineage (NCBI taxonomy): Bacteria > Pseudomonadati > Bacteroidota > Flavobacteriia > Flavobacteriales > Flavobacteriaceae > Aquimarina > Aquimarina discodermiae. Next base: position 126,719 of record NZ_JBFMKP010000005.1, read on the forward strand.
TACCGATAGGCTCTGATAAACAAATGCCAGAGGTTTCTGTAAGGCCATAATAATTTAGGATTCTTATGTCAAAAAGCTTTTCAAAATTTTCAATATATTGATGTTCGAGAAATGCTCCCGTACAAATAACTTGTTTTAAAGACTCCAGTTGTGGAATAATTTTTTTTCCAAGACCCAAAAACTGATGTATTAATGAAGGAGTAGCTGTAATGATAGAAACTTTATTTCTTTCTATTTCTTTTATAATTCCAAAAATATTAAAGTTATCATCGATTTTGGGGATTATTATCGAAACTCCGCTGAAAAGTGGGGCAAGGCAAATATTTCGTAGTCCACTCATTGTGTCAATGCCAGAAGTAATTAATATTCTATCCTTACTACTCCATTTAAAAGTTTGACTGATACATTTCGCACTGCTTATCAGAGCCTGATGGCTTAGTTTAACACCTTTGGGCTTTCCTGTGGTTCCAGAAGTAAAGAGGATGGTTGATACATCCTGTGGTTTGTGTAATATTTCATGAGAAATAATATTCGATGAGTCAAGATCATAGATCCAATTCGAAAATAGTTGATTCCCTGTCAACGCTTTATTAGATTCGTTTTGCGGGTCGAAAATAACTACTTTTTGTTCGAAGTTTTCAGAGAACTTCTTTTCTGTATCTTGATCAGTAAAAATGATTTCAGGAGAATGATCATTTATAATGTTCTGTATAGCATGGGTGGGCATATCATTATGTAAAATAATAGTAGGAATACCTAACGAGGTGGTTGCCCAATACAATATAATGGCTTCAAAATGTATTTTTGAACAAATGACTATATTTTCTGTAGTACTAATCGAGTCATTAATTAGTTTTTTATGTAATGCATCGATTAAGAAATTGATTTCTTCTATCTGTAAGCTCTTTTGATCTGTACTATCATATATAATAGGAGTTTTGACGTATTTTTTTTCTGCAAATTTGAGTAAATCTTTAGTTGCTTTAATTTCTAATGGTAAATTAAAGGGATTGTTAGAATGATACTGCTGTAGTCTTACTGTGTTTGTATGTAAGGGTAGTACATGGATAATTTCAAGAGCTGCTAATTCTTTAATTTCAAGAATAAGTTGATTTATGTTAACTTGGAGTGTTTCCGAGATTTCTTTTAAAGAATTTCCTTTATTTCCTAAAAAAATAGCACAGGCTTGATTGGTAGTGAGATGGTGTGTTTTCAATGGCAGTAATTTATTAAGATAAACTTGATGTCTGTCTAATAAATGACCAACCATTCCATTACTTTCGTCTTTGTTGATAGTAGCGGTTTGTGTACTTAAATCAAAACTAAATAAAGGGTTGGTTAAAATTCGTAAATGCTCTGTGTCAAAATCAAGAAAATCAAAAGGTGTAAGTATGAAATTTTCATATTTTTTTGGAATAAGAGCAATCAAAGCATTGTAATCGATGCTTTCGGGATTGTTAGAAATGTGTGTTTCTTTAGTAAGTTCAAAAAGTTCAGGTTCAGATAAAATATAAGAATGATGATCTCGCTCATTAAAAAAACGTTCGAAATATGTATGATAGTCTTTTCCGAAGAGTTGCTTTTCTCCTCTTTCAAAAAAAGGAATTGGTTCTGAGTTTTTTAAATGTACATGAGGAAAAATAATAAAGCCATCATGCTTGGTTATTCTATTTAATTCAGAGACAATACGAGTTTGGTCATATCTATGTAACGTGTCTAAGCCATAAACAAGAGAAACAGAATCATTTTTTAAAGGTATTTTTCTATTTAGATCAGAAAAAATAATCTCTACGTTATCAGGTCTGGTCGAACCAGATAGCCAATAATCAAAGCCGGCATGCCCAAGAACATCCCTGTCTCCTTCCCAAACAGAAATAATTTTTTGGTCAGGAAATAAGGCAGAAAGGAAATAAGTGCTAAACCCTGTTCTGCACCATGTATCTAAAATTACATCACCAGGTTTCAAGGCTTTTTTTAATTCAAGAATAAACGGATAAAATGCTCTAGAGGATTCATTAAAAGGTTGAAAGGCAGAATAAATATCTAAAGAAGACTTTTGAAGTTTTAAATCTAAAAAATCCTGATATTTTACTCTTTTTTTTTCTAAGCTACTTTTGCATTCATTTATATAGCTTTCTATATTTTTAAAAGTGTTTATTTCTATTTTATTAAAATAAATAATGCCATTTAAAGATGGGACTATTGTATGGCATGTTTTGCATTCTAATGCATATGAGGTTTCGTCAATATGACTTATTGAAAACTCGTTGGAACAATTAGTACAAGTATAATTATTCATAATCAATTTGTTAAAATAGCAGAGGGTTGATGCTTTATGGTTTATTAGATAATCAAGCCACTAATATATAATTTTTCAGGTTTAAAACTAGAGAGGTCTCTTTAAATATAAGTTGATAAATACTGGTGATTTGATTTTTTCCTTAACTCTATATTTTTTGAGCTTCAGAATAAACTTTATCGTGTTAAACCAAAAAAATCTATATTTGAGGATATCCAATCAATAAAATCATTTCTATGACGTCAAATCAACTCTTCGAAAAACTGGAACATCTTTCTCCGCTTGATTTTGGAGATATTTTTAATAAGAGTATCGAACTTTTTAAAAAAGTATGGCTACAAGGTTTTGTACATTTATTAATTTCTTTTTTAGTGATACTTCCATTAATTGTAATCATGTATATCCCAATGTTTGCTATTGCAGGAATGGCGGGGTTAGAAAATCAATTAGATGATTATCAGTTTCCTATTGAAGAGTTTTCTGTGGGACTTCTTATATTGTTTTTTGTTTTGATATTGGTAATTTCGATGGCAGCAGGCGCGATTCAAATGGCGATTACCGCGCATTTCTATAGAGTTTGTAAGCAGGTTGATTTAGAACAGTCAGAATCATCATCTTATTTTATGTTTCTTAAAGGAAAATACCTCGGTAAAGTATTTGTATTATCGATAGCTATATTTGGTATTTCGTTGTTGGCAATATTAGCATGTTATCTTCCTATCTTTTATGTGATGATTCCATTGCAATTGATTGGAGTAATATTTGCTTTCAACCCTGATTTAAGTGCTTCTGATATTATAAAAGCAAGTTTTAAGTTAGGAAATAAAAAATGGCTTATTTTGTTTGGGTTGATCATTGTAGGGTCTATGTTATCACAGTTTGTGGGTATGATCCTGTGTTTCGTTGGTATTTTCTTTACAGCTTCTTTTGTGTACTTACCTGTCTATTTTGTCTATAAGGAAACAGTAGGTTTTGAGGAAGATTTGTCAGAAACAACAGATACATTATTTGTCAAATAAATTAGAAAGAATAATTATTGACAGTTTTTTTAACTAATTTTTTGATAAAGAATCTTGATATCAAAAAATTGATATACTTTTGTTTTCTGAAATTATAAGGATTATGGCTAAGAATTTAGTGATTGTAGAGTCACCGGCTAAGGCTAAAACAATAGAAAAATTTCTTGGAAAAGATTATGTGGTTGCTTCCAGTTTTGGGCACATTGCAGATTTGCCTTCGAAAGAATTGGGTGTAGATGTAGATGGAGATTTTAAACCCAAATATATTGTCTCTAAGGATAAAAAGGATGTTGTAAAAAGACTAAAAGATCTTTCTAGTAAAGCAGAAATGGTTTGGTTAGCAAGTGATGAGGATCGAGAAGGAGAGGCGATTGCATGGCATTTGGCAGAGACACTTAAATTAGATAAAAAAAGGACGAAAAGGATTGTCTTTCATGAGATTACCAAGAATGCAATTCTAAAAGCAATAGAAAACCCACGTGCCATTGATTATAATTTGGTAAATGCGCAACAAGCCAGAAGGGTATTAGATCGTTTGGTGGGGTATGAGTTATCACCGGTATTATGGCGTAAAGTAAAGGGAGGTTTGTCTGCAGGAAGAGTACAGTCAGTTTCGGTAAGATTGATTGTAGAAAGAGAACGAGATATCCTTGGGTTTACCCCAGAAGCTTCCTATAGAATAGACGCAGAGTTTTCTAATCAAAAAGGGAAATCTTTTAAGGCAAAGCTTCCTAAAAATTTTAGCACCAAAAAAGAAGCAGAATCGTTTTTGCAGCAGAATATGAATGCTTCTTTTAAAGTAGCAGATCTTTCTGTAAAACCAGCAAAAAAGTCTCCGGCTCCTCCATTTACAACTTCTACACTTCAACAAGAAGCATCAAGAAAGCTGTATTTTTCTGTTAGTAAGACGATGACGATGGCGCAACGGTTGTATGAAGCTGGATTGATTACCTATATGAGAACCGATAGTGTAAACTTGTCTAAAGAAGCACAAAACGGAGCAAAAGCAGAGATCGATACGGCATATGGTAACGAGTATAGTAATCCAAGACAGTATAAAGGAAAAAGTAAAGGGGCGCAAGAAGCTCACGAAGCAATACGACCTACAGATTTTTCGAAGCATACTATACAGGGAGATTATGATCAGCAACGATTATATGAATTGATTTGGAAACGAGCAATTGCTTCGCAAATGAGTGATGCGAGACTAGAAAGAACCAATGTTAAGATAGAGGCTAATACACATAATAATCAGTTTACAGGAAACGGAGAGGTTATAAAATTCGAAGGATTTTTAAAAGTGTATTTAGAAGGAAATGATGATGAAGATGAAGAGCAAGAAGGAATTTTACCTGCTATGAAAGTTCAGGAACCTCTGTTTAATAAATATATTTCGGCTACCGAAAGATTTACAAGGCCGCCAAGTCGATATACAGAAGCATCACTGGTTAAGAAATTAGAAGAACTGGGTATAGGACGCCCGTCTACCTATGCGCCTACAATTTCTACGATTCAAAATAGAAACTATGTAGAAAAAGGAGCAAAAGAAGGAGAAGAGCGTGATTATGCATATATGATTCTTGCTGATAACGAAGTAAAAGAAAAGAAACTATCAGAAAAAGTAGGAAGTGATAAAGGTAAGTTAATCCCTACCGATGTGGGTATGGTGGTGAATGATTTCTTGGTAAATCATTTTTCTACGATTCTTGATTATAACTTTACTGCAAAAGTAGAGCAGGATTTTGATGAGATTGCAGAAGGTCAGGAGGACTGGACGCATATTATGAAGGAGTTCTATCAGGAGTTTCATCCAAGGGTAGAAGATGTGTCTCAAAATGCAGAACGAGAGGTAGGTGAACGTATTTTGGGAGAAGATCCGGCTACAGGTAAGCCAGTTAGTGTAAGGTTGGGTAAATTTGGCCCAATGGTGCAGATAGGAACCGCAGATGATGAAGATAAACCACGGTTTGCAAGCCTGCCGCCTAATCAAACTCTAAGTAATATTACGTTCGAAGAGGCGATGAAGCTATTTCAGTTGCCAAAAGAGCTGGGAGTATATAAAGAACAGACTGTAATCGTTAATAACGGTCGATTTGGTCCATATGTTCGATTTGGAGAAAAATATGTTTCCTTAGAAAAAGGAGAAGATCCTTTTAATACTACACTCGATCGTGCAATAGAACTTATCGATGCCAAAGAAAAAGCAGATGCTCCTATATATACCTATGAGAATCTTCCTGTTCAAAAAGGGACAGGTCGATTTGGTCCATTTATAAAATGGAACGGGATGTTTATAAATGTTAATAAGAAATATGATTTTGATAACTTGTCAGATCAGGACATTGTAACACTTATAGAAGAAAAGAAGCAAAAAGAAATAGATAAAGTTATTCATAATTGGGAGGAAGAAGGAATTAGAGTAGAAAAAGCAAGATGGGGGCGTAGTAACGTTATAAAAGGTAAAGTAAAAATTGAGCTGCCAAAAACCGTCGATGCAAAAAAACTTACGCTAGAAGAAGTAAAAGACATTATAGAAAAGAATGCTCCCAAGAAAAAAACAGCAGCCAAAAAGAAAACTGCAACCAAGAAAAAAACTACTAAAACAGCAGCCAAAAAGAAATAATAAATAACCTATGTCTTTTGAATTTCTTGTCCCGGTAAGCGATATTGTGGTGGCACATGCAAAATTGCTATCTGATAATGCGTTAGGTAAACAAATAAAAATTCATACCGCAGAAGATGGAGTGCCCGGTCTAGAAAAAGCAGATATTGTAATTATCGGTGTTTGCGAAAATAGAAATGACTTAGATTTTCTGGGAGAAAGCTTACGTTTTGATGCCATACGTAAATCGCTATATGAGCTGTATCCGGGTAATTGGAGTGCTAGTATAGTTGATTTGGGAGATATAAGACCTGGGAGCGAAGTTAGCGATACCTATTTTCTGGTTCAGGAGGTGCTTTCCACATTGTTGCAAAAAAATTGTATTCCTGTTATTTTAGGCGGAAGCCAGGATATTGTTTACCCTCAGTATCGTTCATTTGATATTTTGGAGCGTATGGTGAATTTGGTGAACGTAGATAGTCGATTTGACCTTGGAGATTCTTCTCAACCAATCGATAATAGATCTTTTGTTGGTAAAATAATTGTTGATGAGCCTTATAATTTGTTTAATTATAGTAATATAGGATATCAAACGTATTTTAATTCGCAAGAAGAAATAGATCTTATAGAAAAATTGTATTTTGATGCATATCGCTTAGGCGAGGTTATTTCAGATGTGACTGTGGTAGAACCAATCATGAGAGATGCAGATATTGTTGCGATAGATCTTGGTGCCATGAATTCGGTTAGTTTAAATGGGCTTATGACTTCTCCCAATGGTTTTGATGGCCGTGAAATATGTGCTATTGCTAGGTATGCGGGGATTAGTGATAAAGTAAAAAGCTTTGGTATCTACGAATTCAAAAATTTTAAGAACGAGGAGATGGCTGCTTTGTTAATAGCTCAGATTATTTGGTATTTTATAGAAGGAATTAATTACAGATCTAACGAACTTGATGTCAGAAATCTAAAAAGTACGATGCATTATAGTGTTCCTGTAGAAGACGAAATTTTATCATTTTATAAGAGTGCAAAAACCGGAAGATGGTGGATAGAAATACCTTTTATTTTGTCTGGTAATAATAAATTGAAAAGACATACGTTATTACCTTGCACGTACAATGATTATGAAAGTGCTTGTAATCAAGTTATACCAGAAAGATGGTATAAAGCAAAACAAAAAAACGAAGTTTAACATTTTTATTGGGTAGATTTAAGGTTTTTTTTTGAAAAAAATTGTTTTTCTGAAAACAAATAATTAGGTTTACGTCCTTAAATCTAGAAGATCTTAACCTAAAACAAGTTATGAAGAAATTTGTATCACTCTTTGCTATTTTAGCAATGCTCTATAGTTGTGGTGGCGGAAACCGAGGAGAGCTAATAGGAGCACAAGGAAAAAAATGGCACCCTCAAAAGCCATATGGCATGGCCCTCATCCCCGGAGGATCATTCATTATGGGTAAGTCGGATGATGACAAAGCTGCAATAGCTAACGCCCCTACCAAAATGGTTACGGTTCGTTCATTTTACATGGATGAAACCGAAATTACTAATAGCGAATACCGACAATTTGTAAATTGGGTTCGCGATTCTACAATTCGAGTAAGATTGGCAATAATGGCCGATGAACTAGGAAAAACCCCTGGAGATGACGGTATAGGTGAATATGCCTTTTTAGATGCCGATACAGAAAACATGTCTGTTTACGAAAAATATATGTACGACAATTATAGTGGTATAGGAGAAACAGGATATGAAGGAAGAAAATTAAATAAAGATATTGATATCGAGTGGAATGTAGAAGATTACCCGGATGAGTTTTATGCTGAGGTGATGGATACTATGTATATTCCATTAGAAGAATCCTATAATGGGCGTCGTACGCTGGATGTAAGTAAATATAAATTTAGATTTACTTGGATGGATATTCAAGCAGCGGCAAGAGCCAAAAAAGGAGGAAGAAAGGATTTTGTGAAAGAAGAAGTAATTGAGGTATACCCTGATACCACTGTATGGATCAAGGATTTCAATTATTCTTATAACGAACCTATGCATAATGATTATTTCTGGCATAGTGCGTATGACGATTATCCAGTGGTAGGTGTTTCTTGGGAACAAGCAAAAGCCTTTTGCCGTTGGAGAACTATAGAAAAGAACGCGTATCAGAAAAAAAGAAAGAAAGAATTTGTAAATTATTTTAGACTTCCTACAGAAGCAGAATGGGAATATGCTGCAAGAGGAGGATTAGAGTCTGCTACATACCCTTGGGGTGGACCTTATGCCTTAAACGATAGAGGTTGCTTTTTGGCAAACTTCAAGCCTCTTAGAGGTAACTACGCAGCAGATAACTTTTTGTATACTGTAGAAGCAAAAACATTTGACCCTAATGACTATAACCTATACAATATGGCAGGTAATGTTTCAGAATGGGTACAATCATCTTACGACCCGGCAGCTTACGAATATGTATCATCCATGAACCCCAATGTTAATGATGATGAGAATAAACGTAAAGTGGTTCGAGGAGGATCCTGGAAAGATGTTGCTTATTTCCTACAAGTAAGCACCAGAGATTATGAGTACGCCGATTCTGCAAGAAGTTATATTGGATTTAGAACCGTTCAGGACTATATGGGTACTGACGTGACTGGAGAAAATAATACTCAGAATCAGAAATAAGTCCCAAAATTATCTATCAACTAAATTACTAACCCTTTTTTAAAACTATTGATTTAAAAAGAAAAAAACATTTTTATTATGGCAAATTCAAAAGCAAGCAAAAAGTTAATGAACATGGTATACGGTCTAGGAGCGGCCGTTGTAATCCTTGGTGCACTATTTAAGATTATGCACTGGCCATTTGGTAACGAGATGCTTATTATTGGTCTAATTACAGAAGCATTCGTATTTACCGTTTCTGCATTCGAACCAGTAGATGACGAATTAGATTGGTCTTTGGTATATCCAGAATTAGCTGGAGGTAGCAAAAGAGATAAAAAAGAAAAAGAAACTCCAGAAGGATTATTGTCTAAGAAATTAGACGAAATGCTTAAAGAAGCTAGAGTAGACTCTAACTTAATCAGTAGTTTAGGTGATAGTATCCGTAACTTCGAAGGTGCTGCGCAAGGCATTAAGCCAACTGCTGATTCTATTGCGGGTCAACAGAAATATAGTGAAGAAATATCTAAAGCTGCAGCTTCAATGGAGTCTTTAAATGGTTTGTATAAAGCACAATTAGAGGCATCTGCTAAACAAGCTGAAGCAAATGCGCAGACGGCAGAGCACGCAGCTAAACTTCAAGAGCAAATGTCAAGTCTGTCTAGTAACCTTGCTTCTCTTAATGGAGTATATGGTGGTATGTTAAATGCAATGAACAGAAGTTAATCGCATTTATTTTTAATTATTTTATAATAACTACCAAAAATCTAAAAAGAATATGGCAGGAGGAAAGTTATCCCCAAGGCAGAAGATGATTAACCTAATGTACTTGGTTTTCATCGCAATGATGGCATTAAACATGTCAAAAGAAGTATTATCGGCATTCGGTCTGATGAACGAAAAATTAGCATCGTCTAATACGATTGCTACAGAGCGTAATACAGCATTTATGGCTGGATTGGCAGAAAAAGTTTCAGAACAGCCAGAAAAATATGCACCACTTAAAGAAAAAGCAGATCAAATTAGTGCTTTGTCTAATGAGTTTAATGCATATATAGATCAATTAAAATCAGAGATATTAGAAGGAGTAGGAGATCCAACCGATTATGAAACAATGGATAAGTCGATTACATTGGATCAAAAGTTTTTTGAAGGTGGTAAAACCACTGCTGCTGCTCAAGAGTTCTTAGATAAAGTATCAAAATATAGAGATGGTGTTTCTACAGCTATTAAGTCTGTAAAAGAAGTTGAGGCTTCAGTAGCTGATGATGTTGTAAAGACATTCTCTACAGATGATGTAAAAGATAGATCAGGTGTAACTAAGAAATGGTTAAATTATAATTTCGAAGGATACCCAATGGTTGCTACTTTAACGAAGCTTACTCAAATGCAAACCGATGTTAAAACTACAGAGAGCAAAGTACTTTCTGCATTATTAGCAGGTCAGCAAGCTTCAGAACTTTCTTTTAGTAATTATGAAGCGATTGTTGTTCCAGACAAGACTGCTTTCTTTAGTGGAGAAAAGTTTAAAGGAAGAATCGTTTTAGGTCGTTTTGATGCTACACTAAAACCAACCAAAGTCGTGGTTAATGGTAAAGAGCAGACAGAAGTTCTGAATGGTCAGATCATGTTAGATTTCCCGGCAGGTAATGTTGGAGAAAGAGATGTAGAAGGAGAACTTGAGTTTAAGGAAGGTGATTCTATTGTAAAAATACCAATCAAGAGTTCGTATGCAGTAATTCCTAAGCCAAACTCGGCTGTAATTTCTGCAGATAAGATGAACGTGGTATATCGTGGTGTAAATAACCCGATGACTATCTCTATTCCTGGTGTGCCTGCTGTAAATGCATCGGCCCCTGGTCTTAAAAAAGTAGGTGGTGCAGGAAAATACATGATGAATGTAACGAACGTAAAAGCACGTGAGGTAAGTATCAAAGTAAGTGGTAAATTACCAAACGGAGCCTCGGTTAGTGATAGTAAGAAATTTAGAATCAAACCAATTCCAAGACCTGTAGGAACAGTTCGTGGAGAGGATGGTGCAATAAAAATGGCAAGAAATGCGTTATCAATATCATCTGTTGGAGCTATCTTACCAGATTTTGATTTTGATATCAAACTGAAGGTTACTGGTTTTAAATTTAAAGTAGAGGGACAGCCAACTGTTAGTGTTCGAGGAGGAAGACTTAGCGCACCGGCAAAATCTGCTTTACGTAAAGCGAAAAGAGGTTCTTCTGTACAGATTATAGATATAAAAGCACAGTTAACTACAAATTCTGGATATAAATTGAAAAAAATATCTCCAGTTATTGTTGAGTTAACGAATTAAACAATAAACTAGTTATGAATTTGAAAAATGTTGTATTAACCGTTTTTGGTCTATTAGTTTCTTATGTTTCTGTTGGACAGGCAAATGTATTAAATGCTAGTAATCCTGATGAAATTGGTAAGAAAACGCAAGAAGAGATATTATATGATAATGATAAACCATTAGAATATGGTTATGTAGGTAAGCGTGATATATTATGGGCAAAAACTACTTGGGAAACTATTGATTTGGATGAACGAATTAATTTTCCTTTGTATTACCCAATTGATACCAATAACATTGGAGCCAACCGTCGTTCTTTGTATGATGTACTAGTATCGAATATTAAAAATGGAAAAATTAAGAATATTTATTCAGATTCATATTTTACCGAGACACGTACATTTGAAGAATTGCAGACTACCATGACAAAGATAGATACTTTGGACTTAGGTTATGAGCAGTATAATGCAGGAGAAGAAGTGGATCCACAATATATTGATAGAAGAGATATTACTTCTGCCGATATAGCAGAATATAAGATTCGTGGTTATTGGTATTTTGATAAACGTCAGGGAGAGTTAAGATATAGATTATTAGGTATTGCACCAGTTGCACCAGATGTTAACTTTCTTGATGATGATGAGCCAGATATGGTAGCATTATTCTGGGTATGGTACCCCGATGTAAGAGAAATGTTGCATAACACAATGGCGTTTAATAGAAAAAATACTTCTATGCCATTTACATATGATCATATCTTAAATGCAAGACGTTTTAATTCTGTGATCTATAAAGAAGATAACATACAAGGTGACCGTGAAATTAAGGATTACATTGTAGATAATGCTTTAATGCAACTTCTAGAAAGTGAAAGAATTAAAGAGAGTATTAGAAACTTTGAAATGGATATGTGGAGTTATTAATGACTCCTGTATTCTACGAGGATATTTAAAAAAGCGACCAACTATTGTTGGTCGCTTTTTTATGATCGTTATTTGCGGTTTTATGAAAGAGAAACGTAATTTTAATGTTAGAAGTTGATATCATGGTAGATTATCTTATAGTTGGGTTGGGCTTATCAGGTTTATCTTATATAGAGCAATTAGAAACGAACAATAAATCTTATGTAGTGTTTGAGAATGCTACTCAAAAGTCATCAAGAGTAGCAGGAGGTTTATATAACCCTGTTGTTTTAAAAAGATTTACCATGGCATGGGATGCTCCGCAACAACTTAGAACAGCCATTTCTTTTTATAAAAATGTAGAAAAAAGATTAGGAAGAAAGTTAATAACCGAATTACCTGTATTGCGTAGGTTTAATTCTGTAGAAGAGCAAAATACCTGGTTCGAGGCATGTGATAGACCCAAACTTTGTGATTTTTTATATTCAGAGTTAATTCAAAATGCCAATCAGGGGTTGGATATCCCTTATCATTACGGAAAAGTAAGACACACAGGTAGAATAGACCTTCCTTTATTGCTTTCTGCTTATGAGGATTATCTCGTAGATAAAGGGGTGTTGCGTAAAGAGTCTTTTAAGTATGATGAATTGATTCTAAAAAAGGACTATGTTGTTTATAACGATGTTACTTATAAAAAGGTTGTGTTTGCAGAGGGGTATGGTATTAAGAAAAACCCTTTTTTCAATGGTTTGCCATTGGTTGGAAATAAAGGCGAGTACCTAATTATCAAATCCAAAGAACTTCAGTTAAAAGAAGTGATAAAATCTTCTATTTTTATTATTCCGTTAGGAGAGGATACTTATAAAGTTGGTGCTACCTATAATCATGAGGATAAATCATCAGAAATAACTGATAAGGCCAAAGAGGAATTACAAAAAAAACTAGATCAATTTATAAAAGTTCCTTATCAGATTGTAGGACAGGTAACGGGTATTCGACCAACAGTAAGAGACAGAAGACCTTTGGTAGGTACACACCATGCTTATAACCAAATTCATGTTTTAAATGGATTAGGTACCAGAGGGATTCTTATAGGGCCTACCATAGCAAAAAAACTATATGACCATATCGAAAATCATGTTCCTTTGGATGAGGAAATAAATATCGATCGATTTAAAAACCTACTATAAAGTTTTCTCTTTTTTATAGTGCATAAAAAAGTTAATCCAGATATTTCGTGACACGCGCATAATAATTGGCATGAAAACGATCATGGTGCCTACGATAACAAAAAACGTTTTCAATAAGTTTATTTCTAATATTAGATACGAAATAACAAATGCGGCAACGGCAAAAGCAATACCGACAGGATAACTTACATACATTGCTCCATAAAAAAAAGAAGGTTCAATTTTGTATTTGGTATTGCAATGGCTGCATTGTTCATTCATTTGCAATGTGTGAGTCAATTTGTAAGGATTAGAAACTTGATACATACTTTCATTTTGACAAACAGGACAACTTCCGGTTAAGATACTGTATATTTTTGTTCCTTTTAAGAAATTCATAAGCGTTTTTATTCTACCACAAAATTAATCATCTTTGCACAAAATATTCAAAAGCTGATGTTAAACATACATAACTTATCGATCTCGTTTGGAGGAGAATACCTTTTTGAAGAAATAACCTTTAGATTGGGTGCAGGTGATAGAGTAGGATTGATTGGAAAAAATGGAGCAGGTAAGTCGACCATGCTCAAAATTTTGTCAAAAGAGCAAGAACCTGACTCTGGACAAATTGCGATGGACAAAGAGGTAAATATCGGGTTTTTAAAACAAGATATTGATTTTGTGCTGGGTCGTACAGTATTAGAAGAAGCATACGAGGCTTTTGTAGCTATAAAAAAGATTGAAAGAGAGATAAGTGCTATAAATAATCAGCTAGCAGAGCGTACAGATTATGAGAGTGAAGGGTATAATCAACTAATAACAGATTTAAGTGATCTTACACACCAGTATGAACTCATCGGTGGGTATAATTATCAAGGAGATACAGAAAGGGTGCTACAAGGCCTTGGATTTGTTAGAGAGGATTTTGAAAAACTTACCGATACTTTTTCTGGTGGCTGGCGAATGCGTATCGAACTGGCAAAACTCTTATTGCAGAGCAACGATATTTTATTGTTGGATGAGCCCACCAATCATTTGGATATAGAATCCATCATTTGGTTAGAAAACTTTCTTAAAAATTACCATGGTGTCGTGGTAATTGTTTCTCACGATAAAATGTTTTTGGATAATGTTACCAATAGGACTATAGAGATTTCTTTGGGACGTATTTATGATTATAATAAACCCTACTCGAAGTATTTGGTGCTGCGTAAAGAGATGCGAGAACAACAACTTGCCGCCCAGAAAAATCAGTCAAAACAGATAGAGCAAACAGAAAAACTGATTGAAAAGTTTAGAGCAAAGGCCAGTAAAGCTTCAATGGCCCAATCCTTAATTAAAAAATTGGATAGAGTAGATCGTATAGAGGTTGATGAAGATGATAATGCGGTTATGAATATTAGTTTTCCGATAAGCATACAGCCTGGTAAAGTTGTCATTGAAGCCGAAGACGTAGGGAAAAAATATGGAGAAAAAGAAATCCTTAAAGGAATTGACTTGTTAGTAGAGCGAGGTTCTAAAATTGCTTTTGTAGGTCAAAATGGGCAAGGAAAATCAACTTTGGCCAAAATAATAATTAATGAAATACCTTATGATGGAGGATTTAAGTTAGGGCATAATGTAGAAATTGGGTACTTTGCACAGAATCAATCTGAATATTTGGATGGAGAGCTTACTATACACGAAACAATGGTTAATGCGGCCAATGAGAAGAACCGAAGTAAGGTACGAGATATGTTGGGGTCATTTTTGTTTAGAGGAGATGAAGTAGATAAAAAAGTAAAAGTTTTATCTGGAGGAGAGCGCAATAGGTTGGCGCTATGTAAAATGCTTTTAGAGCCATTCAATGTGTTGATAATGGATGAGCCAACTAATCACCTGGATATTAAATCTAAAAATGTGCTTAAAGAAGCATTGAGAAATTTTGAAGGCACTTTGATTTTGGTATCTCATGACAGGGATTTTTTACAAGGACTTACTACAACAGTGTATGAATTTAAAGACAAGAAAATTAAAGAATACCTTGGTGATATTGACTTCTATTTAGAGCAACGAAAAGTTAATGATTTAAGAGATATAGAAAAAAAGGATAAAGAGATTAAAGAAACATCAGAAACCAAACAAACAGCAAAACAATCATACCAAGATCAGAAAAAAATAAAGTCGCTTAACAACAAACTGAGTAATGTAGAGTCAAAAATCAATAAGTTGGAGAAAGAGATTAAGGAAATTGATGTAGAATTAGCAGTCAACTATGATCAGACGATTGCACAACCCGATTTTTTTGATAGGTACCAAGGTAAAAAAGATCAATTGGCTGCACTTATGGAAGAATGGGAAGTTGTGCAGGAAGAAATAGATATGATGTCTCTTGATTGATATTTAAAGTAATTATGTTAGAACATTTTTTTCAATGTCCTTATTGTTGGGAAGAAGTATCAATGTTATTAGATCCTTCTGTTTCCTATCAAGTATATGTAGAAGATTGTGAAGTGTGTTGTAATCCCATAGAAATACATCCAAGATTTGAAGATCAAACCTTGGTCGCTTTCGAAGCTTTGAGTATAGAACAGTAAAATTTTGTATAAATAATGAATAACCCCAAAAGAAAATATCTTTTGGGGTTATTATATTAAAGGTGTTGAATTTTTAAGGAGCTACATCTTTATTATTTTTTTTGTCAGTTTTATGTTTTTGTTTTCGATAACAAAGAAATACATACCGTTATTAATATTTGATAAGTCTATTTCAATTTCTCTAGAGTTTTCGATAGTTTTTATGTTCCATTTTTTAACCAATCTTCTTCGTACGTCAAAAAGAGTAAAGCTATTGTTATAGTCTCCAAAATTTCCTGAAAGCTTGAAAGAGCTGTCAAATGGGTTAGGTGAAATGGTATACGAATTTTCGTCTGAAGGATCCGTGTTCGAGATAGTACCCATATTAAAAGAAACTTCTTGCGGTTGCGTAGTAAATTTTTCGTCTAAACATTTATTACTAGTAAGTGTTATTTGAGCTAACCACGTACCTTTTACTCTTGGATCATTTTCTGTTACTTCAGAAAAAGAAACGGTATCTGTAGCATAATTAGTTCCGTCTGGGCCTGTCCATACTATAGTTCCGCTATTTAGATTTGAAGATAGCTCTAGTTTTAAACTCAAGCCTTCTTTTGCGGTTAGGGTATCTCCTTCATTTACAAGAGTATTTTCGTCATCAATAACTGCCTGAATGGGATTAGATAAATCTATTGTTGATGGAAGTACTTTTATATTGATCTCTTTAGTACTTGCGCTACATCCATCTGTAACGTCATTATATCGTATAGTGTAAGTGCCTGAACTGGTTAATTGTATATTGTTAATTTGCCATGAGGTGGCTGCATCTGGAATAAATACAGAACCATTTGGATGTATTAATTCAACATTTTCGGTACCTATATCTTGCATTCCTATGGATACATTATCTCCTTCACAGGCTTCAAGATTGCTTTGTTGCAACCAATCTGTACCATCATTTACATAAGGAGTTATCGCAACACTAGTACTACATTGTATAGGAGAAAGAGGAGCTTCGAATATTCCTCTACCATGAGTTCCTATAAATATTTTATCACCGTTTAAGTATTGAATTTCGATATCATTTACAGCTGTATTAGGTATACAACCATATTTTAACCATTGTGTCCCATTTTCTTCAAGATAATAAACACCTCCGTAAGTTCCTACGAATATAGCCCCCGGGTTTGTGTCATAGGTTTCGAGTGATAGTATTGGTAAATTCGGTAAGTTATAAGAGATGTTTTGCCAACTAGAACCTCCATTGGTTGATTTGTAAACTTTACCATTATCAGTAAAACCACTATAGGATATAAATGCGGTACTTTCGTCTGTAGGGTGTATCTCTAGGTCTGAGATATATTGGTTTATAGGAGTTGTGTATGTGGTCCAGTTGTTGTTGGCTGCATTTTTAGCATAAACCACATTCCATCTAGATGCATAGATTTTATTAGAATTGGATTTGGCAATCGCTATTTGCTCTAAGTTACTTCCTCCGGCAAGATTGTTTCCAATGTTAGTCCATGTATTTCCTTTGTTATCAGATGCATAAACGTTATCATAACCAATAATTATTCTACTAGCGTTATTAGGGTCTAGTTTGTAAGGAGTTTCCCATGCTCCTCTACCACCTTTGCCCGGTGGAGATATATTGGTTACTGCACCATTTACCCATCTAAATACATTCCCATTTTGCCAGGCGTAATATCTGGTATTGGCGTCAGTAAAATCTATTTCTTGTCCCATACCATCTGCGGTAGGATAATAACTTTGCCATTGTCCGTTAGAATTTCGGGTAACATTTCCATTATCCTGAGAACCTCCTCCAAGAACGTTGGCATCTGTTTGAG
Source organism: Aquimarina discodermiae (assembly GCF_040786235.1). NCBI lineage: Bacteria > Pseudomonadati > Bacteroidota > Flavobacteriia > Flavobacteriales > Flavobacteriaceae > Aquimarina > Aquimarina discodermiae. The sequence continues at coordinate 144,078 of NZ_JBFMKP010000005.1, forward strand.
AGACAGCTATGTCATAATATTGTGTAATAAACAAGTCTGAAGATAAGTTGGTGAAATTATTTCCAGATACAGAATATTTAAATACTCCTCCATCATTACAATAGTATACATAATCATTTTCAAGTGGGTTTCTATAGATATTTCTTTGGTCTACGTGAATAAAAGGAAGGCCACTTTGTCCTAACCATTGTGAGGTAGCTTGAAAACTATCACCAGTATTGGTAGAACGATAACATTCGAAATTACCTACCATAAGGTCGGTGTCAGAACCATTCGCAAACATAATAACACTATTCTGCTCGGGTAATGATTTTCGAATAAAGTTTCGGCCGTAATCGGTAGAAACATTTAAGTTATTAGAACTAGTGATAGCTACATAACCAGAATTAGCTTTGTTAGAAACCGAAATTCTTACCTGACCATTGCCAAAATCTTCATCAAGTGTAAATGTTTGCCCATTATTGGTGCTTAAATAATATTCTCCTTGACTACCTCCGGCATGTGCATCATTCGAATTTAAATTATATTTAACCGCTGTTGTAGGTTGATTAATGATTTTGGTAGTGGTAGAAAAATAATCCGTGGTTCTGTATAATCCATCTGAGGTTGCTACAAGAAATTCTGAAGCATCGTTAGGATTTACATCCATTTCATAAATTCGAATTCCGTCAATTAAATCGAAAGTTAAATTTGTAGGACTAAAAGTAACCCCGCCATCGGTAGATTCGTAAATCCCGATACCATTAGGGCCGTACCATGTAATATCACTTAAAGCAATAAAAATTCTATTAGAGTTTGCAGTATCTATAATGATATCGGCTACTGCGGTATGTGGTAAATCATCATTTATATTGGTATAAGATTGACCTCCATCGGTAGTTTTCCAAAGACCACCAAATGCTGCTCCTACATAAAATGTATTAACATCTGTGGGATGAAACGCGATACTACTTACACGACCCATGTCAATTTGATAACCAAAGTTACCATTATAATTAACCTCTGACCAATTTACAGTATACTCAGAATCAGCGCAGGTAGCCCTTGCCGAAGTCCCTTTATTTTTTGCAGCCTTTGCTTTTAGGACTGCTGGTTTTGTATAGTCGGCCAAAGTTCCGTCACTATTTAAATGTTTTTTCCAAAAGCTTTTCCATCTTTGGTACTTGGTATCGTTATCATCTTTAAACTCTCTGCGTGAAAGGTCTTTTGGGTTTAGATCGGGATATTTGTTTTTGAAATAAGCGTCTGCCTCTTCAACAATTTGCTGAAAAGTTAATCGCTTAGCATTTTTTTGAGAGTACCCATTTTTAGAACTTTCATTTTGTTCATAAAATGGATTGGATAATATGTCTTTTATGTCTCTAGGATTTTTAGAGTTTTGCGCATAAATATTTACACATAAAAATAAAACGAAGAATTGTAATATAGTTTTCATTAGCAAAATAGGGGTTTAACGATAAATGTAAAATCAAGATTCAGTTATTAAACTTTACTATCATATGACTATCTAATTTAAGAAAACCCCTACTTTTTTTTAAAAAAAATGTTAAAATTTATTGTAATTGCTTTTTTTAAGGCTAGGGTAAGAGAAAGAAGTAAAAAGGTTTGTTTGTATTAGATGTTTTCCATTACCAACAATATATGAAAAAATATTGGTTTTTTCAATTTTATAAACCTTTAGAAAAGCAAAACCCCCGAAAATATATTTTCGGGGGTTTGTGATATATTGAGATTGAAGATTAGATATTTTGTGCTAACCAATCTCCTATTTCACTTGTTTTATACGCTTTTGCATTACCAGCAAGATCTTCGGTAACGAAACCTTGATCCAAAGATTTATCTACAACTGCTCTAATGTCACTTGCTTCTTTAGTAAGTCCAAAAGCAGTTTCGAACATCATTGCGGCAGATAATACCGTAGCAAGAGGGTTTGCAATATCTTTTCCTGCCGCTTGTGGATAGGAACCATGGATAGGCTCGAACAATGCTGTTTTTTCTCCCAAGGAAGCAGAAGGCATTAATCCCATAGATCCAGATATTACAGATGCTTCATCGGTAAGAATATCACCAAACAAATTTTCAGTAATTAATACGTCGTAAGAATTTGGCCATTGTACCAATCTCATTGCTACCGCATCTACAAATTCATAACTTACCTCAACTTCTGGATAATCTTTTTCCATACCTTGTACAGTTTCTCTCCATAATCTAGAAGATTCTAATACATTGGCTTTGTCTACACAACATAATTTTTTATTTCTAGCCATTGCCATTTCAAAACCTTTTTTGGCAAGACGAGTAACTTCTTCTCGAGTATAGGTACAAGTATCGTATGCTGTATTTCCATCATTTTCTCTTCCTCTTTTACCAAAGTAAATACCACTGGTTAATTCTCTAAGGAAAACCAGGTCTGTACCTTCAATTCGTTCTTGTTTTAGAGGAGATTTGTCAATTAATGAAGGAAAAGTAAAAGTAGGTCTTACATTAGCAAATAACCCTAGTTTTTGTCTCATTTTTAATAATCCTTGCTCTGGACGTACCTTTGCAGAAGGGTCATTGTCAAATCTTGGATGGCCAATAGCTCCAAATAACACAGCATCTGCATTCACGCAAATCTCATGAGTTTCGTCTGGATAGGGTTCTCCTACCGCATCAATTGCTGCAGCACCTGTTAGAGCAGGTGTCCAATTTATTTTATGATCGTATTTTTTTGCAATTGCGTCACAAACCTTTACAGCTTGGTCAATGACTTCGGGGCCGATACCATCTCCTGGTAATAGTGCTATGTTTAATTCCATTATTTAAATATTCTATATCGTTTAGTTTGTTGTTTGTTTTAGCTAGGCCAAAGTAATTTGTTTTTTTTGATTTGCGAAAACTATGCTTCAATAATATTTAGCATTTTTTGAGTTGCTTTTATAGCTGATACGGTCTGATCAGAATCCAGACCTCGGGTTGTAAATTCTTTTTCGCCATTTTTCCATTTTATAACCGTTTCACAAAGCGCATCAGAGCTACTACCAGGAGGTATTCTTACCGCATAATCGATAAGTTGCGGCAAGACACTCTCCTTTTGGTCGTATATTTTTCTAAGTGCATTCATAAATGCATCGTATTGTCCATCTCCTTGTGCATGCTCTTCTATGATTTCATCTCCTGCTTTTATGGCAACGGTTGCAGAAGGTTTCAGGCCCTTGGCATGATTTAGCGAGTACGATTTAATTTTCACATTACTTTTGTACAAATTACTATCTAATACGTCTGAGATAATATAAGGTAGGTCATCTTGAGTTACTACTTCTTTTTTATCTCCGAGTTTGATAATTTTTTGAGTGACTTTTTTAACATCTTCAGAGCTAAGTTTCAAACCTAATTCTTCAAGGTTTTTTTCGATATTAGCTTTTCCCGATGTTTTTCCTAAGGCATACTTGCGTTTTCTGCCAAAACGCTCTGGCATTAAGTCACTAAAATAAAGATTGTGTTTGCTATCTCCATCGGCATGTACTCCTGCAGTTTGTGTAAAAACATTGTCTCCTACAACGGGTTTGTTGTCTGGTATTTTAAATCCAGAGAATGTTTCTATAAGCTTGCTTACTTTGTATAAAGCTATTTCTTTTACATTGGTGGTGATTTCTGGAAGAAAATCATTGATAACGGCTATGACGCTTGCCAAAGGTGCATTCCCTGCACGTTCTCCCATCCCATTCATGGTAAGGTGCAATCCATTCATTCCGGCTTTTACGCCTTCTATAGCATTGGCAACCCCTAAATCATAATCATTGTGTGCATGAAAATCAAAATGAAGGTTGGGGTATTTGTTTCGTAATTCAGACAAATATTTATAGGTTTCAGAAGGAGTTAAAATACCCAGAGTATCTGGAAGTAACACTCTTTTTACAGGTTGGCCAGATAAGAAGTCCAGAAAATCATATACATAGTCTGGAGAGTTACGCATTCCGTTACTCCAATCTTCGAGATATACGCTATTAGTAATGCCTTCTTGTTGTGCAAGAGAAAATACTTCTGCGATATCCTTAAAATGTTGTCCGGGTGTTTTTTTTAATTGATAGGTAAGGTGGTTTAGAGATCCTTTTGTCAACAAATTTTGAACCTTAGCCCCTGTGTCCTTCATCCATTGGATAGATTTACCACCGTCGACAAAAGTTAGGATTTCGACACGATCAATATATCCATTCTCCTTCGCCCAATCTACGATATCCTTAACAGCTCTAAATTCTCCTTCAGATACTCTTGCCGAAGCAACCTCGATGCGATCTACTCCTAATTCTTCGATAAGAAGCCGTGCTATGGTTAATTTTTCTGAAGCAGAAAAAGATATTCCTGAGGTTTGTTCACCATCCCTTAGGGTAGTATCCATTATTTCTATTGATCGTTTACTCATTATATGTATAATATTTAGGCTTAAAGAGTATTTGTTGTTTTATGTAGAAGAACGGTTAGAAATGCTAATGACTAATTAAAAGTATCTTTTGCCTTCCTAAGTACGTTTTTTTAGGAAGGCAAAAAGATGAGTATTATCATAATCGTCTCGATTATTTTTAAAAAGGACGTTTTGCTGCAAATTCCTGAATTTCTGATTTCATTTTGGTAAGATAATCGATGTCATCATACCCATTTAGCATATTTTCTTTTTTGTAACTATTGATATCAAAAGATTCTGATTCGCCGGTTGCTTTTAGAGTGATTGTTTGCTTAGGCAGATCAATTTCCAATTGACTGTTAGCATCAGCTTCGATGGCTGCAAAAATCTTTTCAAGAAATTCTGCGCTAACTTGTACGGGTAACACCCCAACATTAAGGCAGTTATTTCTAAAGATGTCTGCAAAAAAACTAGAAACTACGCATCTAAAACCATAGTCATATACAGACCATGCAGCATGTTCTCTAGATGATCCAGAACCAAAGTTTTTTCCACCAATTAAGATTTTCCCGCTATATTTTGGATTGTTTAATACAAAATCTTCTTTAGGGGTGTCATCACTATTATATCTCCAATCTCTAAAAAGATTATCGCCAAATCCTTTTCGCTCTGTAGCTTTAAGGAAACGTGCTGGAATAATCTGATCAGTATCTACATTTTCTATAGGTAAAGGAACGGCTGTGCTTGTTAATATATCGAATTTATCGTAGGCCATTTTTTTCTTTTTAAATTACTGTTTTTACTATAAAGCTTAAGACAAAAGGGTTCTTGGATCTGTTACAACTCCGGTAACCGCAGTAGCAGCGGCAACAAGTGGGCTAGCTAATAGCGTTCTTGATCCAGGGCCTTGCCTTCCTTCAAAATTTCTATTAGAGGTACTTACTGCTAGTTTTCCTGCTGGTATTTTATCAGCGTTCATTGCTAAACATGCAGAACAACCGGGTTCTCTAAGCGTAAAACCTGCTTCTGTAATTATGTCTAATAATCCTTCTTCTTTGATAAGATCTTCTACTTCGTGAGATCCAGGTACTAACCATGCAGTAATATTGTCGGCTTTCTTTTTTCCTTTTACTATAGAAGCAAATGCTCTAAAATCTTCGATACGACCATTGGTACAACTTCCTAAAAAGACAAAGTCTACCTTTTTCCCGATCATACTATCTCCTTCACTAAAATCCATGTACCCCAAAGATTTTTTGTAAGTCGCAACACCACCCTCTACTGCATCTGCATTCGGAATATTATTAGTGATTCCTATACCCATACCAGGATTGGTACCATAGGTAATCATAGGTTCGATGTCGGCACCATTAAAGGTAAGTTCTTTGTCAAAAACAGCATCATCGTCTGTTTTTAACGTTTTCCAATAGGTCATGGCTGCATCCCATGCTTCTCCTTTAGGAGCAAGAGGTTTTCCTTGTATATATTCGTATGTTTTCTCATCAGGCGCGATCATACCTCCACGGGCACCCATTTCGATACTTAGGTTACATACGGTCATACGACCTTCCATAGTCATATTTCTAAACACGTCTCCAGCATATTCTACAAAATATCCTGTAGCACCAGAGGTAGTTAATTTTGAAATAATATAAAGAGCAACATCTTTAGGCGTAACACCAAAACCAAGTTCTCCATTTACATTAATTCTCATTTTTTTTGGTTTAGGCTGCATGATACATTGTGTAGAAAGTACCATTTCTACTTCGGATGTACCAATACCAAAAGCGATAGCACCAAAAGCACCATGTGTAGAAGTATGTGAATCACCACATACAATAGTGGCTCCAGGAAGTGTGATTCCGTTTTCTGGCCCAACTACGTGTACAATACCGTTTTTCTTATGACCTAACCCCCAGTGAGAGATACCCCATTCTGCAGCATTTTCTTCTAAAGCTTTTAACTGATTAGCGGATAAAGGATCTTCAACAGGTAGGTGTTGATTTATGGTAGGGGTATTGTGATCGGCAGTTGCAAAAGTGCGTTCTGGGTACAATACGGTATTACCTCGACTTTTTAATCCTAAAAAGGCAACAGGGCTTGTAACTTCATGAATAAAATGTCTGTCGATAAAAAAAACATCGGGACCATTTTCTATATTACGTATTACGTGAGAATCCCACACTTTGTCAAATAATGTCTTGCTCATTTCTTTGGTCTTTACTACTATATTGTTGATGCTATTCTAGACATCATATTATTAATTGTATTAAAAAAGGAAGCAAATTTACGAGATATAGAAGATAAGTACTAATAAAATCATAAAGTTAAATGTAGTTTTGAATATATTTCAGTAATACAGCGATTTTCGAATAATTTGATAACAAAAAAGGCCATTTTAAGAATTAAAATATTTTTTTTGCAGTATGTGTTTTAAAATCAGTGGATAATGATAATTAGGTAAAAAAATATTTATTTTTCCTTTAAATATGCTTTCATAAGTGAAAAAAGGTTGTATATTTGCACTCCGCTTACGAAAGGAGTTGTTGTTGAGTAAGCGAAAGTTCTTAAAAAGAAATTTAAAATCAGTTTACTGATTTATAAAATATATATCGCGGGATAGAGCAGTAGGCAGCTCGTCGGGCTCATAACCCGAAGGTCACAGGTTCGAGTCCTGTTCCCGCTACTTTTGAAAAGCTAAAACTATGATTATCATTGTTTTAGCTTTTTTGTTTTTATGAAAAAATGTTAAATTCTACCCGAAGGTCACTCTTGAGAATTCAAAATCACAAAACATATAAGTATTTAAAAATCAGTAATTTGTAATTTTTAAATTTGTTTTTATAGCAGACGTGTTGTTTTGTGTGCTTTTGACGTACTGTTTTTTCAGTTTATTCGTTAAATATTTCAAACCTCAGAATAGCTTTACTTACAATAGTTTCATCTATATAGTGTTTCTGCAAAACATTATCAGAAGTATGAGAAGATAGATATTTTGTATCTGCGCCTATAGTTGAATGTAGGTAGGTTAAGTACGTTTTTCTAAGTGATTTTAATTGTAGTTTTCTATTTGTTCCTAATAAGTTATAAAAATGAGAAAAACCTTTAGAAAGAGAATCCATCATATATGCTGTAGATGATTTTGAACGATTAGGATGTAATAGAAATCTGTTTTTTCCTTTATGTTTATTGTAGCCTAATCTATGAAGTAATTCCCTTAAATCTTTGGTGATAGGAATAATCTTGGGAGTAACCTCTTCATTAAACCCATCTCCAAGTTGTCGTTCAACTTTTAAATTTCTCATTTCGATATAGATTGGAATATTATCTTTTTCATGTATCATATTCCATTTTAGACTTACGATTTCTTCTCGCCGCCCACCAGTATAGAGAGCAAGTTCAATTCCGTCTTTTAAATAAGGCTTATAGAGATTTCTTTTTTGTTTTCTTTTCCCTTTCATTTGTATGACTCCCCTTTCCGGACTAATAATTTTGAGAAGATTTTGAAATTCAACTCTTGTAATCGTTTCTTTTTTAATTACCGTTTTTCTTCTCCTAACTTTGTCAAAGGGATTAGATTTGTTTAACTCGTAGTTCTCTATAGTCCATTTAAAGAAACCTTTTACAGCACTCATTTTGTTATTATATGTTTTGTTCTGATATTTTTTAGTCTGTATAAGATACGCATGAAAGAACCCTATATGATCATCTGTTATCTGGTTTATTGTTATTATCCTAGTATTAACTCTATTTATAGTAAGAGTTTTGTTAAACTGTTTTAATGCTTTATATACTTCTTTTATATGTTTTGATGTTCTTTGTACTTGCTGATGTAAAGGAACTCCAATATTTTTTAAAAATTCTATATAAAGAAGTTGAGAGTCAAATAAATAAGGTTGATTTTCTGATTCTGGATTCTTGATTTCCTTTTCAAAATCAATAGCTTTTTTAACAGCATCATTATAACTATTAACATTAAAAGACTTACTAACTATCCGCTGTGTTCCTGGGATATAAATACGTGACCTAAATTTATGTTTAGCGGAAAATTTACAGGAGGAATACTTTTTTTCGCTATCACCACATAAAGGCTCTTCTTTTATAGTATTTCCTGACTCTTGAGTTACTTTTTTTTGTGTCCAAGAAAAATCCTTTCTACAATGATTGCAATAAATGAATAATCCTTTGTGTTTTTGCAGGGGTAGTTTTTTTCGTTTCATAGTTATGGTAGTTTTTATTTTGGAGTTTAAAATATTATATTAAAGATAGCCTGATGTTTCTACGGGGAATTAAGATATAGCTGAAAGGAGAAAATCTGTCGATGAATATGTTGATTGGTTCTTTAAAAGGATCAGGGTTAATTTTGATAGAGTTAATGTTAAAATAGTTTTTAATACCTTTCTAGAAAATGTACAGATAAAAAATGAACTCAGATAAACTTACTTCTCTTAAAAGAGTGCTAGAGCATAAATTATCTACTCTAGACTTTGAGGAGAAAATCGCAAGATATAATAGGCAATTGGGAAAAATACTTCAAACCCCAGCTGATGAATACTCAAATTCAGGTAATATAGAATATGGTATTGAGAATATTTTAGATGCTGCTAGTGCGGTAAATTATCCTTTAGGATATTTAAGATCAAAAAGAGATACCTATGAAGAAATCTTAGAATTATTTGGAAAAGAAGAAAAAGAATTAGAAAGTATTTTAATCCCACTACCTAAACAAGATCAGCTTGATGATATTTTATTGGATGGTTTGGGTTTACCAGATGAGGAACCTTCTGAAAAACATTTCTTTAATTGTAAACTAACTCATGAATACTGGGGCGCAGAAGGTTGTAGCTGTCCAGGAGCTTATGTATACAGAAAATATTTGTCTATTGGATTAAGTGAAGAAGAAGCCAAATTAATCTCAAATTATGTTGACTTTGGATCTGTAATGGAGGAAGAAGAAAGAATTAAAGCAGAGAAATTATATGAGCAACATAAGTTTTTAAATGTTATAGCAATTAAGTAAGGTGGATTATGATTTTTGAAGCTAGGTGCCGGTGCCATATATGCTAAATGTAATAGCTAGTAATTTGTTAAAAATAAGAACAGACTAACTATTATCTGTTTTTGTACTTTTAATAATGAAAGTGTTGACAAGAAGATTTTTTTTTGTAAATATATAATATAAAACTGGGTATTTTTATAAAGTATATACTAATTTAGTGTTTTAATTACTCTCCCTTATGAATAGAATTAAAGACGTCTTGGAAGCTAAAGGCATAAAACAGACATGGTTGGCTAGTAAGTTAGGTAAAAGCTTTAATACAGTCAATAGTTATGTACAGAATAGAACCCAACCAAGCCTTAAAGTTTTAAATGAAATTGCGAAAATCCTTGAGGTAAATGTTAAAGATTTAATTGGATCAAATTAGAAAATGATTGATTTTATTCTAAAAAATAATGCTTCTAATAAAGAAGCTAAAGTTGCTGAATTATTTTCGGACTTGAATAGGTTATTTCAAATTGAAAAAACAAGTGTTCAAGATTTTAATGAACATAACTGGGTTTCGGAAAAATTACTCAATCAATTAAAAGAAGATAAAAGAAAAGAAATAAATGATTTATATGGAACAATTTACTCTAATGATGATCTAAAAAATAATAATGTTGTTACGAAGTTTTTATTGAATAAAACTGGAGGCAGAGGTAGGAAACCAAAATTTGCAGATTTCTTCTCAGGAGCAGGGGGATTAGGATTAGGTTTGGAAAATTCTGGTTTTCAACCATCATTTATTACTGACTATAATTACAGTGCTTTACAGTCTTATTATTTGAATAGAAAATTACCCCTAAATAGATATTATCTGGGAGATATGAAGAATATTATTGAAGATATGGGGCAGTTTAAGAAAAACTTGTCAGATGTATTTTTGATTTCCGGAGGCCCTCCTTGTCAAGGATTTTCAATGGCAAATCGCCAACCATTGCTCAATGACCCTAGAAATGAACTTTATAAAGATTTCTTACTAATACTTAAAGAAATCAGACCTCCATTTTTTCTTCTGGAAAATGTTAGAGGTATGGCAAAAAAGAAAGCAGAAATAGAAGAGGATATGAAAAACATTCTAGGAAAAGACTATGATTATTGTTTTCTTATTCTAAACGCAAAAGATTATAATATTCCACAAAATCGAGAACGTTTTTTTATTATTGGAAATAGAATAAATGTGAACCCTAATGACCTCGCGTATAATATTAAATCAAAGGGAAATGGCACAAAATATTTTCTTAAACATGCACTAGAAGGTTTGCCTTCAATTCAGGCTGGAACAAAATTTAATCAACCTCTTTTGGAAAATGAAAACGTAGGCTTTAAAATCAAAAAAATTGATATCGCTGAAACATCTTATTCAAGCTATATAAATCGTGGAAGAAAACAGGAATATGTATTTAATCACAAATCTAGATACAATAATGAAAATGATAGGGAAATTTTTGCTCGATTGCCTCAAGGAGGTAATTCATTACATGAAAGTATTCAAGATATCATGAAATACAAAACTCGAAATGAGATTTTCACAGATAAATACTATCGCTTAATTCCTAATAAGGTTTCTAAAGCCATAACTTCTCATATGAGGTTTGATTGTCATATGTATATACATCCTTGGCAAGCAAGAGGGTTGAGTCCGAGAGAGGCAGCACGAATCCAGACTTTTCCAGATGATTATATTTTTATGGGTAGACCAAACGAATGGTACCAACAAATTGGAAATGCAGTACCAGTAAAATTAGCAGAAGTAATAGGAAAAGAAATTATAAAGTATTATAAATGAATTATATCGAAATTTTTTCTGGAATTGGAGGTTTTAGACAAGCTTTGGATCACTTGAACAAAGATTTTTCTACATCATTTCACTGTAAGGCATTTTCGGAAATAGACCCTTATGCGATAAAGAATTATGAAGCTAATTATAATCTCAATGGGGAAATCCGTATGGGTGATATCAATACTTTTGCTTCAAATTTAAGTAATGTTAGACAGGTTCCAGATTTTAAACTTTTAGTAGGTGGTTTTCCTTGTCAAACCTTTAGTCTAATGGGAAAACGTAAAGGTTTAGAAGACGAGAGAGGTAAAGTGTTATTCAGCGTTGATAAAATACTCTCAGCAAAAAAACCTGAGTATATTATTCTTGAAAATGTACGTAATCTAGCAGTCGTTAATAAAGGCAAAACTCTTGATTACATAAAAGATTTCTTCAAAGAACATGGTTATAAACATGTTGTTCATGTTTTGCTAGATACTCAAAATTTTGGATTACCGCAAAGAAGAACTAGAATCTTTCTTGTTTGTAGTAGAAACAATCCATTACCAGAAATTACAGAAAAATTAGTAGTCGAAAATTTTGAAGACATTAAAGATCATAGCCTTTGTGTTTATAAGGATGTATTGGATATCCTGGAAAAAAATGTCAATGATAAATACACAATCCGACCCAAAACAAAAAAAATAATATTAGCTAATGGATCTAAAAATTTCTGGTCAAAATCAGAAATTGATCTACCAATTGCAAGAACCTTAACCGCAACAATGGCAAAAATGCACAGAGCTTGTCAGGATAATTATTATTCAGAAGAATTTATTAAGTCTAATAAGTCTAATAGAACAACTTCTAAAGAAATATTAATGGAGAAACCTATTAGAAGATTAACTCCACAAGAAGCGATGAAACTACAAGGTTTTACCGATCAATTTTGTCTTAATGCTATGAAAGCAGAAATCAGTGATACTCAACTATATAAACAAGCAGGAAATGCATTAAGTGTTAATACAGCATATGCCTTACTTCATTATCTTTTTGTAAAAACGAAAATTCAGAGCACTAAAGTATGAGAAATCCACCGTGGAATAGACATGAATTGATTTTGGCCTTGGATTTATATTTTAAGCTAGAATACGGTCAGATGCACGGAAAGAATATAGATGTATTTGAGCTTAGTAGTTTACTAACGCTAATGAATACTAAGGGCGGGTTTGAAAGAAGTGTTAACAGTATTCCTCTAAAACTTGCAAACTTCAAACGGTTTGACCCCAATTATGATGGTAAAGGAATGAAATCTGGTGGGAAACTAGATCTAGAAATATGGAACGAATTTGTAAACGATAAAAATAAGTTGATAAAAGTTGCTAGTAATTTGAAAAATGAGATTATTGAATCTGCGGTTTCAAATAAAAAGCAACAATTCATAAGGTGGCTTTCTAAGGTTGGGAAGTTAGATGGTACAGATTATCAGGAAAGAACAATTTTAACATATGCTAATCAAATTGAGAGCATTATTGTAGATGAATTTCAACTTGAAATTAAAGAAATAGGCGGCTTATACGGTGTAACTGAAATTGAAAGTTTACTTGCAATAGAAAAAAAGCTAAAAACTTCAGGTGATAGTAAAAAAAGACGTGATTTAAGAAGCGCGTTCCAAAATTATATTCGATTTATAAAAGATCAGTTTGAATTCAATGATTCCGTAGAAATTAATGGAGAAATTGAAACCCATACAGAAGGAGGGAAAAAAGTATACATTTCCCAAAAGGCTGAAAGGGATGTTGGAATCAGAAACAAAGCTATTGCCATACATGGAACATCCTGTAAGGCTTGCGGGTTTAACTATGGTTTATTTTATGGAGAATGGGGAAAAGATTACATTGAGGTCCACCATTTAATTCCTTTAGGCGGGGAAGCAAGTAAAGAGCGTAATACAAATCCAAAAACTGATTTAACAGTACTATGCGCAAATTGTCATAGAATGGTACATCGGAAGAGAAAAAAAGTTCTTAGCCTTGAAGAATTAAAAAATAAAATTTTAATGCAGACAGATGAGCAGTAACGATAAATATAAAGATATAAGAACAAGGGAAGCTGCTCCTTTAGCTTCTTCTCTGGTTGAAAGTTTAAGAGACCTGGGATATACACCAGAGACTGCAATATCTGATATTATAGACAATGCAATATTTGCTGGAGCAAAACACGTCTGGATTGATTTTGAATGGAATAGTATTCATTCAAGAATAATAGTTAGGGATGATGGAAGTGGAATGAATGAAGAAGAACTAGCTCAGGCGATGAGACCAGGAAGCCAAAATCCAAATGAAGAACGAGCTCCAAATGATTTAGGACGTTTTGGTCTTGGTCTTAAAACAGCTTCTTTTTCTCAATGTCGAGTATTTACAGTTATTTCAAAAAAAGAAAATACACCAATAACTACCTGGAGATGGGATCTTGATTATATAGTAAATGATAACGGTGGTTGGAATATTTTGGAATTTGCTGAAGAAAAAGATATAAAAGTCATGGATCAGATGAAAGCTGGAACCATGATAGTTTGGGAAAACCTTGATAGAATAGTAGGAGCTATTAATATATTAAATTCTGAAGATGATTTTTTCGCAGTTGCTGAAAAAGTAAAGCGACACATAGAAATGGTATTTCATAAATATATAGAAAATGGTAGACTTAAAATCGTATTTAATGGATATGAAGTTAAGCCATGGGATCCTTTCTTAAGAGGTGAAACAGCAACACAGCCATTTCCCGAGGAAACACTTGCGGAAGGTCAAGTAGTGGTAAAAGCTTATATTCTTCCGCATAGATCAAAAATTGATCCTGAAGTTTGGGTAGATGGAGAAAACAGAGGAGGTTGGGATGCTTTACAAGGGTTTTATATCTACAGAAATGAAAGGCTTCTTTTAGCAGCTGATTGGTTAGGCTTTACTCGAAAAAAGTCTCATTATAAATTAACAAGAATTATGATCAATCTACCAAATCATTTGGATAATGAATGGCAGATCGATATTAAAAAATCCAGAGCTAGACCTCCGGCATACTTACGACAAGACCTAAGAGCGATTGCTCTAACAGCTATGTCCCATGCTGAACAAATATTCAGGCATAGAGGTAAGGAAATGCAAAGATCTCTACCTGGGGAATTTTCTTTTGTTTGGTCAGAAGTAGTGAAAAATGACCGTTATTTCTTTCGAATCAATAGAGGTCACCCCGTTATTGCTCAACAAATAGCAAAGCTATCAGGTAAAAAAAGAGAATTAGAAAAATTACTTCGTATTATAGAAGAAACTGTTCCAGGTCCGGCAATTATCACTAAGGAAAATGAATATCCAGACAGTATGGTGCGTCCTTATGAGGAAACTCCTTCAGAAGAGTTGACTAATGTGATGATTGAGTTATTTGAAGGTTGGATTAAAAATGGAGCCTCAAACGCAGAAGCACGTAAAAAATTATTAATCACTGAACCATTCAGCGATTACCCTCAATATATTGAAGCATTAAGAGATGAGTGAAGATAATATACTAGAACAAGCACAGAAAATCTGTAGAAACCTTTTGGAATTAGATCTTCCAATTACTTCAGAAAAAATTAGTGAAGCCATTAAAAAGGTTAGACAGATTTTACCCATAATTAATGATACAGATGAAATAATACTTCATGAGAGGTTAATAGCTGTTACTGGTACAACTCAAGAGGCTGCAAAAATTCTTGATGATAATAAAACAGAACCTTGGATTCTTGATAAATGGGCAGAAAATCCAACTCAAAGAAAGTTTTGGAGACGCTATAGAGATTATTTAACCGATGAAAAAAAGTTCCCCCATAAAGTTGTTTCACGACTTGATGAGCTCACTGACAATATATTAGATAGATTAGCAGACCCGAATGTTTATGACCAATTCGATAAAAGAGGACTTATTGTAGGGCATGTACAATCAGGAAAAACCTCGAATTATATTGGTTTGATTAACAAAGCAGCAGATGCTGGATATAAACTAATAATAGTCCTTGCTGGAATTCATAACAGTCTGCGTAGTCAAACACAATTACGAATAGATGAAGGTTTTCTGGGTTATGATACAGAAACGAGTAGAAGTTTTACTCAAAGTAGTAATAGAATTGGTGTTGGAAAAATAGATAGATATGTTGCAGCGCATTCGCTGACAAGTAATGCTCCAAATGGAGATTTTAGAAAAAATATTGCTGAAACTGTCAATATAAATTTAAAAGGGAGTGACCCTGTTGTCTTAGTCATTAAGAAAAATAATTCAGTACTTAAAAATTTAATCGAATGGTTATCGGGAAAAGAAGGTGAAGATTATGGAGATGGTGAGCGTATTATTAAAAATATTCCTTTATTGCTTATTGACGACGAAGCTGATAATGCTTCAATAAATATTAGTAAAAGTAGTGTTTCTGCCATTAATGGAGCCATTAGAGCTGTACTCAATTTGTTTGATAAAAGTGCCTATGTAGGATATACAGCAACTCCTTATGCCAATGTATTTATCCCTACTCCCGATAATAAAGAAGAGGTATTACGAAAAGGTATTAAAATTATTGCTGGGAATCAAAATTACACAATAGGCAATGACCTGTTTCCTCGAAATTTTATCATAAATATCCCTCCTCCTTCTAATTATATTGGTCCAGATCGAATTTTTGGTCTTGTTAGAGAGGACGTGCTTTATGAAAATGATGAGGCAAGTAATGATACTATCTCTCCATTAAATCTTTATGAACAAATTGATGATTACCAACCTAAAGAATACTTGGATAATAAACATTTGGTTAATAAATTGAGAAAAGACAACTACAATTATATACCTGATAAACATAAAAAAGATGATGATAAACCAGTTGAGCTGCCTCAAAGCTTAAAAAAAGCTATCAAGTATTTCATTCTATCGTGTGCTGCAAGAAGAACTAGAGGTCAAATAAATGTAGATAATTCTATGTTAATTCATGTCACCCGTTTTGTCGATTGGCAAAATCATATAGCTCTAAAAGTTGGAGAAGAATTGTCAAAATATAAAAGACAAATAGAGTTTAATCAAGTTGATTTTATTGAAGGTTTAAAAGAACTTTGGGAAAAAAGATTTTTACCTAAAACAAATGAAATAATAAAACATCTCGAAATTGAAGGAAATACTGATCCGGATATAAAACCCATTAATTGGAATGAAATTAAAAATCAATTACTTCCTGCTGTAACAAAAATTCAATTGAGAGCAGTTCATGGTTCAAAACTTTTAGGAGGCCTAGAAGTTAAAAATATTGAACCATTGGACTATTATGATCATAAAAAAGGGCTTTCTGTAATTGCTGTAGGAGGGAATAAACTATCTCGTGGGCTAACACTTGAAGGGTTGACAGTTAGCTACTATTTAAGATCATCAAAAATGTATGACACATTAATGCAAATGGGACGTTGGTTTGGTTATAGACCAGGTTATCTTGATTTATGCAGGCTTTTTACGAGTAACGATCTGATTTCTAACTACAAACACATTTCAATTGCCACAGAGGAAATGCGTGCAGAATTTGATAGGATGGTATTTTTAAATAAGCAACCTATCGATTATGGTCTGAAAGTGCGTTCACATACAGGTCTACTTTCTATCACTGCTGCAAATAAGTTTAGATATAGAAAAATGATGTCTTTTAGTTTTTCTGGAGGTTTAGAAGAAACATGGGAATTTGATATCTCCAAAAAGAGAAGACATATGTTCAAAGACAATCATTTGTTAACTCAAAGTTTAATTGAAAGTTTAGGAGAACCTACAGGGCCTAAAAATAATAGCTCTCATTTGAGAACACAAAATTTTGTTTGGCAAGGAGATAATAACTTTCAAACAGTTATTAATTATTTGGACAGATATAAAACAACGCAACAATCTTTTCATACTGGATTATTAATTGATTATATCAATAATCAAGTTAAGAAGAAAAAACTTATAAATTGGACTATCGCTTTAATCAACAATTCAAGAACTGATAAAATAGTCAAAGGTTATGGTAACCTAGATGTCGGTTTGTCATTTAGGAAAAATGATACAGAAAACATCTCTGGAAATTATGCATTAGTTAAATCTCATATTATCGGAAATTTTCATGAGTATATTGACTTAACAGACGATCAATTATATAAAGCATTTGAACAAACTAAGCTTGATAAAGAGTCCGAGGGTAAAGACCCAGATAAAGTGATACATCCAAGTCCTTTAAGAATAAGAATAAATAGACCAGATACTAATGGTCTTCTTCTTATATATCCTCTAGATCCAAATCCTGAAAAAAGTGAATCACCGTTTAGTAATGTACCAATTATTGGGTTAGCAATAAGTTTTCCTTATATCAATAAAGATGAAAAAGTTGTGTACGCAATTAATGAAGTGTTTCAAAAAGAATTATACGATTATCCAGATGAGTACGATACTGAAGATTTTATTGAAGATGAAGCTGATGACTCCAAAAACACTGGTTCCATTTTCAGGAATTTAAGCAATGATACTTTCATAGATCTAATTGAAGCTGATAATAGTTTAGCTTCTTATTTGGATGATACCGAATTTCACTCAGGAATAGTTCCAAATTACTATAAAGCAGATTCTGATATTACAGATTTGAGAACTTCATCTAATGTTGTATTATCAAGAACTGAAAAATACAACAAGAACTTTAATTCGATTCCTTATTTTTCAGAGAATGAGATACAGCGCTATTTTTTGAAGGAAGAATCAGAAAATATTGTATTAAATCCTTATGAAAATGATATTGTTAGTGGCGAATACATTATTGGAATGAAAAAATCTAGATATGTAATTTTTAGTTATAATAACAATAAAGCTTTATTTTCCGATGCATTATGGATTCTAAACTCTAAAAGATATAATACCAAGTATATGGTTTCTTTATTTAATTCCACTTTATTCGGAGCTTGGGTACGTGTTAATGGTCAACAGAAAAAGGATTCTTATTTTATTACGGAAAAGGTAATTAAAAGTTTTCCTATTCATGAGCCATTAGAAAAGGATTTATGGTTGTTTGAAAATCTTCATGATCTATTAGTTTGTACGAATAACATCAAGAGTGGCACAATGCAGTCATATTATGCAAACATTTTAGATGCCTTAATTTTTTCAATTTATTTTAATGATACATTGAAAACAGATAACCAAAAACTTCATTCTGAACTTTATAAAATTATACCACAAGAGTTACCGAAACAAATTGAAAGAAAGCAACTAGCAAAAGATATTTTTAACGAGCTGTATGATAAATCAAATATTGTTCGAAAAGTTCTTTTCTATTTAGACGATCATAATTTGGTAAGTAAAATAAAATCGGTGTTCACACAAAGTAACTAGGAATGAAGATTTCAGAGATTATATTAAATAATTATCGGGCGTTTTATAATGAAAAAGGGGAAGAATCGAGTAAATATCATATTGATTTTTCTAATAAAAAAAACTTATTGATTTATGGCGAAAATGGAAGTGGTAAAAGCTCTCTTTTTAAGGGAGTCAAAGATGTTTTTACCTCTTCAATAAAACCTGATATTAGTTTTATAGAAAACGTTTTTTCTAAAAACGAAGAATTAGATGACCAACCATTTGTAGAATTATTATTTAAGGCAGATGATGAAACTAAATCTTATCGATTTTCTTCCGATCCAGCTAAAACAAATACAGATGAGACTTTTTTAAAGGCAATAGCACGAACACGTAATTTTATGACATATAGGGATTTACTTCGAATTCATTTTGTTGAAGACCCTGAGGTAAATTTATTTAATTTCTTATTCGCTGGAGAAGATTCTTTATTAGGTGAAATTCCGAATCCATCGCCTTCTCAAACTGAGACAAATCTTAAAATGAAGGATTTATGGAATAATGTTGACTCCAAACCTGACGAAACTAATGTTAGTGATTTTTGTAATGGGGTAAACCAGATACTAACTGATGTGAGTCAGTCATTAAACGCTCTTTTTAAATACTTTGATGATTCATTAGAGATAAGGTTTGATTCTCTATCAAAAGAGACGATAGAAAGTGGAAAACCCAAACTTAAAATGATCGTTAGTTATTATGGTATTGAGTTAAATGATGACACAGAAGAATACCATCATTTTCTAAATGAAGCTAGATTAAGCGCACTAGCAATTTGTATTTTTCTAGCAGCCCATTTATCGGTTCCTCAACAGAATTATACTATATTATTTTTGGATGATATTTTTACAGGTTTAGATACATCAAATCGGATGCCTCTACTTGAAATTTTAACTGTGGATGTAATTGCCGGAACTACTGACACCTTTAGTAATCATCAAATAATTCTGACAACATATGATCGTCAGTGGTATGAACTCGCCAGAAACTATTTAGGGCAAAGCAATTGGGCATATGAAGAAATCTTCATTGATAGACACTCTAAAGGGTTTGACCAACCGGCAATATTACCCGGAGAAGATAATTATAAGAAGGCTATACATTATTTTAAAACGAAACAATACCCTGCATGTGCTAACCACCAACGAAAAGTTTGTGAACGAATAATTAAAGATTTTTTACCTGAAAATTTAAAGTATAAATTAGATAGCAATGGAGATATCAAATTACGTGATCAACTCGGGGAATTGACAGACATGTTATTTAAATATTTAAAGGAAGTAGGTATTGATACTTCTCCTATAAAGGACCTTCCAATTTGTATGAGAGTTGTTTTTAATCCATTTTCACATGATGATATTGATAGTCAAATTTTTAGACGTGAACTTGATGTTTCTTTTAAAATGATTGAATTACTTAAAACTTTAAAAACTAAAGTAATAATGGAAACTGGAACAAGAGTTTTTTTGGAGAAAAATCACAAGGATACTGGAGTTTTACACAAGTATGAGTTTGAAGTAGCTACAGCTGTAAAGCATATTGAATTTAATAATAGTAGATACTTAACAAAACTTGAACTACTTCCCTTAATTTTAGATATTGCTGATACCCCTCGCTTAATGAGTCAATCAGGTAAAGTCGATATTCTATATAAGAAGATATGTCATTTTTTAAAAACAGATGCATCTGAAGATCTTTATTCAGACTTTACCCTTGATGATGGGACAAAATTATCTGAAGCAATTAATAATATTTGATAATGAATTCTAATATAGATTTAATCCGTTTTCGCACCGAATTGCTTCAAGATATTGTTGATAATATAAGAGCAGATGAAAGTGGTGGTATAAAAGAAGAGAAATTTACTGAAATAGCTTTGGAGTATCTTGAAGAATCTGGTGAAACAGAAGGAGCAAGATCCTGTAGAGAGATTAGAGAAAACAGTATAGGTAATAGAATACATAAAATAAACGGATATGCGTTAAGTGAAGGCTATGAAACAATAGATATATTTATAACAAATTTCAAAGGTAATACAGAACTCAAACGTATTTATGCAGATGAACTGAAAAGTAGTTTAAGTCTTTCAACTCGTTTTATACAAAATTTGCTAAATGAAAAAATGGGTATAATTGAAGAGACAGCTCCTGTATTTGATTTTATACATACGATTAATAAATTAAAGAAGGATATTGTTAGAATCAATGTATATATTCTTTCAGACTTTATAATACCCATAGAAGCTCCTAACAAAATGGATATAAACGATATTCCTGTTCTTTATCATATTCGGGATATAGAATATTTGTACAGAATTCATGCCTCTGGATCTGGGAAAGAACCTATTACAATAGATTTTGAAGATTCTTTTGAGCAAAAATTACCTTGTATTTCTACTCCAACAAAAAATCAAGATTATGATTCATATTTAGCAGTTATCCCTGCACAGATATTAGCAAATATTTATAGAGATTATGGTTCAAGGTTACTGGAACAAAATGTTAGAACATTTTTACAATTTAGAGGTAAAATTAATAAAGGAATTAGAGATACTATTCTAAAAGAACCGCATATGTTTATGGCTTATAATAATGGTATAGCAGCTACAGCTGAATCCGTTACAATGAGTAAAGGAGGTAATGAAATAATCTCTATAAAAGATTTTCAGATAGTTAATGGAGGACAAACTACTGCTTCTATTTTTCAAACACGAAAGAAACACAAAGAAACAAATCTTGAAAAAGTATCTGTTCAACTAAAACTAACTGTAATACATGATCAAATAAAAAAAGCTGATATAGTCTCTAGAATTTCGCAATATGCTAATACTCAAAATAAAGTTTCGGATGCTGATCTTACTTCCAATCATCCATTTCATATCGATATAGAAGCATTATCTAGAAAAATATGGGCATCATCCCTTCCCGGAAAAACACAGACAAGATGGTTTTACGAAAGAGCCAGAGGTCAATACAATGATGAATTATATAAGATGGATACTAGAAGTCAAAGAAAAAAATGGACAGATAGAAATCCTAAAAATCAAAAGTTTGCTAAAGAAGATTTGGCAAGATTTCATAATTCTTGGGAACAACAACCATGGTGGGTGGTTAAGGGTAGGCAAAGAAATTTTGTTGAGTTTATGAAATTTGTAGATAATTTAAATACCGATTCTATATTTTATGAAGATTTGATTGCTAAAGCAATAGTTTTTAGAACAGCTGAGAGGTTATATGGTAGAGGAGCAAAAGCAATAGGGGATTTGAGGTATATGGTAGTTCCCTATACTGTTGCATGGTTAAATCTTGTAACTAATAGTCAGATCAATCTAGTTAAAATATGGAAAAATCAAGTAATGTCAGATGATTTAGAAACTATTTTATATGTTGCATTAAGAAAGGTTGACGTTTTTATGAGGAAAACTGCTCCTGGTGGATTGATTGGAGAATGGGCTAAGAAAGAAGAATGCTGGAAAAAACTAAAAACTAAAACTCTAGATATTGACTTATCAGTTATTGATTCTGAACTATATAGTCCATCAGACTTATTAGACAGATATTCTCAGAGTACAGAAATGAGTGAAGATCAAAGATCAAAATTTGTTAAACAAATAACTGAGCTAACTGAAGATGGATGGCTTAAAATAAATAATTGGGGAAAATCTACTGGCAAACTGGATGTTTTACAATCTAACTTCATTTGGAAGGTTGCTCGAAAAATAGATAAACAATCTGATTTTTCTAATAAAGAAATAAGAAGAGCAATAGATATAATAGATTTATTAAAAACAGAATCTCCTAAATTGGTTTCAGAATTAATAGATTTAGAAAATGCAAAGTCAAACAAAACCCTATCAAAAGCAAACATAAATCCTAAATAAGAGGTATCATTTTAAGCACTAAAATGTGTGGATTTGCATACCCTGTAAAATGTAAAGATTTTATAAACAGTGGGTTATGTTTCAGCTGGTCTAGCCTTTAGGACCTATAATAATAAGCAACGGACCTTTAATAGTTTTAATTGCTATTTTTTTCGTTGTCTACGCCTAAATTTCCTACGTTATAGTTGTGAATACTAGTCAATTTTGGTTAGTTGTTTAAATTGACCTTACAAGTTAAAATATATTAATAGATTTTGAAATATTTTAATAGATAATATTTTACAATTATAAAATGAGTTTAAAAGAAGATAAAACGTTTAAGGAATATACAAGGCAAGAGCTTTATACGTTAATTTGGTCAAAACCAATTTCAAAAGTTATTCAAGATTATGCTTTGACAAATTCGGCATTCAAAAAAATATGCAGGAATTACGATATTCCTTTACCAAAAAGAGGGTATTGGCAAAAGTTGAAGTTTGACAAGGTAGTATTTCAAACACCTTTATCGCTGCGTAAAAAAGTATATGAAAATATCAAACTACCGTATCGAATAGAAGGCGAAATTAATTTGGAGAAATTATCAGAATTGAATCTACTTATTAGGGAAATAAGGAATGATAAAAGTTTACCTATAGAGGTTCCTGAAAAACTTTCTAAACCAGATAAAATAATAGTTCGAACCAGAGATTATTTTAAGAATAAAAAAAAGGATAGTTACCCTAGAATTACAAAAGTTCCTGATGATGGAGTTTTTAGCATAAGTGTTTCAAAAGCTCTTGAAAGGAGAGCTTTAATATTTGCAAATTCATTAATTAAACTTTTCGAGAAAAGAGGACATAAAGCAGTAGTTATAACTAATCATAAATATGCAAACTATAATGGCACAAAACTTATAGTCAATGGGGAATATTATAGTATTAGAATAAGAGAGATTGACAAAAGAGTAATGGAAAAGCACCATAAATATGATTGGATGGAAGCTAGATATTATCCTACTGGTAAATTAGTGTTGAAGATTGATAATTTTAATACGTACGAATGGAAAGATGGTGTAAATAAAAAAATAGAACAAAAATTACCTGATATTCTTGCTTATTTAGAGCTAAGGTCTCAAAGAGAAAAAAAAGAAAGGATTGAAAGTAATATTAGACAACAAGAAAATGAACGTAAAAGAAAAATTGAAATAGAGATAAACAGGAGGAAAAATAAAGAATTAGACACCTTCAGATCTTTACTGAACCGTTCAAGTAGATGGCAAAAATCTATTTACCTCAAAAATTATATCGAAGTATTAGAAAAAAATGCTTTTGAAAAAGGGCTTTTAACCGACGAGATTAAAAAGAATTTTCAATGGATGAAGGATAAAGCAGATTGGTATGACCCACTTATAGAGAAAGATGATGAACTTTTTAAAGGTATTGACAGGGACTCATTAATGTAATTGTTTTATGGGGTGATTACTTTTAAATGGATTACACTCTGCATATTTTCTACCCAAAAAAATGATTTGTTAACGAAATTAGATTTGATTGACTTTTTTAATAACTATAAATAGGGAGTTTAAGATATCATTTTTTATATCCAGTAATAAATATTAACTTTAAAAAGTAAATACATAACCCCTAACCCTGAACTTTGCATTCAAGGTTAGGGGTTATTTATTAAATCGAGTTAAATACTATATTAATAATATCAAATAATAAATAAAAAAGTTTAAAACAGATTACTTAAATCTATTATATACCCAAGTTAGGGTATGTTATACCATCGAAGAAATAAATAGTTTTGAAATCAGATATAAAACCTAATGATTATGAAAAAGACAATCAACTTTAAAGTGATAATTATAAAACTCCTAATTGTTATTGGGGTTTTTTCGATTCCACTAACTTCTTACTATTCCTTTGACCAAACAATTCCTGGCTCGGTCTTATATACTTTAATTGCTATATCTGTTCTTGGGAATTTTTATTCACCACTTCATTTAACTTGTTCAAGCAATCTAGATTTAACAGTTAATCTTAGCCATGATGAATTTCAACCTATTTATATTACAAAACAAAACGGAATTACGGAATCAATAAATGCCAAATTTTGTTTCAATGAAAAAAGTGAAATTCAAAGTATCGAATTTGAAGTTCTCAAATATTCAGGATTGTTAACACACGGTATATCCAAAATGATACCATCAATAACTGAAGACGGGATAGAATTTTATTTTAACCTTAGTTTTTTTAGCCCTACAAAAAAAAACATTCCAAAAAGTTGTATACCTCAAGGAATTCAGGACATAATAAATGCGCCTTCAAAAGAACCCTTTGACATATATACTAAAGCAAACTATGGTCCTTTTCATCAATTTAGAATAAAACTCACAGAATGTATCTGCAACGAAAATTGTGGGGGATTTCCTTTAAATCAAGGAGGTAGTATTTGTAATATAAAATGTGTTCATACTAAAAATTGATACATAAAATTCTACATATAATTTTTTTTGCATTATTTGCCTATACTTCTTTTGCACAGTCGGAAGATTATTTTCAATATAAAAAGGAAAATGAGCAACTTAGAAAGAGAAATATTGAATCCTTGGAGAAATTCTTCAATAAACACGAAAACTCTTTAGAGTTTAAGGTTCTGAAGTGGGAATATATTGTACTTAAAAAAGGTGTAAATGATACAATATTACATAAGTTAATAAAAAAACACTCTCTTAGTTCAGTTAAAGATTCGATATTGCAGAATTCTCATTTAGGAAAGTACTATCTTTTTAATAATTTATGGAAAGAGGCACATGAACATTTACTACAAAATGTTGAGCAGGCTATTGCCACTAAAGATTCACTCACAATTTGTAATACCCTAAATGATCTACTGATTACAAAAACGAAATTATCAGATTACAGTAAAGAAAGCCAAAATTATATTCGGTTGTATAAAAGATACGCCTATAATGAAACAGAAAAGTATTATTACAATTACTTCTCATTTTACTTTAAAAATATCCTTTCTCAATCATTAGAAAAAAATGATTCTATTCAATATCAATTAGAATTAATTAAAGATTCGAACTGTGATTTTTGTTTAATACAAAACTATCAAAGAATAGCTGTTGCTTATAACATATTAGAAGAGGAACTAGATAGTGCTCTCATTTATAATAACAGAGCTCTTCGTTTAATAAATCAGAATCAATCTTTTGATTATTTACTTCAGTATAAAAAAGGAACATTAAGTAATATAGCTAGAGTTTATCTGAAAAAAGAAAATTTCCAGAAAGCTGAGTTATACCTAAAAGAAGCTTATCGAATAGAATCTGCAAAAGATCGAATTTATAATGACATTGCAATTGTTGATGGCTTTACAAAACTTTATGATAAAACAGACAAACGGAAACTGGCTTATCAATACTTATTAAAAAAAGATTCTTTGAAAGATATTTTTGCTAAAACAAAACAAGCAATAGCTATTAAAGAAATAACAGAAAAATTCAATAATGCATCTTTACAAAAGGATAAACTGGATTTAGAAAAACAACAACTTGAAACCGATAAGAAACGAATTATTAATAAGAATATTTATGTTATACTTCTAATTTCAATTTCTGCTCTCCTTATAATATCTGTACTCATTTATAGAAATATGAAAAGAAAACAAAAATTGATAGAGAGTGAAAGAGAAATTCAAAAACAAAAGGCTGAAAAATTACTGAAAGACCAAGAATTATCAAGTATTGATGCTATGGTTGAAGGTCAAGAAAAAGAACGACAACGTATAGCAAATGAATTACACGATAATTTAGGAGGATTATTAGCAACTCTTAAACTATATGTGCAGAACTTAAAAGTAAAAAAGAGTGCGATAAACGAACAATATGATCTAATTATCAAAAATACGGATGAAGTACTGGAGGAGGCATATCAAAAAGTTCGTTCCATAGCTCAAACTCGTAATGCTGGAGTTCTTACTTCTGAAGGTTTAGTTCCAACTATTCAAAATTATGCTATTAAGATATCTGCATCAAATAGCCTTATTGTAGAAGTTTCAGATTATGGTATGGAACAACGATTAAATAATTCTATGGAGATTACAATTTTTAGAATTATACAAGAATTGATTACAAATGTTATTAAACATGCCAATGCTAAAGAAATAACAATTGATATAACTAATCATCAAGATTCTATAAATATCGTGGTTGAAGATGATGGAAGTGGATTTGATATGAAAGCTATGAAATTGAAAAAAGGCATGGGATTGTCTTCTATTAATAAGAGAATAGAGAACCTTAAAGGGAGTTTAAATATTGATACGAATGCAGGAAAAGGAACAACAATCATAATAGATATTCCATTAGAATGATACGATTAGCCATTGCAGAAGATCATAATTCATTTATTGAAGGCATCGAACTATTTTTGGAGTTCGAAGATGATATTACTATTGTGGGCATTGCGAACAATGGAAGAGAGCTTCTTGATATTGTAAGAAAAAAATCTCCTAATGTAGTAATTACTGATATTAGAATGCCTATTATGGATGGAGTTGAGGTGGCAAAAAAGATTATTTCAGAATATCCTAAAATGAGAATAATTGCATTTACAATGTTTGATCAAGATGGTGCGGTTTCGGAAATGTTAAATGCTGGTGTTAGTGGATACATTTTAAAAAATTCTAGTCTTTCTGTTCTTCTTTCTGCTATTAGAATCGTTCATAAAGGAGAAAACTTCTATGACCCTAATGTGTTATCCGAAAAGCCAAAGACAAATAAGTTAAAGGGTAAACTAACGAATCGTCAAATGGAAATTCTTAAACTCATTGTAGAAGGTAAATCGAACCCTGAAATTGCAGAAATCTTATTTATTGAGAGAACTACAGTTGAAACCCATAGAAAAAATATGGTTAGAAAACTAGGATTAAGTGGTTCTGGTGAGCTTCTTCGATATGGCCTCCAGAAACGCTATGAATTTTGATGCTATTTATTGTTTTTTGAAATTAATATTTACTCAAGATTGGGTATTTCTTTGCTCTCTTTTAAAAGATAGTTTTGATTAATCATAAACAATTAATACTATTATCATGAAAGGGATTATTTACTTGAGCTTAGTTGTTTTAATTTTTATAAGTTGTAAGACTGCTAAATTAGCATCAAAGCCATCTCCAGGAATTTCAAACCAGAAACCGAAAATAAAAGAATTTAAAATTTCCTCACTTTTCAAATTTTTTAGACGCAATAAGGATTCACCAAGTAATATTTTACCTGGTATTGGGTATTTTTATATTGATTGGGCGTTAGTACTTTGCCAAAAAAAAACAATGAATTTCATTAAATACTTTATTCCAAGCTTAGTACTTTTTTGTAT
Source organism: Aquimarina discodermiae (assembly GCF_040786235.1). Classification (NCBI taxonomy): domain Bacteria; kingdom Pseudomonadati; phylum Bacteroidota; class Flavobacteriia; order Flavobacteriales; family Flavobacteriaceae; genus Aquimarina; species Aquimarina discodermiae. The sequence continues at coordinate 171,930 of NZ_JBFMKP010000005.1, forward strand.
CATTTCGTGTAGAGCTCCGGAAGAGTTTGTGGCTCCACCTACCATTAATCCACTAGAACCATCATCTATTACTATACGGGCAGAATTAGATACATATAGCCTTACCGATAAGTTACGAAAGGATTTATCTGGGGATATAATTGATTATGTATCTCCTGATATAAATCTTCAATTATTAGCAGAAGAATCAAATACTGTTACTGAAATTGTGGAACGAATAGTAAGACCTGGTTATTGGACAACAGAAATGAAAAGAGTTCGAAAAAAGGTTGAAAGAACTGTCAGATGCTTATTGAGTCCGTGGAAGTGGGGGAAGTGTCTTAAAAAGGAATGGGTTACCATTCTGGTACCAACAACAATATGGGTTGAGCCTATAAAAGAAAATGTGCCAAGGGAAGTCCTTCAGTTAATAGACAAAACCTTTGGAGTTTCTGGTAAAGTTAGAGTAAAAGGGCAAATGCAAAAGTTAAATATAGATTTCAATTCAACCTCAGATGGAGTGGGTTTTACCGTGACAACTATTGTTAATATGAATTTGAAAGTTGATGTAAAACAGTCCTTTTTAGATGATCTTGCCGGGAATATTAAGATAAAGGGATTATTGAATTGTGATAATATTAAAGTAAAAATTGAATCTAAAGGGGCTTTTAAATTAAATTCAGATATTCAACTTGAGGCATCTCATGATGAAGCTAAAATTACTTTTTTAGATGCTTGTTCGAATCTACCATTTGCTTCTTTTGATTATCAACCCATGTTGATTCCAACTTTTGAAGTATTAGACGTTGCTATTTCCAAATTAATCGAAGATAAACTAGATGAAACTATTGAAGAAAGCCTTGCGGAAGAAGTAAATGAACTGGACCTTCAAAAAGAACTTACACAGCTTGTTAAAGATAACTTGAAAGCTATTCCACTAGGCAAAAAAGAAAAACACACTTGGATCTTACCTACCAAATTGGAAAGTATTAAGCTCGATCAACTCAAAGCTAAAAACAACAATCTTATTTTTAGAATGAATGTTAAAATTCAACCAGAAATTTATTACGGAACAGATTTACCAGATTTAGATTTTAAAATACCGGAAATTCTTCTGAATGGTGATTTCAAGGATGAATTTAAGATTCAAAGTATAGCTCGATTAAATTACAAAACCGTTAGTGTTGGATTAACTGAAGATTTAAACAATTCACTTAAAGACTATTATAACGAAGACCCTCAAATACCTAATCTTACCGGTAATAAATATTTTATCGAAAAGACTAGATTATATCCGAATGGAGAAAGATTAGCGTTTGAATTCAAATTGTACAGAGTTAATAAGAAGGGTAAGAAAAAACCAGTCAAAGGGAAAACGTACATCACTGCAAAACTTGGCTTTGCTAATGATACCGTAAAACTAATTGATCCCGATTTATTTATTAAAAATACTCCGATACTTAACTTAGCTAATTTTAAGCCTCTTAAGAAATATTTAATAAAAGAATTAAAAAAAAGTAGCTCTTGGAGTGTTAAGAAACAGTTAGATGAATTAAGATCTGATTTTACTACAACTATTTCTGATGAAAGCATAGTAATTAATCCAAAAATGAAATTACAACCAAAGATACCTATATATTTCAATAAAAATACAATTGATTTATATGCTAGTTTTGGTGGTACTTTGGAAATATCATTACTTTCAAATAATAATGATCCTAATTTTATAGACCCTAGTTTTATTGAATTGACAAATATAGAAGAATTATACTATGAGGCTGAAATTCCAGAAATAGTTCATACCGAGGTTTTAAATAGTATAACTTCTGAAAATTCTAGTAATACCTCTGTTACATCAACTAATTCATTTTTAAAATTTAAAAAGTTCAAGCAGAATGACGATTTTCAAATTAAAAATCAAGATTCAGAAAGGCAAAAAGACGCTCTTTTAATGAGAAGAATACCAGGAGATACATTACTTTTAAAAAATCAAAGTAAAACATTTTATTACATTCTTAAAAAACAGGATTTTCTTAAATTTGATCAATAGTATAATTTAGGAAAACACAATGTAAATCATTTAGTATAAGTTGATTAAAACGATGTAATGAGATTTGTTATAAAAAGTAAAGAGGGATTTTTACTAGTTCTATGGTTTGAATTGAATATCTGAATTGTAAGTGATTTCCTTCTATGCTTAGGTAAAGATTATAAATAGAAAATCTCAGCTATTTTCATTTGCTTCCTGTTCATTAGGCGTCTTCATACTTACGAATCATTTATGGAACAGATTATGATACAGAGTTAAATTTAAAAAACCTTCGTAACAGAGGATTGTCTAAAAAGCGTTCTATGGCAATACTAGAATTTAGTTTGGGTCTTGAAGCTCTCGATAGATTTGTAAATAAAGCCCCATTAAGGGATACTCACGAATGTGTTTTTGAGTTCTAGCAATGGAAAGTGAACCAGTTGATCCAAGGCTTTAAAACCACAAAACAGTACGTCAACCAGACGTACTGTTTTTAAGTACTGAAATGCCGCTATTTGTCGGTGTTTGCGTACGTCAAAAATCATAAAACCCTAATAAATAGAGGTGTAGTAGGGAGGTTTTTTAGACTCATAACCCGAAGGTCACAGGTTCGAGTCCTGTTCCCGATACTAGGATAACCACTTCATTATGAAGTGGTTATTTTTGTTTATAGAGGTTTTTTCTTCTATGTTTTTTACGTTGACGTACCGTATATTGTTTGAGAAGAAAATAGTGACTATTTTCTCGCTTCGAGGGGTGGCAATCCAGAAGCTGTTTTGGTTGCAAAAAATGGGTTAAAAAATGTAAACTCCTGTTAAACAAAATCCTTATTTGTTAAAATTCCATACCTTTGTATCAAGTATGAAAAAGGTATTTCATAAAATAGCATCGGTTTTATTAGCGACTTTAGTGTTGTTTTCTACATTGTCATTTACTGTAGATATGCATTATTGTGGATCAAGATTGGTAGATGTGGCTTTGTTTAAAGAAGCTAAATCTTGTGGGATGGAGCAAATGCAAAAGCTCCTTTCTTGTGGAGATACCGTAAAAAAGAAATCTTGCTGCAAGGACAAGCAAGTTGTAATTGAAGGTCAAGACGATTTAAAAGATACAGTTACCAAGCTTACCTTGGATCAAGAGGTTTTTGCCACAAGTTATATATATACTTACCAAAATATTGCACCCGATGTAATTTCTTCGATAACTTCATTTATTGGGCATTCACCGCCCATACCTGATAAAGACTTTCAGGTACTTTACGAGACTTTTCTTATTTGATTTTTTAAATAGTACAAATACCCAACAGCTTGCTGTCATGGGAAAGGTATGTTATACTCAATTTGAGTATTAACTATTGTAATTATTTAATAATCAGATCAAAGTGATAAATAGAGTAATAAAATTTCTGATAGAAAATAAGTTGGTAGCAATGCTACTACTAATGCTTTTTGTAGTATGGGGGACCATTCATGCACCATTTAATTGGGAAATAGGAGGATTGCCCAGAAATCCTGTTGCCGTAGATGCGATTCCTGATATTGGTGAGAACCAACAAATTGTTTTTACAAAATGGGAAGGACGTAGCCCACAGGATATCGAGGATCAAATTACATACCCACTTACAACTTCTTTATTAGGTATTTCGGGAGTTCGTACCATTCGAAGTTCTTCGATGTTTGGCTTTTCTAGTATTTACATCATTTTTGAAGAAGGGGTAGAATTCTACTGGTCAAGAAGCCGAATTTTAGAAAAGTTAAATTCTCTTCCGACAGGGTTACTTCCGCAGGGAGTAAACCCATCACTTGGCCCTGATGCAACAGGATTGGGACAAATATTTTGGTATACATTAGAAGGACGTGATGAAAATGGTAACGTTACCGGGGGGTGGGACTTACACGAACTAAGAAGTATACAAGATTATTACGTAAAGTATACACTTTCTTCGGCCTCTGGTGTTTCAGAAGTGGCCTCTATTGGAGGTTATGTACAAGAATATCAAATTGATGTCGATCCAGAACTAATACGACAATACAATATTAGTTTGCGCGATATTGTAACAGCTGTAAAGCAATCCAATCAGGACATAGGAGCACAGACCTTAGAAATCAATCAGGCAGAATACCTGGTAAGAGGGCTGGGGTATATAAAATCTATTGCTGATATAGAAAACGCAGTGGTCAGGGCAGAAGAGTATACTGCTATTCGAATCAAAGACGTTGCTCGTGTGCGTCTGGGACCCGCTACACGTCGTGGTATACTGGATAAAGAAGGGGCAGAAGTAGTAGGAGGAGTGGTAGTAGCCAGATATGGAGCAAATCCTTTAGAAGTTATCAATAATGTTAAAGACCAGATAACAGCACTTTCATCTGGCCTGCCTACAAAACAACTGGCAGATGGTCGTATTTCGAAAGTTACTATTGTGCCTTTTTATGATCGAACAGAGCTGATACAAGAAACCTTAGGGACACTTAACGAAGCGCTTACACTCGAAATATTGATCACCATATTGGTTATTATTGTCATGTTATTCAATCTACGAGCATCAATATTGATTTCTGGATTATTGCCTGTAGCAGTATTAATGGTATTTATTGCTATGAAATTATTTGGGGTTGATGCCAATATTGTTGCGTTATCTGGTATTGCCATTGCTATAGGTACTATGGTAGATGTAGGAGTGATTTTGTCTGAGAATATTATTCGGCATTTGGATGAAAACAAAAAACAATTGCCTATTAATAATGTCGTATATCATGCTACTACCGAAGTTTCTGGAGCGATACTAACCGCCGTACTTACTACGATTATTAGCTTTATACCTGTTTTTACAATGATAGGTGCCGAAGGAAAATTATTTCGTCCGTTGGCATTTACCAAAACAATGGCACTTACAGCTTCTATAATTGTAGCTCTATTTTTGATACCTCCCTTTGCTGCCTTCTTGTTTAAAAAACAAAATATAAAGAAGGTATATAGATATGTTATCAATGTAGCCTTGATAATCTTAGGTTTTTTGGCTGTGATAACAGGATATTGGCTGGGGTTAGTACTAGTTGGTTTTGGTTTTTTGGCCATCCTTCGATTAAGAGACTCACTTTTACAAAAGGAATACAACCTCGCAGCCATCGTGATTTCTACTATCACAATAGTCTTTCTGCTGGCCATATATTGGAGGCCATTAGGTTTTGATCGTAATATTTTGATGAATCTCTCTTTTGTGGGAATCATCTGCTTTGGACTTTTAGGCACTTTTTGGGGATTTAGAATGTACTATATCCAAATTTTGCGATGGGCACTACAAAACAAGATGCTATTTCTCTCGATTCCTACCATTATTATTTTTTGCGGTATACTTATTTTACGCAATACGGGTAAAGAGTTTATGCCCTCTCTTAATGAAGGTTCCTTTCTTTTAATGCCGACATCGATGCCTCATGCTGGGGTAGAAGAAAACAAACGTGTATTGCAACAATTGGACATGGCCGTCGCCAGTATCCCAGAAGTTGAAACCGTAGTGGGAAAAGCTGGAAGAACCGAATCGGCATTGGACCCGGCACCATTATCAATGTATGAAAATGTGATACAATACAGATCAGAATACCAGTTGGGAGTTAGTGGCAAACCTCAACGTTTTCGTATCAATGATGATGGTTTTTTCGAATTGAAAAACGGAAAAGTGGTTGCCAATCCCAATATCGATTTTAGAAATGAAAACAACTATGCAGAGAAACGTGTTTTTGACCCGTATCGTGTAGATCGAAATCAATTAATTGAAGATGAAGATGGAGTTTATTTTAGAAATTGGCGCCCCGAGATACAATCTGCAGATGATATTTGGAACGAAATTGTAAGCGCTACCAAGTTACCAGGAGTAACATCTGCACCAAAATTACAACCCATAGAGACTCGTCTTGTGATGTTGCAAACAGGAATGCGCGCTCCAATGGGTATAAAAGTAAAGGGGCAAAATCTTCAGGAAATAGAAGCCTTTGGTAAGCAACTAGAAAATGTTTTAAAAACTGTAGAAGGTGTAAAAGAGCAGGCTGTTTTTGCAGATCGTATTGTAGGGAAACCATATTTGTTAATCGATATCGATCGAGAAAAACTAGCACGTTACGGGATTACGATTAAAGATGTGCAGCAGGTCATTGCTATTGCCGTGGGCGGAATGCCATTAACCCAAACAATAGAAGGTCGTGAGCGATATGCAGTTAGAGTGCGCTACCCAAGAGAACTTAGGAACAATCCAGATGATTTAAAAAACATGTATATACCTGTATCCAAAGGAAACCAGGTACCACTTAGTGAATTGGTGAATATTCGCTATGAACAAGGCCCACAAGTCATTAAAAGTGAAGACACTTTTCTGGTAGGATATGTATTGTTTGACAAGTTAGATGGTTTTGCAGAAGTAGATGTTGTAGAAAATGCACAGGCGGTCATTGAAGCTAAGATGCATAGTGGCGAACTGGTAGTTCCCAAAGGGGTTAATTATACCTTTACCGGAACGTATGAAAATCAATTACGAGCAGACAAAACCTTATCTATAGTAGTCCCTCTGGTGCTAATCATTATCTTTTTGATCCTGTATTTTCAATTTAGAAGTGTGGCTACCTCACTTATGGTATTTACAGGAATAGCTGTTGCTTTTGCGGGAGGTTTTATAATGATTTGGTTATATGGACAGGACTGGTTTCTAAATTTCAATTTTTTTGGTGAAAACCTAAGAAACTTATTTCAAATACATACGATCAATTTGAGTGTAGCCGTTTGGGTTGGTTTTATAGCGCTTTTTGGGATTGCTACAGACGATGGTGTGGTAATGGCAACCTACCTAAATCAGGCTTTTGATAGAAATAAACCGTCAGATTTAAAAGCAATTCGTGAAGCTGTGATTCAGGCAGGAGAAAAACGTATTCGCCCTTGTTTGATGACCACAGCAACCACAATTTTGGCGTTGTTGCCAATTTTGACTGCTACAGGTCGGGGTAGTGATATTATGATCCCGATGGCCATCCCAAGTTTTGGAGGAATGCTTGTCGCACTGATTACCTTATTTGTAGTACCGGTGTTGTTTGCGTGGCAAAAAGAAGTGCAACTTAAAAAAGTAAGCCAATGAAACGGTCTTTAAAAAAAATAGAAAACGTGAAGAATATAAAAATTATGATTGGTTTTTTGTTGGTTTCTTTTTTTGCAAAAGGACAACAACTACAGTCCTATATTCAGGAAGCCCAGTCAAATAATCCGAAGATTAAGGCGTATGAATTACGCTATGATATTGCTCAGGAAAAGATAAGCGAAGGTAATCGGATACCTAATACAGAGTTTGGGGTTGGATATTTTATAAGTGAACCCGAAACAAGAACGGGAGCACAGGTAGCACGTTTTTCGGTAAAGCAGATGTTACCTTGGTTTGGAACCGTTTCAGCAAGACAAAAGTATGCTACAGCAATGGCTCAAACTGAGTATGTAGATTATGTGGTTGCCAAACGAAAGCTTGGCCTTATAGTAGCACAATCCTATTATAAGCTACACAGTTTACAGGAAAAACAAAACATAGTGGATAAGAATATCCAATTACTTAAGACCTATGAAAAGTTGGCATTACAATCGATAGAAGTAGCCAAAGCAAGTGCCATAGATGTATTGCGGCTGCAAATACGTCAAAATGAGTTACTACAGCAAAAAGAAATACTGCAAGAACAGTTCATAGCAGAGCAAGCTAATTTTAATAGTTTATTAAATCGAGATACTAATTTGAGCTTGCCTAAAATACCAAAAATGGAGTTGCCCAACGCAGACCTTATTACTATGGATAGTCTTCAACTTAATCCAGAGTTACTTCGTTATGATAAGATGTATGAATCGGTGATACAAGCAGAGTTACTCAACCAAAAAGAGAGTGCACCAGTATTTGGTGTCGGATTGGATTATATACCTGTTCAAGCACATTCTCAACAAGAACATCAACATCATTCTAACGTTGCTGATAATGGTAAAGATGTTGTAATGCCCATGGTCTCGCTTTCGATTCCTCTTTTCAACAAAAGATATAATTCTAGAACCAAACAAAATGAGCTTCGCAAACAGGAAATAAACTTACAAAAGCAAGAGCGACTCAATGGATTAAAATCTGCTCTTGCAAAAGCCGTTTCGCAACGCAACAAAGCTCGTATTACTTTTAATTCTCAAACAAAAAATTTAAAGCAAGCAAAAGATGCAGAACAAATTCTAATTAAAAATTATGAAACAGGCACCATTGATTTTAATGATGTGCTGGACATTCAGGAATTACAATTAAAATTTGAACTTAATCAAATTCAATCAGTGCAGCTATACCACATGCAATCTGCGATGATTAATTATATCATAAATAAGTAAAACTTAAATCAATGAACACAAAAATCAAAACTTTAGTAGCAATAGCCTTTATGGGAACTCTATTACTAGTGATATCTTGTAAAGACAAAGAAACGCATAATACTAACCAACAGACAGAAACGGTAAAAAAGCAAGGAAAAGAATATTCTTCTGCTTATGTATGTCCAATGCATTGTCAAGGTAGTGGTAGTGAACATGAAGGAACATGTCCCAAATGTGAAATGACCTATGTAATTAATAAAGATTATATAAAAGATGAACACCAACACTAATCGGATATATTAGATATTTCTATTTGTAGATTAGAATTTTATTCTGAAGGTATGCTATATACCAACCAAAATGGATTTTCTATTGTATAAAGAGGTTTAAAATAAAAGGATAACATAGTAAAGTAAAAGAGATGAAACATACATATCATATCCAGGGAATGACCTGTAATGGTTGTCGAAGTCATGTAGAAGATACATTGTCAAAACTAAGTAATGTAAAGAGTATTTCTGTAGATTTATTAAAAGAAGAGGCTATTATCGAAATGGAAAGGCATATTCCTGTAATGACATTACAAGAAGCTATATCCGATAAATATAGAATCACAGAAAAAAGACAATACGAAAAGGTAAAATCAGAGACTCAAAAATCCAAATTACAACAGCTTAAACCATTATCATTAATTCTGTTTTATATAACGGTTGCAAGCATTTTACTACATAAGGACGATTTTGATGTTTCAGAAATGATGTTGGATTTTATGGGACTATTCTATATTGTCTTTAGTTTCTTTAAGTTATTGGATTTAAAAGGGTTTCCGAAGAGTTTTAGAATGTATGATCCTTTGGCTGGAGTAGTTCCTGTATATGCATGGATATATCCTTTTATAGAAATAGCATTGGGATTGATGTTTTTGATGCGATTTAAAATCCAGATTGCATTGATAATTACCCTCTTTATACTAGGAGCGACTACTTTTGGAGTTGTGAGAGTATTATTAGATAAAAAACCAATGCAATGTGCCTGTTTAGGGACTGCGTTAAAATTACCTATGACAGAAGCTACATTTATAGAAAATGCAATTATGATAGTAATGGCTATCGTAATGTTTCTAAACTTTTAAAAAATAGAAAATGGTAAACAGACATACAGCAAAATGGATTAGAAAATCACATCGGTATTTAGGAGTATTTCTAGGAATTCAATTTATAATGTGGACCGTTAGCGGATTATATTTTAGTTGGACAGATATTGATGAAATTCATGGAGATCATTTCAAAAAAACTGAAGTGTCTAAGGCAAAATTCTCTAACCTTTTGGGTACAGACAGTCTTATGTTACAAGAACCTATATCATCTTTACAATTGTTAGAAATTGCTACGCAACCTTATTATTGGATAAATGATACCGAGTTGTTTAATGCTAAAACAGGAAAAAGAAAACCAGGTATTTCTAAAGAAGAAGCTTTGGGGGTGGCCGCTCGTTATATGTTGCCAGAACTTAAGGTAGAACATATAAAGCAGATTGATAGTGTAGGAGATCATCATGAGTATAGAGGCAGACCCTTACCCGCTTATGAAATAAGTTATACAACCAACGAAAATGTAAAGGCTTATGTGGCTATAGCAAACGGTGCTTTTCAAACCGTACGACATCGCAATTGGCGTTGGTTTGATTTTTTATGGATGACTCATACCATGGATTATAATACTCGTGATGATTTTAATACCACGATTTTAAGAGCCTTTTCGCTCTTAGGTTTGATAACCGTGTTAAGCGGTTTTGTATTATGGTACATTTCTTCTCCTTCTATGATAAAAATGAAGAAACGATTCGGGAAGAAAAATATTAAAAATTCAAACAGATGAAAAAAAATAGCATTTATACCGTTGTTGCGGCTCTGGGAGGGCTCTTAATAGGATATTTGATCTTTGGGCAAAATACTAATCATACAGATGGAGCAGTAACTCATGAGCATTCTCGAGATGTGGAGAATGAAAAATGGACTTGTTCAATGCATCCGCAGATTATGCAATCTGAATCTGGAGATTGTCCTATTTGTGGTATGGATCTAATTCCTGCCGAAACCATAACAGAAGGGGTATCTCCAAAACAGTTCAAAATGACAGAAAATGCTATGGCATTGGCAAATATCCAAACTACCGTGGTAGGTACTATGGGTAAAGATTTAGAAAATAAGATTTCTCTTTCAGGTAAAATTACTGCCAATCAAGAAGCAATGACAGTACAAGCCAGTTATTTTGAAGGACGTATAGAACGCTTAAATGTAAATTATCAGGGGCAAGAAATACAAAAAGGACAATTAATAGCAACGATCTATTCACCAGAATTGGTAGCGGCGCAACAAGAATTACTAACTGCTGCATCCTTAAAAACATCACAACTACAATTGTATCAAGCCGTACGTACCAAATTAAAGCTTTGGAAACTGTCTGAAAAACAAATAAGTGCGATAGAAAACTCAGGAAAAATTACAGAAAATTTTCCGGTGTATGCAACAGTTTCGGGAACCGTTTCTGAAGTAATGACTGCCGAAGGCAATTATGTAAAAAAAGGACAACCCATTGCAAAACTAGGTAATTTAAAAACGGTGTGGGCTGTGTTTGATGCCTACGAAAATCAATTGTCTCAGTTTAAAAAAGGACAAAAACTAAGCATTACTACCAATGCCTATCCCAATAAAACGTTTCCATCGGTTATTTCATTTATTAACCCAGTTCTTAATGATACCAAACGTATTGTAGAAATACGCGCTACATTAAACAATCAGCAAAACCTTTTTAAACCAGGAATGTTTGTTGCTGCAAAAATAGACGTCGATCATAAGATAATGACACAAGAACAATTAGTCGTTCCAGAAAGCGCTGTGTTATGGACCGGTAAGCGTTCTTTGGTATATGTCAAAATAAATGCTTCGGCACCCATTTTTGAAATGCGTGAAGTGGTATTAGGTGATAGGAAAGGTAAAATGATTGGTATTCATTCTGGATTGAATCCGGGAGAAGAAATAGTAACAAATGGTACTTTTACGGTAGATGCTGCAGCACAATTACAGGGAAAAAAGAGTATGATGAGTATGTCAGACACAATGACAAGAAGGGATGATGAGAATAGTATGAAAATGCAACATACTCAAAGCACTGCGATATTAGAGCATGAGAAGAACTCTACACTAACTACCGTTTTTAAGAACGATTTCGAAAAAATGTTACTAACCTATTATGATATGAAAGATGCCTTTGTTGCGGGAGCATCGGTATTAGTTGCTCAAAAAGCAAAAAATATAGTAAACCAACTCAAAGAAATAGATCATACCGGTTTGGGTACAATAGAAGTAGATTATATTACAAAATCCATTACGCTGCTAGAAAATATATCAAATACCAGTGATATTGCACAAAAACGTGAACAATTTGTACTATTTAATCAAAATATAGTGGCTATTGTATCTAATATAAGATCATTAAAAAGTAAAATTTACATTCAGCAATGCCCAATGGCAAATAATAATAAAGGAGCGGTTTGGTTAAGTACAAAAAAAGAAATACGTAACCCCTATTATGGAGATGCCATGCTGAGGTGTGGAAGCATTATACAAACCCTTGAATAAGGCCTTATAGCATAGTTTTTAGTCAAAACTGACCATATTATTCAGACTAAATCTATTTAATAACGAATTTGATCATTTTTTTAGGAAATGATAACTAAAATTAGTAATATTTGTAGAGAAAATGAAACCCAATAGTATACATATCACCCCAGCACAACTGTTTGGTCTGTGCGATTATAGATGGATTACTGAATTAGTAATGCATAAAAGGGCGCTGTGTGACTATTTTGATCATTTTTTGAAATGATAAAATTAGAAACAAAGATATAAAGCGAGCGTCCAAGAAATTGGACGCTTTTTTTTGGTCATTACTTATATAAGTATAAAAAATGAATCGAAAAAGTGTAATGGTAATACCATTTATATTTTGAATTTACTGGAAAAGAAAATTAAGATTTTTTTGTTTCAGTGAAGAAGAAAAATCAAGCATAGCAGGGCTACGGTTTATTTTTATTATGAAACTGAGGTAAAAAAAGAACATTTTATTCCGGTAGATTTAAAGTGTAAATGGTATAAATCATAAATTGTTATAAAAAGCATCAAAATTGAAAAGGTATAATCAGTTAATCTGAAAAAAAATATAAAATTTTTTAATCAAATGAGTAGAAGTTTAAAGTACATAAAATGGTAGAGTTTGAAAGCTAAGTATATGAGCAATAGTTGATTGCCAAAATGCCCAAAATCCGTAGTAAAACGGACAGGGATTTCTATGCTTAATTTTTAACTTAACTATTTGATTATCAATAAATTATTATTAAAAAATACTTGCGTAATTCAGAAAAAATTCGCATATTTGTACCATAATTAACAATCAAAAAAAACTAACAATGAAGTACTATAATTTATATAACAAGGAGCAGGAGACCAAAGGGGATCTGCTAGCCGATTTATTCGGAAGCATCCTTGGTATGGGATTATACACTTTTGTTGTTAACCCTCTCCCAAAAATGATAACGAATACTATAAGCCGTAAAAAGCTTGAACCGATGGTTCGTTTCATTTTTAAAAAGCCCACTGATGTTGTAATTAAATTCGATCACACTGTTCATAAGTCTTGCATGTCGTAAGCTTTAGAAGAGTGATCGTAAAGGATCAAGGTTTGGCTCTTGGGCTAGATCTGTAAAATAGCAAGGTACTATACTGTATATCTTGGGGCATACGTAAATTCTAATTTGTAATACTACAAATCAGAGAAACACCAAAGAATATACGATAGACTACGCTATCTAACAATCCTTTATGATATCGTAATACCAGTTATTGTTTGAATTTGTTAAAAAGAAAGCGATGATTTTTTTCTTTATATGAATTCGAAAATTAAAGCATAGCCTTTGCTACGGTTTCATTTTATAATGAAATAGAAAGGAAAAAGGGGTGTTTTGTTGCAATAAATTCAAATTATAAATGGTATCACATGATTACGGTCATCTCTAGTTCATATTTTCTATATCGATAGCTGCCTTTTTGGTAACTACTTGGTTTTTAAGAGTGTTTTTTCTTGAAATCTAGGAAGTCTATAGGTCAACAATCCGGATACGTTCGTGCCAATTACTAGTGTTGGTACTGACCTGACTTCGCGTAGAAAATATGGAGACCGATCCCATATATCCAAACAACAGTTTGCCACTACCCCAAAGGGGAAAGTAAGGTAGTACAAACTGTATAGGATAACACTTTCCCAAAAACTGAAGGACCATTTCCCGTAGGTGCTTGGTATGTAGATACATACTGATCTGGGGTTAGATACCTATGGGCATACCCCAAATAAGGAAAACAAAAAAATCAATTCAACAATGAAAAACTTAAAATATATATTCGCACTAGTTCTACTCTTATCTGTCAACTTCACGGCTTGTACTCCCGATGATATTACCGACGCAGACCCTCCTACTACCGAAATTCATGCTGGTAGAGGTGGTCAGGATGGAGTTGGTGATGATGATGACTAAAGTAACTGTTTAATTTAGTACTTTTGAGGGATGAAACAATGGACTGTTACATCCCTCTCTCTTTTCATAATATTATTGATCTATGTATCCTGTGATACAAATAATAATGGTCATGATCTTTCTATACAACATCAAAAACACCTTGATTCTTTAAATACTTATTATGATGTTGCCTCTAATAAATCGAATGGTAGTGAGGAAAAACTAGAAGCTCTTTCTAGATTTATAAAAGGTTCTGAAGAGTTGGGCTTAGATTCGTTACAATACAAGGGGCTAATATTACAAACCAAACTCCTCAATAAATATGGAGATACAGAAAAAGCGATAGAACAATCAAATATCTTATTGAAGATTGCTACAAAAAATAAGGATAGTATCCTTATAGGTAGGGCATATTATAAGTTGGGAATTTATAATAAAAGCTTAGATAAGTCCTTAGAAGGATTTGATTTTTTAAACCAGTCTTTTAAAATTCGTAGAAATATAAAAGACAGCATCAATGCAGGCAAATCTTTGATGGCAATGTCGAATGTACAAAGAATCTTAGGCGATTATAACGCCAGTAAAACGACCGCTACCGATGGGTTAACCTATATCGAAAATTCATCAGAATATCGATTAATATCGGGTTTATATCAAAACATTTCTATTGCCTTTTATGAGCTTAAGAATTATAAAGAAGCGTTGGTGTGGAATGATAAAATTATGCATCTTTTAAATGATTCTGTTGCAAGAAATGATATTCGACTTACCAACATTCCTATTTTTAAAAATACCAGGGCAACTATTTTATCAGAGCAAAAAAAGTATCAAGAGAGTATTGCTATCTTGAAAACAGTGTTAAGCGATAAAGAATTTGCCGAAGATACTAGAAGATATCCAATGATTCTTAGTAATCTGGCCTATATCAAGTTTCTAGAGAACCCTGATAATCCAGAAAGTGAAAACATGTTTTTAGAAGCGCTTCGCATTCGTGAAGAGGAGGAAGACGAGTTTGGGATTTATCGAACCAATGTAGATATTTCTCGCTATTATAAATATAAAGATATTGAGAAAGCACGCTACCACGCCTATGAAGCGTATGAATATGTAAAAGGTTCGGGGGATTATGAGGCGTTGATCGAGATCTTGACCCATATCACTGCACTGGACCCAGAATCTCTAGAGCATCACCAATGTTTTAAAGATGCGAGTCTTAAACTCATACAACTTAGAGAAAAGACCCGTGAGATTTATGCCCCCACTCGTTTCGAGAATGAAAACCTGCTTAAAGAAAACGAAGAAAAAAACAGGAAAATTGCCAAAGTACGTAACCAAAATACCATCTTCTTATTAGGGATACTCCTCTTGCTTATTAGTATTGGCTTTGCAGTATACTTTTTTAGACAACGTACCAAATATTTGAGTCAGCAAAATAAAATAGTACAGTTTCAGGCCAGTTATGAAACAGAAACACGTATCTCTAAACGTTTGCACGATGAATTAGGGAATGACATTTTTCAGGTAATGTTGCAATACCAAAATGATCCTCATGATCCAAATATTAAGGAAAAACTAAATAGTACCTATAACAAAGCACGAGACATTTCTCGAGAAAATAATGAGTTTGATACCGAAGAAACTTATGCAGAAGAACTGCATAATATGCTAGAAAATTATGCGAAAAATGGGATTCGATTAATCGTAATTGGATTTAAGAATATACCATGGAGCCATTTTGATAAAACAGTAAAAATTACAGTGTATCGGGTATTGCAAGAATTAATGACCAATATGCAGAAACACAGCAAGGCTAGCTTGGTAAAATTGGTATTTTCGAACGCAGTAGATACCTTAAAAATAACCTATTCTGATAATGGGGTAGGAATGGTCAAGGAGCATATAACATCAAAAAATGGACTACGCAATACAGAAAAGCGTATTCAGGCAATAGAAGGAACCCTTATCTTTGACGCAGAAAAAGACAAAGGTTTTAAAGCCGAGATACAAATTCCTAATTAAAAAATTAGTAAAATGTTTACGAAAGTATTGGTGGCAGAAGATTATGAAATTGCCAATCAAGGTATTATCAGAATATTAAACGACGAGATAGGTATAGCTACCATTCATGAAGCAAAATATTGTGACGATGCTTACTTAAAATTTAGAAAAGCATATAATGAGCAACAGCCATTTCAATTATTAATAACAGATCTTTCTTTTAGAGAAGATCACAAAGTGCAAACCAGAACTTCGGGTATTGAATTGATAGAGGATGTTAGAAAAACACAAACAGATATCAAGGTAATTGTATATTCTCAAGAGAACCGCCCCGATAAAATTAATATGTTGTTTGACAAACATAAAATAGATGGGTATGTCTGTAAAGGTCAGAATGCGGTTAAAGAATTAATAGCTTGTGTAGAAGGGGTGTATAATAACAATACTGTTTTCCCACCAGAATTAACCAATACCTCGGCAGATAATTTGATGGTCCATTTAGACGATCTGGATATGATCTTGTTAGAAGAACTGGCGCAAGGGTTTACCAAAAAAGAAATTTGTTCTAAACTTAAAAAGCAAAAAATAACGCCTAACAGTGAGAGCTCTATCGATAAAAGAGTGAGTAAGCTTTTTGATAGTTTTAAGGCAAAAAATACAACACATCTGGTAGCCATCGTAAAAGACCTGGGGATATTATAGTGTTGCAAATATTTATTTTCACTAGTAAATTCAACATTATTTTTAAATAATTTCATCCTATAACTCCTGTAAAAAGAGGGAGATTAACATTTTTTTTGAAAAAAAAGAGGCTCATTACAGAAATCTGTAAGGACATGTGTTTTAGTCAGCATATGTTTGTACCGAAAAATTAAACGAACAGGGTACAAACTAACTAGCGAGCTAAGATGATACATGACGATCAAACCATCATAACTGGAATCATTGACGGAGACGAAAGAATACTAACCTGTTTTTACAGGGAAAACATACGTTATATACAGGGGTATATTCTTCGTAATTATGGAAATTCAGAAGATGTAGAAGACATTTTTCAAGATGCTTTGGTGGTATTGTATCAAAAACTAAGAGCTGGTATTTTAGAACTAAGAGTACCGATAAGGACGTATTTTTATGGGATTTGTAAAAATCTTTGGAGAAATCGATTAAGAAAAAAGAAAAATTTGTTGTTAGATGATAAAGAACATCGTTTTGAAGAAGAGGCCAATGATTCTGTTATCAATACGATCGAAAATCAGGAACGAGAGCACTTATACCGAAAGTATTTTCTGAAACTTAGTGCCAATAATAGAAGAATATTAGGTCTTTTTTTTGAAGGAAGGTCGATGAGAGAAATTTCAGAAATCACAGGGTATTCTGAAGACTATGCAAGAAAAAAGAAGTATGAAGCCAAAAGGCAATTACTGAGTATGATCGAAAAAGACCCAATGTACGATGAACTAAAAGTTGTTTGCTAAAATAGTAGCAACTGTTTTTTTGATAGCTATCTTCTAGAATATCTATTCCTAGATCAAAATCTCATAATTATTT
The DNA here is from genome assembly GCF_040786235.1 of Aquimarina discodermiae. NCBI lineage: Bacteria > Pseudomonadati > Bacteroidota > Flavobacteriia > Flavobacteriales > Flavobacteriaceae > Aquimarina > Aquimarina discodermiae. The sequence continues at coordinate 189,421 of NZ_JBFMKP010000005.1, forward strand.
ATAAGGTCTTGTTTATATGATTTACTGATATTGACATGTTTGTTGTTTTCTAATAAAATAAGATTGTCAGATAGAAAGACGCGTTGTATTTTTTTAAGATTTACAATATGATTTCTGTGTACTCTTATGAAGTTAGCAGATGAAATCTTTGTCATCATTTGTTTTAAAGACAGCTGTACTGTAAAATTTTCGTTTTGGATATGAATATTACAATACCTTCCTTCTACCGTTATATAGAATATATCACTTTCTTCAACTTTAACAAGTACATTGTTTTTTTTGATAAAGAAGCTTTTATTATAGTGAATAAAAGGATACTCATCTTTTACAAAAGTATTTACTTCGCCAGCAAATTTTTCTATAGCTAACTCTAAGGCGTATTTTAGCTCTAGCTCATTATATGGTTTTAACAGATAGCTGTATGGATTTGTAATTTTTGCATTCTCAAAAATAATTCTTGAGGTCGAACTAGTAAGAAAAAGAAAAGGCCTAAGCGTTGTTTTATTCTTTACAATTGTTTCTGCGAATACAATCCCATCGGGAACATTATTCAAAAAAATATCAATGATTACTATATCTATATTTTGTGAATAATAGATCCCTAAAGCTTCTTTTAGGGTCTGCGCAATCGCAGTTACTTCAAAGTTGTTTGTTTCCAAACACGTTTTTATTTTTTGAGCCTCGTTGTGATTATCTTCTATAACTAAAACTTGAATTTTTGACATATTAATTGGTGTATATAGGTAAGTGAATTTTTATGATTGTTCCTTGATTTTTTTTACTTTCTATAGTTAGTTGAGCATTGTTTTTGACTAGTAGCTTTTTACAAAGCTGTAATCCTAATCCGGTACTATTTTTTTTGTTATGTGTTCCTTTTACGACTTTATCGCTACTTAAAATTGTCTGTATGGTTTCTTGATCCATACCCACTCCATGATCTTTTATCGTTAGTTCGCAAGTGTTGGATGTTTTGTTTATTAAAGCTGCAATATCTATTGTTCCCATAGTATGAGAGTATTTTATACCGTTGTCTATTAGATTGTGAAAGATTATTTTAAGCGTATTTAAGTCGGCTTTTACAAAAATTTCTTTGGGTATAGTATTGATAAGAGTAAGGTTTTTAAACCGAGTTGCAGCATCAAAATTGTAGGTTACCTGATCAATAATAGATTTTAAATGAATGCTTTCTAAAGTATAAAAAAACTGATCATTTTGCGCCAATGCCCAATGCAGTAAATTATTTACAAAATGATAGGTGTTACTAGTAATTGAAAGACCGCCTGTAAGTTGGTTTTGCAATTTTTGTAAATACCCCTTAGAGAATGTTTCGATGAGTTCTTCATGTAAGGTTTTAAGAGTATACATAGGAGTTCTAAGATCATGAGCAACGATGGCCAGCAATTCATTTTTGGTATGATTCGATTGCAGTAGGTGTTTGTTTTTTTTGGTTAGTGTTTTATTTTTTTTTAACAAGTTGAGTAGATAAATTAAGTTTACTATGGTTATGAAAGAGAAAAATATGATGGTGAATACTAGTGTATTCGAGCACCCTAATTTTTCTATAAATGAGAGCTTTAAAATGTGAAAAATGCATATACCAAACAATCTCACATTTTAACTTTATATGGAATATGACTAAGAACTATTGTCCGGGGTCACTTCCGTTTATGTTCTTGTTTTCTTTTGGTTTTTCTACTAGTAGATCTTTTACTACTCATTTTATAAGTCGAGTTTTATTTTCATGGTTATTTAATTTATCTGCAATGATTATATGATAGTTACAAAAATTTGTAGAATGATTAATCAATAATGCATTCTATCCTTCTTGCCATAAGTGTGTTATACTTTTTTAGAGTATTGCTCTAAACAAAGTTTAAGTATTTAAATACAAGGCAAGTAACAAATACTAGCAGGAAGTTTAATCTTTATATGATTTCAGGAAAGTTGTTCAATAGTGTTATTTATTAGTCGTGTTTTACGTTTTTTTAAGTTGGTTTTGATCGTAGTACGAGTACTCCTTACTCAAAAATAGGAAAATAATTACGGGAATTCATGCGTATAATTCCCCGTTTGTAATTATTTAACATTATGTATTTGGTTATGTTTATTATTGAAAATATAATGGTTTGGATAAAAAACAAGGATTCTTTTATTTTTTCATAACTGTCATTTTTTGACACGTTGGAAACTTGAATTATTAATTTTTGAGAACCATTAATGGATTTTGTCAATTCTTTATGACCTCAAAATAACGCCTTATGACATCAATAAGGCTTCTTATGTCATTTCTATCAATTTTCGTGTATACCCTAGCCTACATTTGGATCAACAAACCAAGTAAATAAAGGCTATAAATGAAATTTACATTACAACAGATACGAGACGTTTTAGCAAAAAAAGAATACCAGTATTTGGATGATGATAGGGCTGTAAACATAATTGGTATCCGAAGCACTAACGAAATTGCTAATTCTTTTGATGATTGGTTATACCTAATCTATAAGGATGAAAATCAAAATACTGAGGTTCATGAATTTCCTATTACTACAGATCCAGGCGCCTACTGGCTAAAAAACCCATCAAATATTAATGGTACTGCAATATTGGTACCAGGACAATATAAGGATGCATATCGAATAGGATTGCACCGGGGTAAGTATGAGGCTTTAAAACAGCACAAACCGGTAAAAGTATGGAGAGATAACACAAGGGATACCATATTGGATAAGGAAGGAAAGGTATACGAGGGAATTTTTGGAATTAATATTCATCGTAGTAATGCCCGTACAGAGTCATCGATAGTAGAAAAGTGGTCGGCAGGTTGCCAGGTATTTAAAAGGGTATCAGATTTTAGTTTTCTAATGCTTATCTGTAAAAGATCGGGCTACAAAAATTTTACCTACACCCTATTAGAAGAAACAGATTTTACAGATAACAATGTTAATGATTTCAAAAACAGGTAGTTGTTCGGTTTTTGTTAGCCCCCTGAATATGAGGTAGTGTATTTAATAAATCAACTTAATAAGATTACAAATGCTTATAAAAAAAGAAAAAATTAAAATGAGTAAGAAAACTACTCTCAAAAAGTTTGAGCCGCATTGGGTTATCCAACGGGTACCAGAAATGGTATATGAAATTGTAATTAGTAAAGAGGATATTCTTAAAGCTGTAATTACTCCTGGAGTTACCATTGGAGTGTCTGGATATTGTTTTGCGATCAATAAAAACTCAATAAGCCTGTGTAACATAAAAGATAAGAGTATCAACAGTACATTGACCTATGAATTTGCTGCTTTAAAAAGACTAGATGGTACACATAGTTCTGTAATCACGGTCAAAAATAGCATACTGCCACCTTATACCAAAAATGGACTAGGTAATCTTCTCATGGATGCTTTTATCCTGATGGTACAAAACACAAAAATTGATCATATCCTATTATCATCTGCAAACCCTGATACCGATAATGTTTTTTGGTTAGAGTACGGATTAAAAAGAGGCCAATTAACTAATGTATCGGCAATAGCATTGCAACCTGATGATCGAAAAATATTACAATTAGTAAAAGAATAATAAGCATATGAAGATTAAAAGTAGCATTCTAAAAATAGTTAGTGATTCCAGAGCCAAACTAAAAAGATGGTTAGGAAAAACGGATAGTAAAGGTTTGCCAAGAGAACTTAGGTTAAGCATAGAAAAGCTTTCGGGAATGTCCATGCACGATGTAACCGTACATTATAATTCTGATAAACCTGCTTTGATTCAGGCTCATGCCTATGCACAAGGTACAGAAATATATCTGGCACCGGGGCAAGAAAGATACCTTCCTCATGAAGCCTGGCATATTGTACAACAGAAGCAAGGAAGGGTAGCTCCGTTGTTTATTCTTAACGGAAAGTTTCATATAAATGATGATATTGAATTGGAAGCTGAAGCTGATATGATGGGGGCAAAAGCTCAGCAATTAATGGAACGCTACAAAAAGCATAAAAAGAAATTTCCGCTCTTTCCTGGTAACAAAAGACTTCACTAATTAAAAAAAACAACAGCTATCAAATGTTGATAGTGATTTCATAAAAAAAACTGCTAAAAGGTTTAGCAGCTGGTGATAAACAATATAAACATGTTTGTCATAATTAGTAACCATTTTAAACTAAGAACTATGTGGTGTAGAGTAACAATTACATATGGAGCAATCAACTGGTCAAAGAGGTACAAGCGTCAATATTCAGCTCATGATCATGGTGTTTCCCAGCAATTTAATCAGGATGCCTTGGCACGATCACTAGAGTATATCAATAATAGCTTGCCACAAAACTATGAGGGGCCAACACCTGTAACACAAAACTTATTAGGCATGAGCAATCAAGCTGATCAGTTATCAAATGACCCTGGACCAGGATACTCAGAAATTTAATAAAGATGAGTAATGGGTGATGAATGACGTTACTATATCAAGTTGTCATGGGTTGGGTATAGTAACAAAGACCACCAGGAGGGTAGGCCTGGTGGTCTAGTATTAATTGATTGAACAAGTAATAAAAGAAGATAATCTAATATACTTAAAGAAGAAGAATAGGGCAGTAGGACAATGAACCACAGCAAACAAATGTGTGTTTTTATAAGAATTTGGTAACAGGTCAAAACATTATAACCTGCAACCATGTCGATATAGATGATGTATGTTATACCTGTGTAGAAAATTGTTCGGATGTCCAAACACTATACAATACAAAATGCTCCATATCCAGAAGAGAAGATTGGGCGGGTAATGTTGCGATGCAATAGAAATTTGGTGTACAAGTAGTACGTAAAGAAACAAGAGTGTTAGGCTTATATATTTGATTTGTAGTTGGATATTAAAAAAAAATATTATGGTTAATGATAATTTCAAACAGACAAAAGAAGGAATAAAAAATAATTTTGAAAACCTTAAAAATCTCTTTAAACAAATAACTAATAAATCATCTTATTTGACATAACAATAACCCAAATAATTTGGGATTGAAATTAACAACAAAAAGTATGAAACTAAAACTAATAACCATAAGCCTGCTTGCAGTAACAAGTTGTGCTACGATTCCTACAGAATTTTTAATAGCCATAGAAAAAGAGAAAGAGGGAATTGATTTTTTACATAAAAGACATCAACGCAGTGTTAATGAGTTGGTAAGCAACTGGCACGCAGAGCGATTAGAAAAGTTAACCTATATCAAAGAGATCGAAATAAATAAGGCAGCTAGAACACTCACTAATTCGAAGGATACAATACAAGTGCTAAAAAAAGAAGATTTTATTCGTATCGAAACACAATTTGATAGCGCTATAAAAATAATAGACAAAATTCGAGTATCCCTAATTGATCGTTATAGCGATACCAAAAACTGGAAGAAACTAAAGGAGCTAAGCGCCACTAATTATAATATGAGTAAATCATTATTAGAGCTTAATCAAGCTCAAAAAAGGTTATATAGAGAAGTATTAAAAACTAATGCCTTAATTCCTTTAAAAAAAGCTTCACCTAAGAATATAATTGCCAAAAAAGGTAATACAACAAATAAACTGTAATTGTATTATGAATGATAAAACACCACAGCAAAAATATATAGAAGCTTTTACGCAACTGCTTAGAGCAGCAAAAGAGCTTAATGATGACATTTCGAACCCATTTAATTTGGAGATGCCAAAACACATGGGATTACCAGAAGAAACCTTTATATCAGACTCAGAGTTGAACGATTTAACGCAAACCTTAGAAAAAGCTGCTCAAGATAATATGCAATTTGCAAAGCTATGGGATTTAGGAACTGATATCGTAGCGATGGCCAAGTCTTTACATAGGTGATACAATAGTGCACTTAAAACCTATAACAAAAGATTATCAATTATCATAATTCTTTAGAAGACGAACCTAAGCCAACAACTTTCTTTTGAGAATCATTTTACCCATTTCGAGGTAACCAAATTTCAATAAGTAAATATCAATTTGTGGATAGATTAGATACCTAATAAGGTATTTGGTCATGGACACGTATTGTTTTCTTTTAAATAAAAATGAATCCTTGATTTATAATAGAGACTTAACCCTACAGAGGTTTTCTGTGCTAATCTGATCTCTCTTTATTAACAAAGGAATCATTCTAAGGCGGAATCTGAAAAGCCTGAAACAGAGTAAGAAAAATATAAACATTATTTAAAAAGCAAATTAAATATGACAACCGATGTAAAATTAAACTTTGTAAACGAATCCAATGATCAGAATAACTCTGAAGTGGTGTTTTTTCAAAAGAATGTGGGAACCAATTTTGATGAATTGTCTGTGGCTTGGAAAGTGATAAAAAACTGTGCCACAGGTTGGCATCATGAATTCACTTTACCTATGCAAATGCAATTAAGTGCTAGCGATTCATGGGGAAATGAAATTATTAACCCATTAGATGCCAGTAATGGTCAACTATATCATGTAACCAAAGGTCCTTCTGGAGATGAGTTGGCCTATATGTCTCCTGGTACCAGCAGAACAGAAGTGCAGTTACGTAATGATTTGTTGTCGGGATCTATAGATGCGAAAATCTATAAATCAGGAAAGCTTCTAGCCTTAAAGACAGGCGTATCACCAAGTCAAAAAGCAGTTTTTCAGATCAAGCCAACGCTTTGGGTAGGAGTGGTTTCTCAAATAGAAGAAGGAGAAATTATGAATTCTGCAATAATGTCTGATGTAAATACAGAGTTAGGGCTTTTAGGAGTGGCCTCTGCTGATATTGTAATGACAGGTGGTGGAATAGGAACTTCTGCATCCAAATTTCAATTTCACTTAGACAATATTGTATATGTATAAGAGGGATAAACTTGCTGATCGATGGTCGTAAAATAACATAGCGATATCAGGTTTCTAATCTGAAATTGTGTTGATCAGATATAGAACGATTCATAATTCGGTAAGTGTATTTATCCTTAGTATGGCGAAAACCGAAAAGCCTTTAATAGAGTAGGAAAACATTAAATAATAAAAGATTATGTCGAGCATAAAATTAAATTTCATCAATGAATCGAATGATTTGAACAACTCTGAAGTTGTATTTTTTCAAAAAAATGTAGGTACCAATTTTGATGAGTTATCAGTGGCCTGGAAAGTGATTAAAAATTGTGCTACCGGTTGGCATCATCCGTTCGAATATCCTATGGAAATGAAGGTGTCGGCTAGTGATTCATGGGGTAACGAAATTAGCAAACCAATTGTTGCCAATAATGGTCAATTATTTCATGTGTATGAAGATCAATCTGGAAATCAATTATCGTATGATTCTCCAGGGACCAGTAGAAAAGAAGTACAACTTAGAAACGATTTGATAAAAGGTTCGATCGATGCCAAAATTTACAAATCAGGTAAATTATTAGCAGTAAAAACAGGAGTGTCTCCAAGTCAGAAAGCTGTTTTTCAATTTAAGCCTACACTGTGGGTTGGTGTAGTTTCCCAAATAGAAGAAGGAGAGATCATGAATTCTGCGGTAATGTCTGATATTAATACCGAATTAGGATTATTAGGCCTTAAATCGGCAGATATCGTAATGACAGGAGGAGGTACAGGAGTAAATGCTACCAAATTTCAGTTTTCGTTAGAAAATGTTGTTTACGAATAGAATATGATGTGCGAACTCATTAAAGGTTTTTAGTGGCAAAGCCCCTGATTTTCTTTCCCCTTTTGATGCTGTCAACCATAGATACAGTGCATAAAAAGGTAACTTAATTTAGAGGAATAAGGAAGCGGTTGACTTCCTTATTCTAATAATTATCAAGTAGCAGAATTATTAACAAAACAACCAAGAATAATGAAAAAAGAAAAAAGAGTATTGTACCTCACAGCATCTGGAATAGCAGATGAGAAAAAACATTTATTTGCACTCGAGTTTACCATTGTTGACCAAAAAGATATTAGTTGCATTGTTGTAGTAAATTCGGAAACAGGTGAATCGGATAAAGAAAGCCCTGTGTATCCCTTTAATGAAGAAAAATGCACCATAGAATTTCTTCATAGTTCAGGAAGTTTTGTAGAAGGAACTATTTCTTTGAGAAATATTACTGCTACAGAAGGTGTTTTTACTGCCGAACATAATACATTTTTGTTTGCCCTTCAGTATGGAACGAATCGAGAAAGAACCCATAGCTTATTAGGTATATTTTACTTAAAAACATTAGAAGTAGAAGAGGTTCCTGAGGAAATATCTAAACCAATAGCGAAAGCGGATTCTAAAGAAGAAAAAGAAAGGACTCAGGTAGCAACTTCAGAAGTAGTGGAAACGGAGAAACCTAGTGAAGAAGTCTCCCAAGAACAAAACCAGAAGCCGGATGCAGAAGAGAACGCAAAAATAGAATCTCTGGAAAAAGAAGAAGAGCCAAATAAAGATGTATTGACAGAAGAAAACGAGCCTCAGGAAGAAGAAAACGAGGATGCTCAGCAAGAAACATTGGAAGGCACGCAACAAGAGGATCAAGAAAAGACTCCAGAACAATAAACCAAAGATTAGCAAATATGATTATGACAATGATATGGGTGACTTTAATTTGTTTCATAATTCTGGTAGAAGAGTACCAATTGTAACTAAACAAGTTTTATAGGTTGTCTATACTTTATAAGATAAACAGACTGTAATATTTATCAATATTGAGGTAGTTATGCAAGAAGAAATTAATAAACATGAGCATCGGGATATTCATGATAAGGGATCTGCCGGGGTAAATGATAGAAATGACAGAAGAACATTTAGGAATTATAAGGTATGGTTTGTTGTCATGATTGTATATACTATGGTATTTAGTTATATCGGTTATATTGCTTTTTGGCCTATGGCTTTTAATGACCCTGAACAAACGGTAGAAAAATATTTTAAAATAATTGACAAATATGGGAATAGAGTTGATGTTGTATTGTACGAAGACATTCTTAGAGCTACGATTAATGATTTGATTAATGAGGCAGAGGCCGAAGCAGATGAGATGCAACGACTGGCATCTCAATCATTTAATATTGTTCTTGGTGCATTCTTGGCTTTTTTATCTGCTACTGTGACTACCATTTTTCAGCGTAACAAAGATTGATGTCAATGTTAATTATTTGTGAAACAAGATTTTAAGTATCCCTCTTTAGAAAACATACATTTGATTAAGCTCGCGGTGCTAAGCCTGTTTATAGAAATTGGTCATGACCATTAAATACTTTCTTAAACTAATTTATGATGTAATTAGAGCTACTTAGGACTGTATAACTCTCTAACTTCAATATATTCGAAGAGGGTTGACCAAATTCTAAATATAAATGTAATGATGAATCAGAAAGAGTTTCTAAAGAGGGATTTGTATACTGATGATGAGGTTATAATCAGAAACTAAACGTTTTCTAATTCTTCCTGATCGATGTCAATTTCTTTTGCAAGCCATTTTGCCCAGGCAATAGCATCTTCCAGGTTATCAAAACTCTGAAAATTATCTTTAAAAAAGAGTTTTTCAACCAAAGACGTAAGAAGTCCTTTTTGAGAGTAACTAACAATAGAATACCCTTTGAGTTTGTAATTGTTTTTAAAAAACTTAATCCAATCCAGAGGTTTTACAGAATAAGAATTTACGCGGTTAGATATGTACATAATATTTTCGCCATTATAATCGTATAAATGCGATATTTCTTCTGCCATTTCCTTAGCGTGATCATCCCAAGAATACACTACTCCTTCGTTAATCTCTCCTATGACAAAAGATTCGAATAGATAAAAATTACCACACGGATAGTTTAATTCATGTATGGCGTCTTTGTAAAAAGAAGAATCCTTTATATATCCCATAGTACGTATATCTATATGGTATTTTATCCCTTCATAAAATGACCACTAATTCATAGTTCAGATAAAGTAGACAAAAGTAACAAAATATTTATGAATCAGATGTTTGTACCTAGTGATAAATAAATGTTAAATACTTCTAATAATACTTGTAATATAGTAAAAGAAGAACTATTGAGTAAAGAGGTAATGTTTTATTTTTAAATAGGTTATGAGTTGTGATTTATCTGTTAAGAGTGGTTTTTTTTTGAAAAAAAATAACACTTTTTAAGCTATCAAAATCCTTAAAACGATTTCTCATAAACAGGTTTTTTTACAATTAGAAAAGGAGGTCTTTTTTGATAGATCGTTAAACTTTGAAAAGTAGACCATGATCGTACTCATGTTTCTTTAAATTCATCAAATGTATGGTGAAAACCTTTTCAAGAATTGTTAACTCAAAAAGTGTCTTTATCTTTACCATCGAATTACCTAATTAGATTATATTTTGCATCCAAATAATACTCATAATACTCCTTACAATTTTGAAGCTTTAAGTAGTACCCATCCAGAATTGGCAACGTATGTTACAGAGAACTCAATTGGTAGAAAAAGTATTGATTTTGCAAATACAGATGCGGTATTACAATTAAATAAGGCAATTTTAAAGTATCATTATAAATTGGAAGATTGGAATATTCCGAAAGGGTACTTATGCCCTCCAATTCCGGGTCGGGCAGATTATATCCATCATATTGCCGATTTAATTAATAGTAAAGATACTTCCCAAATACGAGGTATAGACATTGGGGTAGGTGCCAATTGTATCTATCCAATCCTGGGGGCTCAAATTTATGGTTGGGATATGGTTGGAGCAGATATCAATAACACTGCGGTTACTTCTGCACGAGCAAATGTAAAAGCCACAAAGAGTTTACAAACTAAGATAGAGATTCGAGAACAAAAGAATAATGCCAATATTTTTGAAGGTATCATTACTCCTCAAGAATACTATAATTTTACCATGTGTAATCCACCGTTTCATGCTTCAAAAGAAATTGCTTCTAAAGGTACTATGCGGAAACTTAAAAACCTTCAACTTTCAGAATCATTAGAGCTTAATTTTGGTGGTCAGGCCAATGAATTATGGTGTAATGGGGGAGAAGCATTATTCATTAAACGAATGATTAAGCAAAGTGTGGCTTTTAGGAGTCAGGTAGGTTGGTTTACTTCTTTGGTGTCTAAAAAAGAAAATTTGACCAAAATTTATAAACAATTAGATAAGTTAAAAGCGATACATAAAACTATTGAAATGGCACGGGGTAATAAACAAAGTAGATTTGTTGCCTGGCGATTTGAGTAGCGTTTTAACAATAGATTTATGGACTATTGTCCCTGTTAAAAGACCCCCCTGCACTTTAGCGCAGGGGAGGTGTCGGTAATGTCCTTAAAAGTATAATTTTAACACAATTTTTATTTTATTCCATTCGGAAAAATCACTTAATTCGATGACTTTTATCATTTAATAGTTATCACGAGTTAAGTAAGAACTAGTATTGTTTATTTATACAGCTCTAAATCAACCATATCATACTTTTTTGAGATCGACCCAGGAATCGGATCTTGTTTTTTTACTAAAAACCCATCTAAATTTTCTTCAGAAATATCATTGGTAATTCTATAAGCAATATCCAGTCGTTTAAGTATTTCTAATACTTCCTGGGCAGGTTTATCTATAAGATTAGGTATTACTCTTAAGTCTTCGATCGCACTATTGGGGGGTACAGGAACGATTTTAAATTTAAGTGTAGCGCTTGCTACACCATTGATGTTATATTTATTACTGGAAGAAGCATTTACTGGAGTAGCATACATACGTGACGAATTATGATTTTTACTACTTTCATAATCGATTTTTTGTGAGGACAACGCTAGTGAAACTTTTGCTTCAACTTCTGTTTCTGGTATGGTATAAAATGTAGGTTGATACCCTATTTCTCTTAGTTGTTTTAATACTTCATTAGGGTTATCTTCATCATATAGCGCTAAAGTTTGTGATAGTGAAGCTGCATCTAATGCTTTTTGTGCTTCTGCAACACCTTGTCCAATAGAAGAAATAAGTTCTCCCAATGGAGCTGATAAGAGCTCTTTTACATCTGAATTTGTTTTTATATCGGACATTTATTTTTAATTTTTAGCAAAAAATACTTTCACTTTGGTTAATGGTAATACTCTTACACCTGGTTTAGGTAACTGCATAAAAGCGCTTCCAATTCTCTCTGTTTGATTGTATTGATATATTGGGGTAATCTTTACATTAAATTGTAATGCTTTTTTCTTCACTGCCTTTTCTGTTAATCCACTAAAATCTGGTACAGATACTTTCTCTACGTTTTGAATTGCTTTTGTAGACTCAATATTGATTTTTACATTACTTACTGCTCCTTCATTGATAGCTTTCGCACTATCTTTATCTAATGTTTGGACTTTTAATCCTTTATCGTCGTTTTGGATATGTGTTTTTAAGTCTATCGTAACATTTCCTAATTGATAATTTCCAACATCTTTTAATTCTAGAGATGCTAAATTTACATCTTCTACAAGCTGCCTATAAATATCATTTATTTTAAATGCTTTACTTTCTCCTGGATGGCTGATATTTAATTGTTCAATTTCTAACTCCAGCTCATTCTTCTCTGTAGTTAAAACTACTATTTCCTGTTCTTTGATAGTTAGTTCTGATTCTAACACTCCTTTTTCTATAATCAAAGTATTTTTTTCCTGAGATAGGTTGGCTGTTTTTTGCTCTAAATCATTATTTTCTGTACCTAGTGTTTTGATTTCATTTTTGAGATCTAAAATTTCTTTATCAAGATTATCAATATGAATATCTTTAGAAGCTATCTGTGTGTTTAAATTGTCTATCTCAATATCAAGATTATCAATATGAACATCTTTAGAAGCTATCTGCGTTTTTAAACTGTTTATCTCAATATTAAGATTATTTATATGACTATCTTTAGAACTTATTTCTCCATTAAGTTTCGCTATTACTTTATCTACTCTTGCTATCTCTTCATACAATCTTTTAACATCTGCCTCTAACTTTATTTTCTCATTTCTTAAATGGGTGCCCTGTGTAACTAAGTTATTCCTTTCAGTAACTAATGCATCATTTTGATTGTTTAGCGTTATATTATCTTGTTTTAATCGTCCTATTTCTAAATCCTTAGTGTTTAATTGCTTTCTTAAATCATCAATAATTTTATTTAAAGCATTAATCGTTGTAATATTTCCTCCTCCGCCTCCTGAGCCATCTCCTATATCGTCAACAGGAACTCCAATACCACCACCTGGAAGTATAGCTCCGATTGAACTTGTAGATCTTCTTTCAAAGTTATCTGTACTATCATCTTCAATAGGTCTTACATTTAGTGCTCTTTCAGATGTATTGGTTTTGGAAATCAACTCTTTGAAAAAAACATCATACGCTGCAAGTTTTGGAATCGCTACTTGCTGAAAATCTATTCCCGAAGTACTTTTTTGTTTTCCAGGTATCTCAACAAGATACAGTTCTCCAAAATAAACTGTAGCTTCATTTTCTGAATTAATTTCTACAGCTCCTCCAACGCAAAAAACTTTTGTTAATTTTTGTTTTTTATTCCATGAAAGTCTAAAAGAAGGGAAAGGCCCTTTTTCTATGACTTCTATAATTTTCTTATCGACTGTTCTTCTCTTAGAAATATTATATATGACTTCTATTTCTCCTTTAGTAACAGTAATTTCTTTTATAATTGGGAGCCATTTATTTTTAGTACTATCGAAAAAATCGATTGCTATACCTTCTAAATTTATCAACTGATTTTGAAGGTTTCTGATACTGCCCTTAAAATGAATTTGTTTCATACTTATTGTACCGTTTTATGTTAAGGGAATTTGTAATGAAATGGTTTTATATTCTAAATCAGAACTTACTTCGAATACTATAAAAACGTATTCAGGTGTACTTGAAAAAGGAACTACATTTTCTGAAACATTGATATGATCAGTATCTTCTTCTGGGAGTATTAATTCATCTAAATTATCATTACTAAAATTTGCTCCAAATGTATCATTTATTGGAACTATTTCAGAAGTATCATCGTTATCATTTTGAGGTAATGGTTTTGTTACTGGTATTGGTGGTGCGCTTAACGCACTATCTGTTATATTGTTTGTATCTGCCGTATCAGAAGAATTACTTGGTTGCTCATTAGATGTTGGATCGTCAGAGTTATCTGGTTGAGTTGTATCATCGTTATTTGCTACTCCTGTTTTTGGTGCCAAAGAAAATTTTATGGTTGTGCTGGCATTTCCTTGTTTATCGGTTTTAATCTCAGCAGGATCAAAATAAAATTCAGAAATCGCTTCTAATTTATCTCCGTTAATTTCCTGTGTTGCTGTTTCATCTACATTAAAAGAAACTGTTTTATTACTTATACGTTCTCCAACCGCATTTTGAAGAGTTGTAATTACATTTACAGAATACAATCCATTCACGGTGCCGGTAATTTCTGATACATCTACTTCTAATTCTGTTTTTGGCAACCCTTCGTTAGGAACGGTAGCTACAAATCTTCCTGAAATCGTACTAAAGATTCCTATTCTGTCACTATCATTGCTTATCGATTTCGCTGGTGTGAAACGTAAAGCTCCTTTCATCGTTTTTTCTGTTGCTATAACCTCTTCTTGTTCAAACTCTGTAACTACCTGCAATTTAAAATCTAAATAAGGTAATTGATAGATGGTATTAGGTCTTCCTAAGTCATCAAAGGGAGCCTGGTTATTTAATTCTTCTTGTGCATCACTTAATCCGTCGGCAAGTGATACTAAAATATCTTTTAGAGCAAAAGCATTTTTTTCTGAAATCGTATTACTCATAATAATCGGTTATCTTTTCGTTGTGATCGTCTTTTCTCCTGAAGCCTATTTCTTTTAGCTTCGTCTTTCTGTTCTTCTTTGATATTCTCTAATCGTTTAAACTTGAGTATTTTTCGTAATTGTTCTTGTTTCTTCTCCAATTCGTCTAAACTACCCGCATCTACTCTTAGCTTTTTCTTTACCAGTTCGTTAAATTTCTTAGAAACATCTGTTTTCCCAGTACCTATACCTCTAAATCTATCTATCTTCTTGGTAACAAATTCTTCTTTTTTTGGTGAAGGTTTTTGTACTATCTCTCTATTTTTAACTTTGGTCGTTATCGATTTTTTTGATTTTATTTTTTTCTTCTCTTCTTCTTTTTCTTTTTTAGGAACCGCCTTTCTTTTCTCGTTGGACTCTACCACCATTTCTTTTTCTTTCTTAATAAGTTGTAATGGATTTAAAACCTTCTTATTTAAAGTAGGTTTTCCTGCCGAAACATCAAATAAAGATTTATCTATAGCTATATTTTCTGGCATAGATAAAGGCAACCTTTTATGCTGTTTAACAGCTTTATTTATAGGTTGAGCTTTCTTTTTTTCTTTGTTTTTTTCTACAGCTTTTGTTTTTTTCAATTCCCATACACGCTCCCGTTTTTTCTTTTCATTATGGCTTGGAATCTCTCCTGTATATCGTTGGTTTTTATGTAACGGTACTGTTGGATTACTCAACCCTTCAAAAACATTTCCTCCTCCCTGTGTGAGCTGTATCATTTTTTGCTCTAATAATTTCCTTTCTTCTAATAAATGTTGAAGTTTCTCATTTTCAGGTAACACCTCTTGCATTAACGCTAAGGGATCTACTTTTGGAGTTGTAGCAGGCGAATCTAGAATAGTAGCTACCTCTTCATTATCCTTATCGATATTCGTGTTCAAAGAATTCTTTGGTAACTTTTCTTCTTGTTTTGCTTTTTGCCTGGCTATTTTTTTCCAACTTTTGGCCATTACAAATGGTATTTTGTTAACTATTTTTCAACCTTCTACACATACTAATACTTTGTAAACGAAATAAATTAAAACGGAACATTATTATTTGTTTTAAGTGGAAGTATTTTGATCTTCTGAAGCAACAACTTCTCTAATAATTTCTTCCAGTCTTGCTGGTGGTGGAACTGTTACAATTTTTGTTCTCATTAATGAGCTACCTTCTACAGAATATTGGTATTTTTGAGAATAAGAGGCATTTACGGATGCTACTTTAGCCCCCCTAAACAATCGAAAGTTAAGTTTTTTCTCACTCGAACTTCGAGTAGACACAGACTGTTGCGACATACTAACAGCCATTTTTAGTTCTAATACAGTGTCTACAAACTGATAGAAAGTAGGTGTAAAACCTAACTCTAAGAGAGTATAACTTTTACCTGTGTCATCTAATGTAATAAGATCTTTATTCGCATTTGGATTTGTTGTGTCTGTACTGTTTAAACTGAAAACGTCACTGGTGTCATTTTCGGTAGCATTATTTGCATACCCAGCCATTAACTGAGTAATACGTAAAGACACTTTATCAAGTTCGTACTGTGCTTCTGCAATACCTTTCCCTAATTGTACTACAAATTCTGGGAAAGGTGCGTTTAATAATTCGGCTCCTACACTTCTACTCATAATTATTTCTTTTTAAGAGACTTAGGGCCTTCATTTTTCTCAACCTCTTGTTGTAATAATTCTCTTTCGATAAGCATCATATTTCTAATACGTTCTTCTAAAATTGCCGGAGGTGGTACAGGGCTTAATTTCGTACGTAACAAACTAGCACCTTCTGCCGAATAATTGTATTTAGTAGCATAACTAGCATTAACTTGAGATACGGAAACACTTTTACCTTGATTATAGTGATAATTACGATACCACCAATTGGAGTAACCTCCAAAACTTTTATTTTCATGTGATGACGAATTTCTTCTCGTATCTATACGTGTATCTTCCTTTTTATAAGAAATGCTAATTTTCACTTCAATTATTGTATCTACAAATTGATAGAAATTAGGTGTAAAACCCAACTCTAACATCGATAAACGAGCAGGTACAAACACCAAAGGGTCTTCACCTGGTTCTAATGTAGAATTAGTTGAATCAACTATAAGTTTGTTACCTGAAGCATCAGATTTCACTGTAACTTTGGAAGAAGTCCTGTTAATTTCATTAATAATTAATGATTTTTCTCCATCTTTATTTGCACTACTACTATAAAGTACTTTTGCTACACTAAGAGGAACTTGGTCTCTACCGAAAAAAACACGGCTATCTTCAAATGTAGTTTCCCCTTCTTTATTATAAATAGTTTTTAAACCTCCCATCATTTCCGCTACAGTAATGGAATTTTCATCCAATCGGGTTTGTGCTTCGGCAATGGCAAATGCCATGTCTTTAATCATTTTTCCCATTGGAACATTTAGTAAATCTTGGCCTATTTGCGTGTTATAACTCATTTTTTTATTTTATCTATTGGGTTTATCTCTTTATTTTTTTTATTTAAGGTCTTTTGAAGGTTTAACCTTTCCACTTGCATTATATTTTTTAGTAATAATTCCATTAACAATCTTATTCAAAGCATCTGGAGGTGGTAAGGAAACTAGTTTGGTAGTAATTGCTGATGATCCACTAGCCTCTATACCAAACTTTCTGGCATAAGTAGCTGTAACAGATGCAGAAAAAATTGCGAGATTTACTCCTGCAGTCACTTCACCCTCGAATTTAGTTTCTTCTTTTATAGAAAAATCCATTTTAGCTTCAATCACGGCTTCAGTAAATGCATAAAATGTGGGTGTAAAACCTAATGCAATCAGACTATAATCTTCACCATCTAAATTTACTGTAGTGTCAACTAGCGTTTCTATTAACGCAGCAGAATTTTTGTCTAATTCGGCTTGAGCATTGGCAATTGCAAACCCTAATCGCTCTACAATTTGTGGTAAAGGCGCATTTAGTAACGAGTTTACCACTTTTGTTGTGTTAGAAGACATGTTTATGAATCTTTAGATAAGGCTTTTTTTACTTCATTTAATAATTCTGCAGGAGCAGGAAGTGATACCAAACGTACCGACATCGATGCATTTCCTTCTACATCTATTTCATGTTTTTTTGCCGTTCTATAATCAAAAGTTCCACCAATCGCAAAATAGCGTTGACTATTTCTGTTTTTGGAACTCTCTTTAAGGTTTGATAAAACCTTATTCTTATCTACTTTTTTGATATAAGTATCTTTCGTATCTTCCGAAATATTAGTTGTATTTGAAGTATCTATTTCAATGTTACTTTCATCCTTTGAATACACATCAAACTCTAAATGTGATTCTTCATGCAACATATATAAAAGTGCATTTTCATATTCTGTAGCTATTTTACTGCTGTTTATTTTGGCATTTCCTGAAATATTCAATGCCATATCTTTAGCAGAACCTGCACTTTCGAATGTTTGTTCTTGTTTTCCAATAACTAAAGTAAGCTTTCCTGTTTTTCCATTACCATTTCCTGTGTGATAGATAAATAAATTAGGTTCTGAAGATGTTTTTGTTGGACTACATTTATCGTTGACAAAATCTTTTCCTAAAAAGTGAATGTAATCACTTATTTTACTTCCATTTTTCGAATGAAAACGAACAATAACATAACGAAATTCTTGATTTCTTACCCCGTTTGGTCCAGAAGCCCAAGTCTCTCCTTTTCCTGAAATAGCTATTTGGCCTGATGGTACTCCCGTTCTTTCAAACCAAGTCTTCATGGCTTCTGCTCTTCTATTAGATAAATTAAGATTTGTAGCATTTCCTCCACTCTTATCTGTGGTTCCTATAATTTCTATGTAAGCAGTAGAATCTTCTTTTAAAATTTTACTTAAAAGTTCAAAGTATTGCAATGTCCCTCGATTAGAATATGAACCACTTACATAGTTAAACAAAACAGTATTTAAATCGTAATCGAAGTAGTGCTTCACTTCTAATATTGGACCTCCTTGTGTATATACTTTAATTCCTTTTCGGAGATCAGTATCGTTTGTGAAGCCTGTAATTTTTACATCTCTAGTTTTGGTTCTAGCACTATTTACAGCGGCATTAAAAGTATCAGAAAAATTAGAAGTTACTTCAAAATCTGTATCCTTGTTATTATCGTAGGTTACATTCGTCTTATCGACATAATTTGTTATTTTAAGAATTCCTTCTCCTCCTATTACTGTGTTAGGAATATAAATCGTAGAAAAACCATCTTCAGTTATCTTTTCAAAAGCATTATTATCGCTAGCTTTTATTGATAGATCGATCTTTTTTCCTTTAGTTTTTAATTTTAATCTATCTACTTGTTCACTTTCTCTTATTTGTTGAGTTAAGTCATTTATTTTGGTATAAATTTCTTTGCTTTGATCTATCTTTACAGATTTTTTTCCAATAGTAGTAGTAGAAGTTGCATTAACATACTTAATAAACTTTCTATGTCCTTTATATTCTCCTGTTTCTGCTAACTCATCTTTTTGATCAAAGAATGATTTTATTTGATCGTTTTTTTCAACATTACTACTATACTCTAAACTTGCTGATACTCCTAATTCTGTTGATTCTGCTACTTTCATTTTTAAGGAGATAGAAGCAGAAATATCTGCATGCTGAAAGTGATAAAAAGTTGGAGAAAAGCCTAGTTCTAATAATGATTTTCCGTTAATACCATTGGTTGCATCTGCTAGCGTAATTAATTGGTTTACTGAATTATCGTCTAATCTTTGTTGTGCATCGGCAATACTTAATGCCATAGAAGACATAATTTGTGATACATCTACCTCTTGTAATACTGTAGCAGCTTCTAATAATTTTTCTGTGCTCATTTAAGTGTAATTTTTGTAATGTTTAAAATGATACTTCTGGTAAGATGTGATCTATATCTATGGCTAAATCTTTTCTTACATTCTCATTTCTAACAATAAAGTATTCATATTGATTTTGTAATTCTCTAAGTTGTTTTGGCGATATCACATAACCTCTGTACACCCAGTCTAGTAGTTTTCTTGCCATAGGTAGTTGGTTTTGAGGTAAGGTTTTTTTTATACGAATTAATGTTTCTTTAGCTTTTTCTAATTGTCCTTTGTAGAGATACTGAATCGCTAATCGCTCTAACTCTGAAACTAATTTCTTCTTAACAAACAATGTTTTCTCTTCTTGTTTATCAATTATTTCAATTACATGAAGCCCATAAGAGATTACCTCATCGTGGTTACCAGAAATTTCTAAACTTTCTACAACACATTGCATATAGTGCTGTGAAAACAATTCTGGATCATTATTTACCTGTGCCATTCTTAACGCTTCTCTGTAATGTTTGAGCGCTTTTTTATGTTCTCCTTCTAAAGCGTATAACTTTCCTTTTTCTGCAATTCCTACATGTAGTAATTGTTTTTTCTTTGGTGTTTGTTTCATACGAATTGTTCAATTTCTTCAAAAGATGCATCGCATCCTATAGATTCTAATTTTGCTATTGCATATCTGGTCATTAAGTCTGAAAGAGGTACTGGTGCGTACCATGGTATTTGAATTTGTGAAGCAACGTTTTCTTTAGGGATAAAATGGCTCAATAGCTCTAAGGTTTCTTTTTGATCTTCGACTTCATCGATCACCAATTTTCGAAATCCATTAGAAACTTTCTTTTTATCACAAATAAGTCCGTTACTTTCGTATGCTGCAATACGACTTTCGACGTCACTGGCGTTAATAGAATCTTCTAATTGAACAGGGAGTATCGCTAATACTTCATCCATAATTTCATATGGCATATCTATAGTATTGTGTAGCGCTTCCTTTATTGAATTTAATGGGGTATCCTCATTGAGTTTTTCTAATATAATTTCATACCGCTCAAAAGACTGATTGGTAAGTCTTATAGCTCCTGTACTCTGAAATTGTCTCCAAATTACTTGACTATCTTTATAAGAAAGGTTTCTATAACTATTTGAAGCGTTATTATTTTCTTTTCGAGAGATCGTTTTCAAATATTGTCGCACTTGATGATGTGCCATTT
Organism: Aquimarina discodermiae; assembly: GCF_040786235.1. Classification (NCBI taxonomy): domain Bacteria; kingdom Pseudomonadati; phylum Bacteroidota; class Flavobacteriia; order Flavobacteriales; family Flavobacteriaceae; genus Aquimarina; species Aquimarina discodermiae. The sequence goes on from NZ_JBFMKP010000005.1 coordinate 210,185, forward strand.
GATCATCGTTAATAAGCTCTAGACAGTATAAAGATGTGGATGGATTTGCAAAATTTACTTCTACATTTTTAGGTACCCTGTTCTTAAGTGCTGTAACTGTAGCTTCAGAAACACCCCCTAAAATAACACACGGATAACTATTGAGTAATTCCAGCGTTTTTTGCTCATGAGTTCCTAAAAAAATAGATAATGCCTCAATAGTATTAGATAAGTCTTCTGTTTCTCTAATGTATACACATACATCAAAAGTGATAGGGGCTTCAATTTTTTGTAATATTTCACCCTGCTCTACAGAAGCTTCAACCCCAATTTTAATTAGCAGTGTTAACACTTTTTCTGCAATATCCTTTGTTAGGTTTCTTGCAAAAATCATAGGAGCATTATAAATCAACTTCAATACCACCTCGAAGGGAATTTCAAATTTTTCAGCAATAGGTTTTAGCTGTACTGGATTAGCCTTACCTATTGAATTAATGACTATTCCGTATTTATTTTTTATCATTCTTTATAATATGTTTACGCAATTGATTAATTCAATCAATATCTTTAATCATCTGTTTATCTTACTTAATTGATATCTTTTGGAAACCAGATTGTCATCTTTAAAAACAACTATATCTATTTTTCAGAGCATTTTGATTTTACTATTCAAAATTGTAAACATTCTTTTCCTCTTTAGGAATCTTGATATATATTAGAGATATGCATAGTCTTTAAATGGTGTTTTTATATCCTTTTACTCAATATTTGGATTACAAATGATACCTTAAAGAGTCCCTTACTTATTGAATATTTAACACAATTCGTATCTTATCTAATAATTAGATAAGATTTATGATTTAATAAATTCTGAGGTAAATTTAAGTCTATATAATCAGTGCAAGCAAGTCCCCTAATTTGGTATTTTTTGCTTTTTTGTTTTTAATTATTTGTATATAAATGATTTATATTTTATTAAAGCGATTCGTATTTTCAAGGTATCTTGATGATAGCATTCATGGGGCGTATAAGAAGAAGTTAAAAAACGTTTAATCTTGTTAGCCTAAAGGGGTATAGTTACGTACAACAGTTAATCTTAAATCACAAAATGAATTATCTTTAAGGAATAGCTTTTTTAAATCATCCCAAGTAAGTCATTCTACCAACGATGTTTATAATAATGTGTTATATGTGGATGGTAGTGTAAAGCCTTGGCTCCGAAGGAGAACATTCAAAAATGAGAAAGTAAGAGTATTGATAACTATAAAAAAACAATCGTTTTAACAATAAGTTTATGCTTGATTTTTTTTATGGTAAAAAGATATTTTTTTTAAATTTACGTCCCCTATTAAAAACTTACGTAATCAATTTTGTAATGCATAGAGTACCCTTCTGTGTAGTACATACTATCCCAAAAATTTGTAGTTATAGATACAGCTATACTACATTTTTTCAATGTAAATAATAATGTTTTTACACTCTCAAAAAATAAAGGGTGTGTATTAAAATGCTACTAAACCATGGATTTGATTACTGAATTATTAAGGTCTAAGCATGACCTGGATAGCTTTGCCAAAAAAATACCTTGTATACTTCATATTAATGAAATTAAAGATTTCAGAGTACTATACTTAGACCCATATACAAGAGAAAAACTAGGAATTACGGATACAAAAGAATTAAATAAAACGTTTTTATCCCGTATACATTTGCATCCAGATGACCTCGAGGTGGGCAAAGCTTCCTGCCTTCACTATTTAGAACACGTCGAGGAGTTTAGCACATTTAGTTTTGTACAGCGTGTTAAATTTAATGAAGAAGAGTATCGCTCTATTTTTGTTACAACTCTATTGATGGAAGAATTAGGGGGGTTAGTTAGTTTTAGTGTGGATTTGGGAGGACATGAGGTACAAGAGAAAGGATTGGATCAGATTATTTATGAAACAGAGTTTATAAAAAAAAGATTTATAAAATTTGGGGCATTAACGGTTAAAGAGAGAAGTTTTATTAGGTTTTGGATACAGGACTTTTCTAATACAGAAATAGCTCAAAAATTAGGATTAACAGAACAAACAGTTAAAACATATAAAAAGAAAATTTATAAAAAATTAGATATACATACATTTCATCAATTACATGAGTATGCTTCTGCTTTTGATATTACTAATTAAAATAAATCTATGGAATTAGAATATACAGAAGTAAGTGCCAAAATACTCGATTTTGTACCTAATGCGTCGCAAGCACAAGAATTGTTTGGTAGAAGAATAGGATATTCAGACCCAAAATACCCTGGGTTTTATCATATACACAGCATAAAGGATTATTCAGTAATTTATTTTGATGAGGAAATTTGTAAAGAATTTGATGCTAGTTTGGAAGATATTAGAGCTATAGGTGCCAAATTTCAGGAAAGCGTCACTCATCCAGATGATGTAAAAAGAGTAAGAAAATTACTTTTTGATTTTGCAGAGAAACAAAATGAAACAGAAATACTTACCTATTTTCACAGACTTAAGTTTAGAAAAGAAGGTGAAGAAGGGTATATTCTGGTGATTACAAGTGTAAAGTTAGATTTAGCCCAACAAGCGTTTATCAGTATGAGTAATACTACGGACCAGTTACCTGTTTTTACCAAGAAAATATGTAATGCTTTAAACACAAAATATGAAACCAAAAAGTACATTAATAGTTATATAACCTTAACAAAAAGAGAGAAAGAAGTATTTACTTTTCTAATTAGGGGTTTTTCTGTTAAAGAAGTAGCATCTAGTTTAATAAGATCTACCAGAACGATAGAACAACATAAAAAAAACATCTATAAAAAGATGGAAGTGAATACCTTGGCTCAAATTGTGAGAATAGGATATTTTTTAAATTTAGTTTAAAAAAGTACGTGCAATCTATTTGATGAGATTAAAAACTAATTTTATAAATAGGCTGCACTTTTTGAATTTTATACCAGTTCTTAAATGATTTTACCGTTAACTGAATTGAATTGTTTGGCTAAGTTCTAAAATAAATATGTGTTATCTTTGAACTATTAAATTTCAGCTATGATCCCAGAAGATTTTAAAGATTATTTTGTGAATTGCGGTCACACAGAGCAGCAATCGATTATTTCATCACTATTGTCTATGTCTACTACAAC
>NZ_JBFMKP010000050.1:0-24497 GCF_040786235.1 Aquimarina discodermiae
GTAAACACCTGCCTGTCAAGTGATTTTAATATCTTCATCTTTTGTGTATTTACATACAATTTACAAAATAACATACTCATTTACAATAATTTGAGACTTATATGGGTAACCCTATTAATTAATTCAATTTGACAATCCATTTGTTTATAAATATCTGAAATTTCAATTTTCTGAATTGAATCAGAAAATGAATAACGATAATCAAAATTTATATCATCATCTTCCTTAATTTTTTGAAAAAGTTCAATATAACTTTTTCCAGACCCATCATTTAATACTTTTTTTTCTATTAAGTAGTTCTCAAACTCTTGAATCTCTTGCTTGATTTCTTTTCCATTTTCAGGAATTTGATTGAAAGTGCAATTTTGTAGTTTTATTTCAATTCTTTCGTTTTGAGAATAAAATAAAGATGTGTAAGCTGCAAAAAAGAGGGGAGTTAAATATTTAAGTTTTTTCATACGATATTTAGCATTTAATATATGTGTCTTAATGAAGTAAAATGTTACCTCGTTTTTAGAGATTTTGCCCATTGAATGCTAACTTTTCTTATCCAACCTATAAGTATTGTACCTTGTTAAAATATAATAAACAATTGAATGATGACCTTGCTGCTAAGATTACTACACGGGTAGTGTATGTTTTTTATTCATACCCATATTTTTTCTTCCACTCTAAGAATTCAACTTCTTCCTTGGGAGATAATTTTAATCTTTCTTCATCAGAAGTTTTAACTCCATATGCCATTAACACTGTCCAGAATAAAGTTCCTGTTAAGAGTAAAATAATTCGCTGTCTAAATTTTAGTTTAAAATTTTCACTTCTTAACTCAAATAGATCTTTTCCAACCCTCCATTTACCAGAAAGAATGAATGGAGCAACAGCAAAAATGTATAACATTCTAAGTTTAGAATAGCTTTCAAATTGATTTTCTTCTAAAGTATGCTCTAGTTCAACAAAATACTCTTCAGCTTCTTTTTCCCATTTTATTATAATTTCTTCTTGTTCTTTTTCAGAAACATTACGTTTTTTAAGCTCTTGTTTTGACTGCCTTATGGCTTCTTCGTTCCAATGATCTTTTCCTAAATAGATAATCTCAATTAACTCTTTGGTTTTACGTTCAGAAATTGGTGGAATAAATTCAGTCATTTATTATATTGGGTATTACGCCTCTTGTATCATGAGTTTACTACCTGATAGCAAATGAATTCTACAAATTAGTACCTGCTATTTTATTTAAGACTTATTCCCAGATTCATTTCGTTTTTCATAGTTAATAGTGCTTCTGCATTGCCTCTGGCATCATCTACAGGGTGGTGTGTATGTTTTGTCTTTCTAAGGTGTTTAAAATTTTTAAACGTGTCTTTTACCAGGCCTTTATATAAACTACCTAAATTTTGAGAACTATGCCCAAAAGGATTCTTGCCAATAAAATGATGAAAATACCAACATACAAACATCCAGTCAAACCCATTATTGTCACTAATAAATACAGCTTTTCCTTTATTATTATTTTCAATCCATTCAGCAAATCGTAACATCACTTCTTTGGGATCATCAAATTTCAAAGTTTCTTCACGACTATGTCCAGAAACGGCTAGGGCTTCAGGAGTCCATTTATCTGAAATTGGTTTCAATTGACCGTAAAAAGTTGTGTCCAGCTCGTCATTAACTATTATAGCACCAAATGAAATCATAGAGTAGTCTCCCGGGATATGCCCATCAGACTCTATGTCTACCATTATATAACTCATTTTTTCTTATGTTTTGTTGGTTTTGAACTTGCCCCAGCTTTAATTTCTTCATTAAGAACAAGAATTACTATCTTTTTTTAATCTTCATAATTGAAGTTTTCTTTAAATCCATATCGAAAAGTATAATGTGTTTCAATCTTGCACATACCAAGAACATATTTTGAACCTCCTTATTCAATCAAAAAGGTAAATTTTCTGTTTTACATCTGATTAAAAGGATAAACAATATTGTAATCAACTTATTCATAATTATAGATCTTATTGGTCATAGCTTTTTTTATTCATTAAATTTTCTACTTTTCGATTAACAAGCTCCGATCTCTTTAGCGGATTATATAAAGATGGGTTTTTTGATATAATTACCAAAGTAGCCAATTCCTTGTCATTGAGCTCAAATATTTCCTTGTCGAAGTAAAAAATAGAAGCTGATTTAATTCCATTTTGTAAATTTAGAAAATCCATTTTGCTCATTATCCAATTCAGGTTCTCTTTTTTTGTAGTTTTCTTTTCAATCTTAAGAGCTAGCGAATGAGCTGTGAAGAACATATTTTTATAATATAGTTTATTATTTGAGTGTAAATAGAACCTTGAAACCCAAAGGTTGATTGAGGGTTTGTAAGTTACAGACATTAGAGACTTGAGTTCTTGTTTAAGAATTCCATTTTCAAGAGATCTGTCAAATTCTATATTGTACAGCTCGTAGAATTTTTCGGGTAATTTTTCCGCTAGCTTTATGTCTTCTATAAACTCTGAAAGTTCGGTATCTGTTAAGTGAAGTTTCCATGAGTTGATAATAAAAGTGTATAGAGCTATACCCGCAATCAATCCTAAAAGGAATAATATTTTAGAAATTTTTAGAATTCTTTTCTTCATTTCAATTCTTATCGCTAACCTTTGTTATATATGTCTTAGTAGTACAAAATGTTACGTTACTTTTCGATTTTTCTGTGTATCTGTCTTTAGCTTTTTTTAGTAACTATTGCATATTGCCATAAATTAGGAAGATCAACTACTTCACTTTCTAGAGGATATTAGTTACTCAACTCTTCGACAGCTTTTTTTGCTGATTGTGCTGCTGTGTGAACAGAAACCCAATCATTACCATCGGTATATGCTCCCCCTGCAAAGTGGATTTTATTAGCCACAGGTTTTCCAAGTTCTCTTACAGTTCTCCAGTCTGCTTCGTCACTTAGATATCCTGATTTGATAAAGGGCTCATTATTCCAGTTTTGAGAAATGTGATTTACATAATTGGGTGTTGCCTGATTTGAATAGATATTATCAAGTTCATTCAAAATAAAATTTTTTAAATCATCTTTAGAAAGAGAACTATAGTCGAGAACGGGTTTGCCTACAACAAATAACCCTAGAATATGTTTTGATGTATTTTGCCCCAAAGACGCATCGTAATACAGCTTTTGCCCATCGCTTGCAGGTGTGATGTTAAACTCGAAACCGTCTCCATAAAAATTGCTAGAAAATTCAAAAAATGCTTTAAATCCATCCCAAATAGGAGCTTCGTTTATTGCATTTAATTTGTCCTGAGGAAGCGTTGGCGTAAATTTAATGTCTCCATCTTGAAGAATTTTGAGCGGGACTGCTACAATTACTTTATCGGCTGTATGTTGTCCATTTTGAGTAGTAATCACAATTTTGTCACCAGAATAGTCAATAGCATTGACAGTAGTGTTGTAAGCAATTTTGTTGGCAATAGAAGGAACAATATATTGCTCGAAAAAGTTATACCAAGAAGAATTTACAAATTTTCGATCTGGAGCGTCTTTAACGGTTTCGATGTTGATTGGTGTATTAGCATCATTTACGATTTCCTCGAAAATACTTGTGCTGGTTTCTAACCACTCGGCACCCAGCGGAATCGGAAAATCTGTAAAGCTCGTATTAATCTTCATTCTGCCCCCATACACAGGCGAGGCCTCAAGAATTTCGAAATCTACTCCTTGTTGGTTTAGCAAGTATCCTGCAGATAGTCCACCGGCTCCAGCACCAATGATGACTACCTTGCCCTTAAAAGGTTCATTTATCTTATCGTCTGATGAACAAGACATCAATGAAAACTTAAGAGGAAGCCCTACTCCAAGAATTCCGCACATCTTAATAAATTCTTCTCTGGTCATACTTAAAACATTTTTCTAATAAAGATAATAGTATTCTAAAATTGTTACAATTTTGATGCCATTACTCGCTATGATTGTTATAAGAATAGTCCAATTTTTGAGCCACTATGGTCCCCAAATTTCTATCTTGATAGCTATATTATCATTGTCGTATATAAGTGTTAGTTTATTATTTAGTATTTCCTATTTCGATGACAGAAGTTCCATAAACACGAATTGTAGATTTTATAAAATCTTTTTCTGTGGCTTCAAAAATATTGTCTACATATTTCTGGGGATTTCTATCTATATAAGGAAACCAGGTACTCTGTATTTGGATGGCTATTCGATGCCCTTTTTTAAAGGTGTGAAGCACATCTTGCAGTACCATATTTACATCGGTAATTTTATTGGGTTCAAATGGCTCTGGTTTTTCAAAACTATTCCTAAATCTACCACGAATTACTTCTGAGCGTACTAATTGCTGATAACCTCCCATGATGATATTAGGAGGATTATGGTCATAGTTGGGATGATCCTGAGGGTATTCATCGATTAGTTTTACAACAAAATCGGCATCGGTCCCGGTCATCGAAACTTTTAATTTTGCGATAATCTCACCTGCCAATTGTATATCTTGATCAAGCTCATTAGAAACAAAGGTAAGTACGTCGGGTCTTCTCGAGGCATGGCGTTGATCATCAGACATAAATTTTCTGGGTGTAAACGTTAGTCCTTCGGTTTGTGAGGTATAAGGTACCGGTTTAGCAGGGTCACTTACATATTCGAATACTGCATTTTCATTTAGAGGAGTGTTCACACCCAAAGTACCGTTTTCACCTAAATGTAGTGTTACTTTTGGGGTGTTTTTAGGAGGCCATACGTCAAATGTTTTCCAGGTTTTAGCCCCCGTATCAAACATATACGCCTCGGGTAATTTTTTGATCTTTGTTTCTTTAAGGTGATGTGCAAAAAAATTACGTTCTATTTCTCGTTGATAAAAGGTAGAAATACTATCTCCAAAGTAGATATGATTATGTGTAGTTTTACCCTTGTCTCTAGCCCATCCTCCATGATCCCATGGGCCCATCACGATAGTATTTTGTGCCGATGGGCTTGTTTTTTCTATGGTTTTATAAATATTAAGCGGGCCGTATAAGTCTTCTGCATCAAACCAACCACCTACGGTCATCACAGCGTGATTTACATTTTTGAGGTGAGGCAAAATGCTTCTTTTTTTCCAGAAATCGTCATACTTGGTATGTTCGGTAACCTCTTTCCAGAAAAAGTTGTCGTGATGGTATTTTTTTGTAATGTTTTTTAGAGGTCCCTGTTTTAAGTGAAAAGCATACCCGTCTTTTGCAGGGGTTTCATAAAATCGCTTTAGTTCTTCGGTATACCAGGGTTGCTTGGTAAGCGTATCTTTCTGATATCCAAAAACAGCAAAAGCAGCGGTGTAACTTTGTAAAAATGCACCCTGGTGGTAAAAGTCATCAAAGAAAAAATCTGAGATAGGAGCTTGTGGCGAAGAGGCTTTTAACGCAGGATGCGCATCGGGTATAGCAGCAGCAGTATAAAAACCGGGATAGGAAATACCATACATCCCTACTTTACCATTGTTGTTTTTAATGTTTTTAATGAGCCAATCAATAGTATCCCAGGTATCAGAGCTTTCATCGATATCTTTTTTGTTTTTTGGTTGGTTACCAGGTATATTAGGGGTCATAGTAGTATACTTGCCTTCAGACATATATCTACCACGAACATCTTGATACACCAATATGTATTTATCTCTTACCAAATAACCAGAGGGTTGCCCAATGGCTTTAAAGTCATCACTCCTCGAGGCGTTGTAACAGGTACGATTTAGTAATATTGGGTGTTGAGTAGATTGATCTTTGGGGGTGTATACAATAGTATATAGCTTGGCACCATCTCGCATAGGAATACGATAAGTAGCTTTGGTATAATGTTTACGAACATAGGTAGTGTCTACGGGTTGTGAATAAGCCAGAGTTGTTAAACAACAAAATGTTAGCAAAGACAGAAGATGCTTCATGGTAGATATTGATTTATTGCTTTGGTGATCATTTTTAATTACTAAATACTAACGTCTCGTGTAAAAAACGTAGCTATGATTTATTAGTATACATAGTTTAATTTAATATGTTTTCTAATTCTTCTATAATTTCGATAATTGTAGCTTTAGCTTCTTTTGTTTCATTATCCTCTTCTTCATAGAAACTAAATCCAAAGAATTTTATAAGATATGCATTTAAAAGGTGTAAGCTATCAATCAAAATTTCAATATTATTTTTGTCATATTCGAACGAGATTGTTTTCTCGGCTCCAGTAAATATAGTCAAGTCAGACGAACCTCTATTGTTATGGCAATCGATTATTATTAAAGATAAAGTTAAAATTGCATCAGCAAATAAGGAGCTATCCTTAATTTTACCGTTTTTCCAGGAATAATTTATTGCTAATTGTTCGCATGTTTCAGATGCTATTATCGAATTCCTAATTTTTAATTTTTCTTGTAGATCGCAGTGTTTGTAGACTTCATTAAAAGAAACTTTTGTACCTAAGCTTTCCAAAAAATATACAAATTCTAAAGCCGAATCATTTTCGGCAATCCATATCCATTTCTCAATATATGATTTCATCTATTTTTCTGTTTGCTTCTCAATCCAATTCATTAGTTCATCTTTATTTATTGCATTCCAAGTTGCTTGTGTATTCTTTTTTTGTGATGGATTATCCTCTGGATGTATGACAATTAATTCTGTGTTTTTATTTCCTGTAAGTTCTAATTCGGCTAAAAAACCAACGATGTCTGTCGAATTGTTCTCATACAAAGTCTTAAGGTGTTTTGTTAGCCTATATTTTATAGCAGGTTCTATATAGGCTCTTATACTATAGTTCTTATAAATCTTAATATTTTCATTCTTTTCATCAAAGTAACTATACGGCGAGAAGTTGTGATAACTTTCTGGTGTAGTTTTGGGCGTTCCATTCAAGTGGGTTTCCAACATATAATTTATAAATGTTGGCTCCCATAAGTTATTTCGCTTAATTCTTATTTCACGTTTGTGTTGATACCATTTTCTTGTCCAATCCAACGTGAAATTACAAATGACAATACCTTTTATGTTGAGTTGAAATTCATAATTATTCTCCTTCATAAATTTGATATATCTCATTGCTCTATGGCCTACTAAACTCACTCCTAAAAAGAAAATATTTTCATTGGGTAAATTATGTTTGGCAAAGGCTTGCTGTATTAGTTTATTCGTAGAAAGCATAGATGACTCTGCAAAATAAAAGTCAAAAGGAATCTCGGTTGAAACTGATAATACCGCAAAGCCTTTTTCGGAAGCTTGAGTATAAATTTGCTTAGAATTTTTGTTTTTTTTGTCATAACCCGAATCCTCAAGAAGAATGAGTACACCTTTTACTGTTTTATTTTCTGGAAGCATTAGCGTATATCCACTTTGAATAAAAGGTAAAAAGTCATTTTCTCCTATGCCAATTCTTAAGCTATCATTTTTTAAAGGTTCATAATCTTCAACTGTTTTCTGTGAAAAAGAGTTTTTACTGAAAATAGCAAGGAAGAGCAATAGGAGTAACTTAAAAGGTATTTTCATTAATTATGGTTTGTTTTCAATTTGGTACAAGGTGTTTGCGTATGGTTGTCTAGGTAAGAACTAAATTAGCAAAAGAAACCTAACCAGAAGAAAATCTGCTTAGGTTTTTGTTAGTAAGCTTGAGACTAGGCAATTAATTATATATAATGTCTTGTAATGTAATTCATTTCATCTCAATTACAGTATTGCCTTTTTTTCTGCCAGAATCTATATGTTTATGCGCTTCTACAATTTGATCGAATGGATAAATCTTATCAATAACTGTTTGGTATTTTCCATTTTTGTATAATTCCCTTAACATTTCAAGTTCCTCTAAAGCAGTCTTCTGCACATTCAAGATATGTATCTGCACGCAAATTTTTGATGAAATGTTCAGAGGGTATTACAGGATGAGATTCAGTATAGAATTCAACAGTTCTCTTTGTTCCATCAATTATTTTATACTCTCTTACGAGACCTTTGGGAACAAAAAAACAATTAACAGCAGTTTTACCTTCTTCTTGTAGAATTTGTTTTTTATTAAACTTTTGGACGTTAAGCTCTGAACCCAGTTCTTGTTTTTCCTTCTCAGAAAGTTCTGAGAATTGTCCTAAAAATATTTCAAGAATTTCTTTAAAGAATCCAGCTTTGGGTGGTTGTCATTTCTGCAAGGTATTGCACTTTCTTTATTGGGTGATTAACTCTATCAACTTTATTTTTTTTGTTTTGAGTTCACCATGGGGTATTTCATGCTCAAAGTAGGTAGCACAAAGATTGGTGACCCAGTTGTCTTCTTCTTCGTTAAGATGTTTTGCAATTAATTCGAAATCTTCGATAAGATACGCCGCTAAATCTGAAGATTGAGTTTTTGAAAAAATCAATTTAAAGAATTCTTCTCTTTGTGCGTCTATATTGATTTTTATATGCTCAACTTTTTTCCACGCTTTCATCCATAACTCTGAAAAAGCATCGGTGTCTCGAGCATCCAAAATATCGTCTATTGCGTCCAGATCGATTGCATCTAATGTGGTTTTTATTGCTGCTTCGAATTTTTTAGTGAATATTTCTAAAGAGGTATTCATGATATTTTTTTATTCGTGTTTTATTTCCATTGTTTATTTGCCATTTTTGTTTTTTTTAGGAAATAACCTTCTGCAAAAAACAACTTTTTATTATGTATGGTCATTATTTTGTCTGTTAAATACATCTGAACCGCATCTATGTCCAGGTCTTTTACCGTTATTTCAATTTCATTATAATCTGGATTATCGATTTCGATAGTTTCCTTTCGATTTAAATAATAATAGGTAATTGTTTTTATTTTTTGAGCTTTCATTTCAGCAATGCCATTCATGTTTGCATTACTTCCATAATCCTGATCATTAATTACAATAGCAGCAGCTACAAGAGGTAATTCTACGTCAGCTATTTTTATTTGAATGTTGGTTCTTTCGGGATTTATTTTTCCACTGTAGGTTGTTCTCAGTTTTTTGGGTTGTTCAAAAGTGTTTAGTTTTATACTGTCATTTGATATTTGCTCCCAATTTCCTTTAATCACTGTTCCTCCACCAACATCCATAAAAATAAAGGATTCGAATGTTTTATCAGATTTTAATTCGATTTGACTACAGGTAAGATATCCATCTCTACATTTTCCGTATAAACCAATTATTGACTTATTTGTTGAACACGAGTTTAAAAAGTCAACACCAAGAAAAGTTTAATGTATTTCATAAATTGGATTTTCAAAATGGTGTACAACGTCTTTTGTGTTTGTTTTCTATAGGGGACTTAGGCAATATAGCAACAATGTTGTGCATAGTTTTATTGTTTTTCCATTAGTTCTTTGGGAAAAGCATCATCTACTAATCGCAATTGTACTTTATGCTCTAACCAAGCTTTCAACCCGGATAGCACGAATGTAAAACCCTTCGTTGAATCTTTGATTTGGTTTAATAATTCATCATCATTTCCTTGGAAGTTATAATTTTTAATAGTCAAGAATGTCAGATTATCGTTTACTGAATTAAATTCCCATACTACAGTTGATTTATGTATTCCTTCTCCCCATTCAATAAGTATTTTTTGGTTTTCTACAATTTCAATAACCGTTACAGGAATGACTAAATTATACATTTCCCATTTCCACTCTATGGTTGTACCTTCTTCAAGTTTTCCGGTACTATGAGTGTACCAAAATTTAGTTGTTATTGAGGGATTAACAAAGGCTTCAAAAACCTCTTTAACTGGCTTGCGTATTCCCAATTCAGATTTAGCGAGGTTGACGGGTTCTTTCATTTTTCTATTTTTATTAAACACAACGTCTCTTGTATGATGCGTTTGCATCCCGAAGGGCAACTATGTTTTGTTATATAATGTTATAAGCTTTTTTATTTTTCAAATTCCAACTTTTCCAGTCTTGATTGAAGTTCAAGGAGTTTAGCATTTAATAGTTTCACTTCTTTGTTTTCCTTTTTTAGAATTTCAATTTCCTTTTGTTGTTGTATCGTATAGAGTGTTAATTCCTCAATTTTTTTAAGAAGATTCATATCCATTTCAGCTTGCATAACTCCATTTTGTTCAAATTCCTTTGCCGATGGAATTTCGGGTAAATGACTATTCTCTTCTATAAATTTTTCTAACTCTTCTATACTTTTTAAATCATAATCATCTTTAAAAACATAGTCAGGAGCTGGAATATTCAAGTCAATTTTAACTTCTTTAGCGTGAATATTACCATTTACCGTCAGTTTCATATCAGGATTCGTTGTTCCTATACCAACATTTCCACTAGTACCAGAGGGATTAGGATCTAAAATAATATGATTTTGAGAAGATAATTTTAGGCTTGTAATTAGACTTTGAGAATTTGATCTAGTCGCTTGAATTTCAAAGAAGCCATTATCTTCAGTTTTAAATCTGGCAAGTGAATTATTTCCTTCAATTCTCAATTTTGCATCAACATTAGTCGTTCCAATTCCAACATTTCCATCGTTGGCTATTCGCATTTTCTCAGTAGAACTTGTTCCAAAAACAATTTTTCCTTGTGAATGCCCTGCAATTATGTTTAACCCATTTACGTCAGCGCCTGTTAACCAAGTCGAATTCGCAGTGGTATAATTCCCCCAATTTGAGATATGACCTTCACTATGGTGAGCAAAGTAGCCATAATTTCCACCTGTTGGTTGTTCACCAATTAATAATATTACTCTAGAATTAGGTGAAGAATTTTGATTTAAGAAATAGGCAGAAGTACTACCATCAAAATTTTTATTGACTTCAAGATGCGCGTTTGGATTAGTTGTACCAATACCTACGTTACCTGTTGGGTCTATTTTATTCTCTTGAGCATTTGTGCACAATACACAACTAATTAATGCTAATAATAGTATTTTTTTCATTTTCAAAGTTTGTTTTCTATATAAGTATATGTCTTATTACTGTAAATTGTTACTAAAATTTTTGAGTAATTGCTTATAACAATGTTATATACTTAATATTACCCATATCCCTAAAATACCAAGAATATAAGGAATTGCTGAATACACGAAAATAAGATCTTGTTCTAGAAGATGCCTCCTAAGGTATCATAAAATAAGCTTAAAAAAATAAGAGGAATTGCACCTTTCGGGATGTGGTTTTAGGGTGGTGTGATTTGGGGTCTTGGGATAGTACTAGGAGGTAAGCTTGCGTGGATTTCAAATCCGAGCTATCGCGCCGCCAACAGTCTCGTATAAGAATAGTAGAGGGTTTTGAAACACAAACCTTTCCGTCTATGATCTACTGTAACTATAAAAAAGCGACTTTGATTAAGCACCAAAGCCGCTATTATTTTTATACATTGTTACCAAACATATGTACCTGTAGTATCAAAATTATGAGTGCTGAATTTTATTGTTACTTCCTACAATTCAACCGGTAAATTTGCTCTTTTAATGGGAGTCCATTTGGTTGTTGAGTCTTTGAAGCCACCTTTTAGCAAGTGAAAAATCCGGATCAATTGTCAGTGCTTTTTCGAACATGACCTTAGCACTTTCTAGCTGACCTTGAGCTTTGCGTACAAGACCCATTCCGAGATAAGATTCCTTCCCTTCGGGATACACTTCTAACGAATATTGAAAGATTTCTTCTGCGGCAGTTAAATCCTTACTTAGTATCGTGTGAAAACCAAGGTCAAATATGACCGATATAGGTATCTTGATTTCATACCCGTATCGTTTTGATAACCTATCGAAATGTTGTGTCACTTTATCCAATGATTCTAGTTTTTTACGGGGATTGAAGGGATTGAAGTCAGGATATAACGTAAGAAGAAACTGTATAAAATCCATCGCTGGTACATGACCCTGATTCACCAATTCATCCACTTTATAGGTAAAACTCTCTGGTTTATGGTCGGCTACAACACGAGAGAATTCAGAAACGTCATTTGTTAATCCTTCATCATCGCTGTAAATGATATGTAGAAATCTGTTTTCCGAAAGCGTTTTTAAGGGACCTGATTTTATTTTTTGTTGAAGCTCTGTTGGTATGATACTAAGGGACGGACTGCTTGCGAAGTAGCCATTAAACAGAAGGGGGTTGTTGAGCAGCGTATAAATACTGAAAAACCCACTGTTAGAACCGCCGAAAAGAACTTTGAACGGAGCGGTACGGTAGTTATTATCAACGTGCGGTATCAGCTCTGTCTCAAAAAAGTTAATATAATTATCAGGAATTGTTGTGTCTTGATTTTCCCATGTTGGCAACAAAATACGATTTCCTTCGGGTAAATCTAGTCCAATAAGTATCATCTCAGGAATTTGTCCCTCGCCCATGTAGTCTAGTGTAGAAGCTAACATGGCGAACCGAGCTCGGTAATCTGAACCCAACATATACAGCACGGGATAGGTTTTCCTGGAACTATCGTAGTTAGCAGGTAAATGGATTGACAGTGGAATTTTTTTGTCTAGCACTTTTGACTGAAGTGAAGATATTTTTCCCAAGGTAACTGCTGGTTCGCTGTGCTCTATTAAACGAGGAAAATCAGGATCGTTTTCTGCCTTTTCTTGAGCAAAGACTGCGTTTAGCGATAAAGCACATGTCAATATGAATAACTTTATTGTTTTCATGTTTTCTTTCTTTATATAGATATGTTATTTCTCATTGTTTTAATTAAGAAAACAAACATAATTCTTAAGAAATTACCAGTCTTGTAAAATCTTGCTATTCTTTTTATAATTACCAGGAGTTACCCCAACGTATTTTTTGAAACTATGCGTAAAATGACTTTGGTCATAAAAGCCTGATTCAAGCGCAATTTCTACCAAAGGAACATCCCCATAAAAAAGCTTTTTTGAGTTTTCGATTCTAATGGTAGTTAGATATTCCAAAGGTGTTAAACCAATGTTCTTTTTAAAGCTTTTTTGTAGTTTAAATTTATTCACTTTAAACTTTTTTTGTAGCATTTCTAAAGTGATTGATTGGTTATAATTTAGAGACAAGTAATTTAGGATATCGTCAAAAGGTTCGTTAGTATTTTTTTTTAAATAAGGTTGATGAATATCATGCAAAGTATCCAAAAAAAGATTTTCGATGATTTTAAAAATTGATGTTTCGTTTACGCTAAACTCACTGTTACGATATGAGATAAAATAAGGAAGACTTGCCAGGTAAGAATAATCGACATTTATTTTTTTTGAAACACTTTTGATTACGTCATCGGATATGTAAAGAGCTTTATAGGCCCAGGCATTGTTTTTATCACCCCAGTTTTTATGAATTGAATAAGGGGGAATTAATTGTATTGCATTCTTGCTGACCAAAAAACCTGAATTATTAAATGCAATGTTTTCACTTCCATATTCTATATAAGCCAGACTCCAAGATTGATGGAAATGGGAAGGGAAGCTTTTATCGATAAACATAGCAGACTTAAGCTCAATACCATCTAGCATTGATAGTTTAGTTGTCTTTACTTTGTTTATTTCTATCATTTTAATTTGCAATTAAGTACTTGTATTTACTAAGCAAAGATAGTACTTAGAAATATAATTGTCAGTATTAGTAGTTCTGTATTCCCTCTTTTTGTCAATATGTTTTGTAACAACGTAATATAATCAATATTACCTATACCCCAAAATATCAAGAATATAAGCAATTGTCGAATACACTAAAATACAATCTTGATCCAATAGTTGTATACTAAGCATTATAAAATACGCCAAAAAATGGGAGAATATTCTTTTTTGTTGTTGAGGGTGTGTTTTTTATAGGGTGAGGTATTGCTAGGAATTTGTGATTTTGCGAGTAATCTCGAGAGATAAGCTGGCTCGGATTGCAAATCCGAGCAAACTGGTAAAAAAAAAGAGGCAGCATCATGCTACCTCTTTTTATGGTCTGATTTACTTTTTAGTCATATCCTAAGGCATGAATAGAGTAACTAGCAACTGAATCATATTCAGTAACGGGATTTACCGATATATATAAACGTTTGGTATCAGTACCGAAGTTAAAATCTTGCATCCAGTTCTCTGTTTCTGTATCTGAAGGACCCAATAATATATCTTCTAACTGTTGTGAAGTTATCCAATCATCTGTTTTATTCACCCATATTAAAACTCTCATGGTTTCTCTTGGGGTAAGGCTTACCAAAGAAATTCTGGTAGTATACCTTGAGCTTACCAACAAGCCCTGTGAGTGACTGTTTTGTCGTACCGTTCCGCAATGAGAAAAATCTGCTTCTGTCAAAGGTTGCGAGTTTTCATTTTCGATTGCTTCTTTGTTTTGTAATTTGTTATTTGTAGTTGCCATAAAATTTGGGTTTTAAAAAGTTAATAAATAGTATTACAACAACTAAGCTACAGGTATTTTTATAGACAAAATATTACATAGTATAACACTCTTTTTGAAATCACCACCAAACTGTATTTGGTTTAGGTAAACTATCAATAACTATAGGTTCTCCAATTTGAGGAGTTACCAAAGGTAATTGTAGTTCTTTCGCTTTCTTTTTTACACGTTCTATAGGATCTGTCCACGAATGCAGTGCTAGTTTAAAAGCGCCCCAGTGTATAGGCATCATGGCTTTGGCCTGTACATCTATACCGGCCTGGGCAGTTTCTTCTGGAAACATATGAATATCTGGCCACATGGTGTTGTATTGTCCACACTCCATCATCGCAAAATCAAAAGGGCCATACTGTTCACCGATTTGTTTAAAATGTGGGCCATAACCACTATCTCCACTAAAAAATAAATTGGTACGATCAGATTTTATGACCCAGGAAGCCCACAGGGTACTTTGACCATTGTCGAATTTTCTACCCGAAAAATGTTGGGCAGGAGTGCATACCAATTGCAAATTTTTGAAGGTAGTTTCTTGCCACCAATCCATTTCGCTGATTTGGTCACTTGCGATATCCCAGGCTTCTAAATGCACTCCCACACCCAAGGGTAAATAATATGCCCCTACTTTATGTTGTAATTTTTTTATGGATTCATAATCCAGGTGATCGTAGTGATCGTGCGAAATAATAACCGCATCGATCTTTGGTAATTGCGCTATCTCGATAGGTAATTCTTTATGAAAACGCTTACCGCCAAGCCAGGGATGAGGTGCGGGTACCTCACCAAACATAGGATCGATAAGAATATTTTGACCCTCTATTTGTAATAGAAAGGACGAATGCCCAAACCAAATAAGACGTGTGCCTTGATCATATGCTGCAATAGCGGTCGAATCTATTTTTTGTACGACCAATTCGTTTTCTGGTCGTCCGCTTTCAACCTTTTCGAAGAAGAATTTTCTGGAGATCTTAAGCATATCAGAAAAACTCGGGTCTTTGGGAACGTCTTTTTTGTTCACAAATTTGCCATTCTTAAATTGTTCAGAATGCTGATATAATGCTTGTCGTTCTTTATTTACGTCACCGCCAAAAGAGGGGTAAAAGTTTACAAATAGAAAATAGGCGATAACGAGTATTCCTATAAGTCCTAAAATTGATAATAACATACGTCGGAGTATTTTTTTAATTTTTTTCATGATATATACTTCCTCTGAAAGAAGGAATCTGTATAGTTAAGCTTGTTTTGATAATGAGATTCGAACTTTTGCGAGAGTATCGTTAGTTCTGAACTCGGTACTTGGCAGGGCTCATCCCGGTTTGTTTCTTGAATAATTTGCTAAAGTGTTGTGGATACTCAAAGCCAAGATCGTAGGCAATTTCACTAACCGATGCGGTGGTGCCCAACAATTTGTTTTTGGCTCGGTTTACTACAAAAGCATAGATGTGGTCTTTGGCACTTTTGCCAGTTTCTTTTTTTAGCAAATCGCTCAGATAATTAGAGGACATATTTAGTTGTTCTCCACAATACTTTACTGATGGCAGCCCCAATTCGCTGGGTTTTTCTGAGTTGAAATAGGCTTTTAAAAAGCTTTCAAATTCTGAAACATGGTCCTGATGCATGTTGGTGCGTATATAAAACTGCCTGTCATAATAGCGATTGCAATAATCTAACATCAATTCTATGGTAGAAACAATCAGTTTTTGGCTATGCTTATCTATGTTCTGATTGATTTCGGTTTCAATCTTTTGTACCAAACCTGTCAGGGTTGCTTTTTCATCTTCAGAAAGGTGTAAAGCTTCATGTACTTCATAATCAAAGAACGAATAGGTACTAATACTCTTGCCCAGTTCAGATTTTCTGATCAAATCCGGATGAAAGATTAATACCCAACCTTTAGCATCCTCTGCTATGGTTTTTTCTTCGATAGATAGTACCTGATTAGGTATCGAAAATACCATCGTACCGTCTTCAAAATCATACGTATTGCGACCATACCCTAATTTGCCTGCAATACCATCTTTTAAAGAAACGGAAAACAAATCGGTATTGTATTTGATGCCAAAATGCTGACTAAAATCAGGCATATCCCTGGCCCACATTACGGTTACCAAAGGGTGTTTTGGTGATACTGTGCCAAACAATTTATTGACTTCTGTAATTGATTTTATATGGATAATCTCTTGCATTGTGATTACTAAATTAAGTTTTCCTATTTAATTTACCTCTTGCATTTGTCTAATTTGCTTTAAAAGCATCTTTTTGGGTGTAAACGGAATGGCTTTCATCATAAGGTTTTGTCGAAATGTTAACCCAGAAATCGCATCCATTTTTCCTTTGATCATGGCATTGTATCCATCTTGGGCTACAGAACGTGCAGAGAATGCTTTTTCGAACAAACCGGTACGCTCCATATCTGCTGTTTTGGCAAATTCTGTTTCGGTAGCACCTGGCATTAGATTGGTTACTGTGATATGGGTATCAGATAACTCTTCTGCTATGGCATTGCTTAAAAATGTGACATAGGCTTTTGTAGCAAAATAAACGGCTTGCAATGGTCCAGGCATAAAACTTGCGGTCGAAGAGGTGTTCAGGATTTTTCCGCTATTATGTTTTACCATCTCTGGTATGAAGAGATACATCAATTTTGTTAACGCCATCATATTAAGATTGATCATTTGTTGTTGACGCTCCCAGGTCAATTCGTGAAACTTGCCACGTAAACCAAAACCTGCATTGTTGATTAGATATTCTACCTGAATATTTCTTTTTTGAACCTCTTCAAACACTTCTTTTGCTGCGTTTGGGTGGCTTAAATCCTTTGCTATAGTAGTTACGGTAATTGCATGTTTTTTTTCAAGTTGAAGTTTAAGTGCGTCTAATTTTTCCTGACGTCGTGCGACAATAACCAAATCACCTCCTTTTTCGGCATGAATATGCGCTAACTCTTTTCCTATTCCACTTGATGCTCCTGTAATTAATGCTGTATGTTTCATTTTTTTTGTTTTAATTTTTTTGATGATACAAAGTTAGCTGTCAGTCTGTTGGACAACGTATACATTTTACAGAAGCTTGTATACATTTTACAGAAATGGAAGATGATGTACAATCATCTGAAATGTATGTGGAGTGTTGCTTTTACTTTTGAAAGGAAGTAATAGGAGGTAGGCTTACTCGGATTGTGAATCTGAGCAAGCTGTTTAATTAAAATCAATTACGTATACCTGTCGAGTGCATCATCTTTAGCCTCCATCCATCTTTGGTAGGTACAGCCAATGCACTTTCTAACCAACTATATTTTCCTACTAAAGTATCAGCTCGTCTAAACTCGGCAAAGTTGTAGTAGGCGATCTGAATTGATGGGCCATACTTATCAATAGAGATGTATTCCATCCTATTGGTTCTTTTAGCTCGGTTGGGTTTAGCCAACTGCTTACGCATATATGTTTTTATTCGATCATTATCCCAAACTTCTACTTGTTCAAGAAAATAAAATCTTTGGTGTGATAGTCATTAATCTTGGTAGAATCTACACCGGCCCATAAATCATCAAAAGCTCCTTGAATCAGGTTTTTTCCAATTTTTATTTCCTCTTTATTTATGGATTCCTTGCAGGCATCAGTTTTTTGATCTTTGCAAGAAATGAGTAAGAGGGTAACAGTGATTAGTGTTAGGATTGATTTCATTTTTTCCCTTTTAAGAATTAATTTAAGTGTATATCTTATAATATTTTTGCATAGTGCATATCCCGGAGTATTTACTATACATCTTGTTGTAGCAGGGTTTTAGTTTCAATTTTGCTTATAAATTTCTCTAATTTCGTTTCATTTTGTTCACCGATAATGGTGTGAATATGTCCAAAATAATTCATCCCCAGGTACTTTGCAGTTTCTGAAAATGGAAGCCAAAAAGAATCACCTAAATTATTGCCTATAGAGCAATTAATCGCAGCCATATTTTTTCCACGTAATTTTCGTCCAAGGTCTTTTTCAATTTCTAATAAATCGGTTATACGGTCAAAAAAAACTTTCATAATTCCGCTCATAGCATACCAATAAACAGGTGTAGCAAAAATAAGAGTGTCATATTTTTCAATAATTAGTTTCATCAAACCGAGATAGTCATCATTTCTGTTTTCATGATTGTAATCATAATAGCCAAAATTGTAGTCATTTAGGTTAATTATATCCCATTTGGATTTTTCAATTAGTAGACTTGTCAAATTAGAGGTGTCTCCATCATTTCTTGAGCTTCCTACTATTACTACTGCTTTCATTTAGAATTTGGATTTTCTTATAGGTGTAACAATAACGTTATAACATCAATTTTACCAACATCCTTAATATGTTGAGAATATAAGGAGTTGTGTGTTAAGAAGTCATAAAATATACGCTCGGATTGAAAATCCGAGCAATTTTAAATCCTTGCTGCTTGATTTAAATACAACCTTTACAAGAATAAAAGTTAATTATATCGGTATCTTCTCTTAACAGCTTTTCTACATACTCCTTAGTTTTTTCGATAGATAATAGAGGGATTTCTATTTGCATCGATCGCAAAGAACCATCTTTTTGCGGTACTATAACTATCATTTTACCAATGTTCAAATCAAAAATACGTTCATTGATAATCGCATATGCATCACGATCTGCAGAGAGAAAAGCATTAAAATCAATCGTATTTTTTTTGGTTTTATAATACCCCTTGGCCAAATAGTTAGGATGGTTTCTAGAGGATATTTGAGATCTATAGTGGCTAAATTTATGGTTGTCAATAAAATCCGTAGAGATAGCGATGATAAAGAAAACATCTTGTTCTATGTTCTTTATAAAAGTCTTGTTGAATTTATTTTTCTTGGCATAAAAACAGTTATACAGAAAACGTTTATTATTTATTGTTAATCCTTTAAAATTACCGTTAAACCCTAAACCTACAAAACTCCTTTCTCCTACCAAGTTATATTTGGGTACAGGAAAAATACCTCCTGATAATTTTTGTTCTTCAAAAAATTCTAAATCCATCTTAAAAAGCCTCTGATCCCAAGAAGTAGAATCTCTTCGATGTATTTCATTTTTCTTCTTAGCTTCTGTATCCCATTTATATTGGCTATAACTAACCATACTCAAAATCAACATAAGCGCAAGGGCTGTCTTTTTTACCATAATTTGATTCTTCATTTCGTAAATTTTGTTTCTTTGATTTTTATATGTGATTATTAGTAATTGTTTTTAATTCTATACCTATAAACCTGAGTTCGATTAATATCAAGCATTTCAGATTAATCGAACTCAGGTTATAAGGTTTAAGGTAGATGTTATGGTAGAACAAAATGTTACCTGATTTTTTGACTTTTCTGCATATGCACAGCTAATTTTATGCTCAACAAACATTGTGTCTTATCAAAAATATAACAATCATTAGATGGATTGCTTCAATGTTATAATTGCATAACTACTGTTCTGTAAATTATATTCAATTAAAAATTATATAAGCGTTTTGTATAAGCAATAGGTTGTATAGCCTTTTGGATAGTTTGGTAACTCTCCAAAAACTTGGTAGCCAAGTTTTTCATAGAAAGGGCGAGCTTGAAAACTTAAGGTTTCGGTTCGCATATAGCTAAACCCTTTTTCTAAAGCAAATTTTTCGGCAGCTTCTATTAGTTTTGCTCCAATACCCATGCCTCTGGTATTTTCTGAAATCCAAAGAAGTTCGATAATACAATAATTCCAAAAAGCACAGGCTCGTATTCCGCCCATAACATTTCCTTGATCATCTTTTGCAAATACTGCAAATTTAGTGTCTTCTTCAAAAGCCACATGATCTGGAATATGTTGTTGATTATAACTTTGGATGCCTTTACTGATTGCTTTTAAGTCTTCTTTTTGAGGATCAGATGTTACTTCGATATTCATTAATCTCTTTTTTTGAATTGCATATGACGTTTTGCATCATTACTATGGTCTCCGCTATACTACAATGATCAAGAATATAGGCGTCTGCTTAACACTAAAATACATTCTTATCTAATAGTTGAATGCTGTGAAATCATAAAATAAGCTTAAAAATCAGGAATAAATTGCTCATATTTTGGTGTTGTATAGTGTTTTGTATAACATTTTTATTTTGCTTTGGTAAATGCCATTTTTACTGCAAGCCCGGTTAGTACAGAAGCCATAAACCACTTTTGTATACTTAGCCAAATTGGTTTTTTTGAAAACCAGGTAGCCATCTTGGCTGCAGAAATAACAATCAAAAGATTGATTGTAAAACTTATCATGATTTGTACTATTCCTAATTGAAAACTCTGACTCAAAATCGAACCATTTTCGGGTTTGATAAACTGCGGGAAAAATGAGAGGTAAAATACAGCCATTTTTGGGTTAAGTATATTGGTCATGAGTCCGATATTAAATAATTTGACTGGCCTGTATGACTTTAAACTCTGATGGGTTTCAAAAATTTTATTACCTGACTTTATGGAGTTATATGCCAGATATAAAAGATACCCAACACCAAGAAATTTAACCACCACAAAAGCATAGGGAATTGCAAAAAATATTGCAGTTAACCCAAATGAAACCATAAGGATGTGAAACAAAAATCCGCACATGATGCCCAAAAGAGATAGTATTCCGGCATGTTTACCTTGCGAAAGCGATCTGGAAATTAGGTAAATCATATTTGGACCTGGAGAAAGTACCATGATCAGCGCTGCTAATCCAAATAAAAGTAAATCGTGTATGGGGATCATATAATTCTGTTTTATAAAGTTTTTATTTGCTGCTAATTTGCTTTAATATATATTCTAATTGGCTGTCTTTTTCATGGATTAAATCTTGAACGGTTAGTTGTACTTCTTTGTCAGGTAAAATTCCCCGTCCTTTTTTTACAGTAGTATCTTTTACATATCGATTTATTTTTTCAAAAGGAATGAGGATTTTGATGTCAGAGTGAGGTAAGGTATAAATTATGGGATATCCACCAGTTTGAGTGTAATAACCGCCTCCTGTTTCTTCTCCAACCAAGGTAATACCTTCATTTTTGCAGAATAAGGCAAAACTAGCACCTGCAGAAAATGTTTTCCCTCCAATAAGTACGTTTACGTTTCCTTCAAACCTTTTTTTGTTAGGAATCATTAAAGGTTTATTTTCATCATTCATTAATATCCATTTATCTCCCTTTTTTTCTTCCTTTTGATAATACTTCTTAAAAAATGTCTCATAAGTATAACCGTTAACCAGGTTTTGGCTATGGTGTTTTTCTGGCAAGGTTGGTGTTGTGACTTCTGAGGATATACGTTGTTTAAATGCTGTACTTGCTATGTAAGAGAAGGCATTGATTGCATTGATAGGATATCCTCCTTCATTTTGCCTGATATCAATGATTAAGTTTTGAGCCTTTTTTTTTCTAATCTCTTTAAAACTATCTTTGAGCGCAGATCCAAATTTTTCTACATTCAGGTTAAAGGTGTTGAGGGTTAAAACAGCTGTATGTAATGAATCTACGAAATACAAAGAAGGTTCTTTTTGTCCCAAGGTATTCCTTGCAAAATAAGATTTCCTTTTTGCAAATCGTTTTCCAATACTTTTAAAAGGCTGACTTTCTATGTTTTTTATCTTGGTTTGATGAGAAGGGGTTTTGTATACTACTTGATAGTTAGATTTCACTCCAAATTCATAAAAATGAAGAATACCAAATTCTCTTTCGACTTGCCTATCTTTTTTAGTTGTAATAAAGCCATCTGAAGGAGTGTATTTCATTAACTTTTTTCTTAACTCAGCTCCGTCAACTCCATCAATAGAAAGTATTTCTGAACCTACAGGGATTCCAAAATCATCGGTATCGGTGTATAATTTTTTAGTGATTATTTTAACTAACAATGGAAAAAGTTTGGGGATCGAATTGAGCTGAGGTCGCATTACGATTAAATGTCCATCTCTAACATGATCTGTTAATTCGACAATAGCTTTGTAGAAATCATTTTGGTTTCGAATCGATCCTAATTTTTTCTCTTCAAAATCTGTAAATAGACTATCCCATGTAGATGCAGAGGTATATTCATATAAACTAGGGTATCCTTTAGTTAGCACGTTTTTTATAACCGAATAGTCTTCAGTGATTTGCTCTTTGGATAGTTTTTTTTGCCCAAAAACTACCAATGGGAAAAGGAGAAATACCAATACTGTATTGTAGTTCAATTTCATATGATGTATGGTAACAATACTTTGTCATTACTGCGAGTACTTATATTCTATATGTACCGAGAATATAAGTACTCGTTTAGCACACAAAAATACAATCTTATCTAAAAGCAATGTGCTTAAAAGTCATAAAATAAGTCTAATAAGTTTGGGAGATTGCTCCATTTTTATGTTGGGAAGAAGATTTTAAATACAATTGCCCGCTCGGATTGCAAATCCTAGCTATCTGGGTTTATTTTAAAAATCTAATTTGAGGAAAATAAACTACGTTCTTTTCGTTACTAATTCTGAATGTATTTAGCAATATTGCAATCAAATTGATAACATACATAAGAACAATTGTGATAAAAAATGTTCTGAAAGTAATAGTATCTATAAGTCTGCTTTTTGATATTGTAAACAACAGTATCGGAATAAAAAAAAGTACAATTGTCCATGTTATTTCAAAGTTGATTAAATCTTTTCCCAATTTATTGATGTTTTTAATTTGACCTTTCTTTGATGTCCAAAGTATAAAAGGAATTAAAATTCCTAATAACGGAAAGAATAGAAACGTTAGGGCAGATAGATTAAGAAAGGTTAAATATTTTTTATCTTCTTTAATCACCCAATCAATTAATTCGTCTGGATTTACATTTAACGCATTCGATAATCTTTTGAGGGATTCACCTGTTGGATTTGATTCTCCTTTTTCAATTCTCTGAATAGTTCTTAAACTTAAACCAGATTCTTCGGCAAGAAATTCTTGAGACATCCCTTTTTGGTTTCTCAATTCTTTTATTTTTATGGCTAGTTGGTTTTTATCCATTTTTTATAGTATTGTTTTTTATTTTAAGCGTTTGTCTGTGTTGGATAATAGCAAAGGTAATTGAACCTAATAAAAATCCTGGGACTATTTGAACGAGCGATCCGTAGATAACCTGATTTAATACTACTTGCCCAAAGTTGTCGAAGTAAAGCCCATAATGTGTTCCTAATTGCCAATTGGTATCAATCCACCAGGCCAATGCAACAGGAAACCTTGAAACTGGAGAATAGATTAGTAAACCTAATAAAAGCAAGATTAAAAAACGTTTTTTGGTATGAAATCTTATGCTCCAATATATAGCGATTCCTATTGTTAACCATAGTAACCCAATAATAAAAATGAAATTTTCAGGTATTCCAATTAACTCAAGTGTATATCGAATTGGTGTAAGGAAAACAGCAATTATCATTGGTATTTTTGCAAGATTAAACGCTTCTTGAAATAGTGTTTTTTGGGTAGTAATTTCTTTTTTCATCAATGTTTGTAGTATTTAAACGTTTGGAACAAAAGTAATTTGTTCTCTATGACATTGATGACGGCATGCTTATGACATCTTTACGTCATCTGCGCATAATCTTATGTTTAGAGGTATAAACAGTGCCTTGTATAAAGTATAGATCTATGAATTTTGATCTTCAATTTTCGTGCAACGTTTCTAGTATGTTTCGTTTGGTAGCCAAAGGCAGTATATGAAATGTGTTGGGCAAAGTACTTAATTTTTCCAATTTTGAAGTCGGTCTAGAAATAAATAGCTCTCTACGAATTTTCTATGTTCCGAATTTGTCATTATTTCTAGTAGCTCCAGTGCCGAAATGTAGCTTGCTAAATTACCATTTGAAGACAAAAATTTACCATCTTTAATATACGTTACTAAACTGTCATTTTGAACTAGTAAGTTGGGGTACTCCTTTTGAAGTTGTTTGCCTCCGCCAACCCAAGTGACGATTTTATGTCCATCTGCAATTCTTGATTCTCCGATTAGATTTGCTCCGGCACAATTACTCACGGTATATTCGGTTTCCTCATTTTTCTCTCTAATAAATTCGACAATACTAACCTGAGTTCGATTAATATTTAGAGGATTTTTTGTAGCAAAAAAGATAAGTTTTTAGTAAATTAAAGTACTGAATTTCAATTTATTAATCTAAAAACCTATCTATGATATCTTATGC
>NZ_JBFMKP010000051.1:0-23975 GCF_040786235.1 Aquimarina discodermiae
AAATAATCGATTGCTGCTCTGTGTGAACGCAATTCACAAAATAATCTTTAAAATCTTCTGGGATCATAGCTGAAATTTAATAGTTCAAAGATAACACATATTTATCTTAGAACTTAGCCAAAATAAATAATGAATTGCTTAAACAATTTTTTGAAGCTATCGATTATAACATATTAGTCATAGAATTAACTTCTAAAACAATTGAAAATAGCTTTGATTTATCTCTTACTGATTTTATTTTGGCATTAAAGGAGCAAGAACTTGATAAAAAGGATTTCAAAATTGATATAGATGTAAATGATGAGTCTAATTCTGTTCGAATCTTTAATTATCTATTGGAAAGATTCAGTCTTCCTACTCTCAAAAGTAATGAAAAAAATTATTTAGAATACCTAGCAATATTACCATCAACTAATATTATTATAGAGGAACTAATCCTCATTAATGGATTAAAGAATTATGATGAAAATAAAATTACAATTACTAACAATATCAATGCCCTTGAGAAAAAAGGCCTCATAAATATAAGTTCAGATAGAAAAAGAATTGATATTCATAAAATAGTAAGGGAGATTATAATTTATAAAGAGAGAGAGCGGCAAAGTCCTTTTATCGCTAATATTTTTCATATAGCGTGGTTAACAAGTAGAATTAAAGAAGGGTATAACGCTCCGAAGAATTCATTTAGATTCTTAAAATATGCGGAATCCATAATCAATTCAATAAAAGAAGAATATAGAAGCAGTGTATATCAACCGTTGCTTCTTCTAGAAAATGAATATTTCTATTCGATAAGATTTTATTTAGGCGCAAAAAACGAGTTGTCAAAACTAGCTAGTCTAGCGAAAAGAGCTGAGAAATATGCCGGACTCGATAAGAGAAAGTTAGGTGTGATTTATAACAATCTAGCTCTTTGCTATAGTGAAAATGAAGAAGAAGATCTGGCCATAGAATATTTTCAAAAAGCTTTGAAACAATTTTCTATGGAAAATAAAGAATCTTTAATACAAATTATTACCACGTTGAATAATTTATCTAGTATTTATTTAATGCATAGTGATCTTATAAATGCAATGAAGAACTTCAAAAAAGTTCAAAGTATTAGAAAGAAATATTCCTTATACGATGACCAGCAACTTAGTATTGAATATAGAATTTTATCTCGCTCATATGCAATAGCAGGTTCATTTAAAGAAGCTATTAACTTACTAAAGGCAGGAATAGACTTACACCTATCCCTTACATCTCTCGATAGGAATGATTTTTATTTAGCAGCATATTACAATGAATTATCCAACTTATATCTAATAACTGAAAACATTGACGAAGCTATAAATAATCAAGAATTGGGTATAGAAATTCTTGAAAATATGGGACTTACTAGTAGTACTTACTTACTAACAATGTATGAGATATCTAAAAACCTATATAATTATCTAGGTTTAGGTGTAAAAGAAAATAAAATGAAAGAAAAAATTAAGGCATTTAAAGTTTACCAATCTTAACCAATTATTTAATAGGGGAATATTTTTATGACCCATAACAATTACAAAGTGAATTGTTATGAGAACTTCTAAACTCATAATCCTCACTTTTCCTTAGTAACCGGATCTGTAAATTAAACCTTGTCTAAGGTTCAATCCAAAGGCTTTTGGAAGCTTACACCTTAACTTCTTTTTCATAATGTGACTTCGAAAGGATTCAATTAAAAAATGAAAATCAAATTTCTGGCAATTCAGAAACGGCATCCTTATCATCAAGTAACCCCAAAGATTTGAGATAACGCTCTGTCATCAACATACTAGAGTGACGGCACATTTTTTGAATCTTACGGATATCTTTTTCTTTTTGGTACCAATTTACTACTGCCGTATGTTTAAAGCCATATAAAGTGTAGTCGCTACCAAAATCAAAGTAATCTTTTACTTTCTTAAAATGCTTCCCCATATAATTTTCGCCCATTTTGCTAGAAGAAGGTACCTGATCTGTTCCAAATAAATAGTCATCAGGGTGATAATTCTCTAGGTTCATCTCTTCTATAATTTTTTTTAATGCCGGAACAATAGGTACGACATCTCTTTTTTTGGTTTTACTAATTTTACCAGAAACCCAAATCAAGTCTTTTTTAAGGTCAATGTCCTGGACTTTTAATCTACGAATCTCGGACGGACGCATGAAAGAGTAGTAGATAAAACAAATTATTTTCCAGAGATATGGATCATGTTCTAATGTGTATTCTTTTATATCAGCGATTTGTTCGTTAGTAAAAGGCTTATTTTTAGTTCCGTATTCCTCGGGTTGTTTATCAATCTTATCAAATGGATTTTTTCCATCTACCCATTCTTGCTTTAAGCATTCGTTATAAAACGTTTTAAGGACTCCTAGTGTATTGTTATAGGTCTTTGAGCTATTCTTTCTCTGAATGAGTAAATACATGAAATACTGCTGAATTAACTGATTATCTAATTCACCAATCCATAAATTATCCTGTTGTTGATGTTCTAACCACTTTACAAAGCGCTCTAGGGTGTTGCCATAAAACTCAATTCCTCTTTTGTAGAGTTTTTTTGCCTTTTTAATTTCTATAAAAGTTTTTACAGCTTCTCGTATAGAGTAAATCTTCCTAGAAGAAATGTTTTCGTTTTCTGTTGAATTTTTGGGACTTTTTTTACGGTCGATATGATACCCCTCGGCAAGAAGTCTGTTAATCTCCTTTATGTTTTCTTTTGCAAAGGCTAATTGTTCAGCATCAGATTTATATTTTTTAGGAATATATAGTCTACGTCTTACTAAATCATTTTTCTGAACATCCCATACATAATATAGGATATAGTTGCCTTTTGCACCTTTTGATTTGACTAAACGGGCCTTTTTGAATGTATACATATCTTGATAAGTATCTTTTGGTACTAGCCCAAATATACTATAAACTGACGACTGTACTGCCGACTCCCGACGTATTAAATCAAAAAACCGTCCATTATCTACTGAAAATGAACGGTTTGACTTAGTCGGGGTGGCAGGATTCGAACCTGCGACCTCCGCGTCCCAAACGCGGCGCGATAACCGGGCTACGCTACACCCCGAAAATTGGCTATCTTTAAGCGGGTGCAAATATATATAAATCATTTGATTTATTGCAAGAAATGATAAAATTAATAGGATTTGTTTTTTTTTGTTTGATAGTTAAGGTGTTGATTAGTAATTTTGTAAGAGACCTTTTTTATAGCTGTTATTCTGCATATATATATAAAACATCCCTTTACTCATAGCAGAGTAAAGGGATTATAAAGATGTTGATAAAATGTATTATGCGTGATAATAACGTTCTCTGTAGATTTTTCCATCTTTCCATTCTGTAACAACCGCTTGTTCAGAAAGCATGGTACTACCATCTTTTAATTTTAATTCCATCACAGCATCATAGAAAGAATGATTACCATTGACCGAATAATTATTGATATCATATCTAATAAATTCTTCAAGTTGATTATTAATAAAATCCTGTTCGAATTTTACATTAAATGCTTTCCCTTTTTTAGGTACTTCGTTTGCTTCTCGTAATTCTACATCATCATGAAGATAGGTTTCCATGGCTTCAATAAACTCTCCTTTTGCCAATAATTCATGAATATGTAAAAGGTTATTCTCTATAGTGCTTTCGATTGGGTTAGAAACGGTATTTTCCATATGGTTTAAATTTTAAATTAGTATTTGGTAAAAAATATTCTTGTATAAGTTGATGAGGTAAAGATATTTTAATAGCTACCAATTTATAATAGACTTTTTCCCTATTCCTTATCGGTTATTCCTTTATTAATTGTTGCACAGGTTATAGGTAGATGAGCAAGAATAGTATAGCAAAAAATAATACGTTATATTCTAAGATATTACTTCATAAAACCAACTGGTAGTTGTATTTTTGTACACGTAATTCGGAAGCCAATTTCTTATCTAAATTCTATCTATGGAAAACCTTGATGCAGCAAGACTTCAAATGGCATTTACACTAATATTTCATATTGTTTTTGCTTGTATTGGTATGGTGATGCCTTTTTTTATGGTCGTATCACATTATAAATGGTTAAAAACACGTAATCAAGTATATCTAACGTTAACCAAGGCGTGGCAAAAAGGAGTAGCTATATTTTTTGTTACAGGTGCGGTTTCTGGAACTGCATTATCTTTTGAACTAGGATTATTATGGCCAGAATTTATGAAGCATGCAGGTCCAATTATTGGTATGCCTTTTTCGTTAGAAGGAGCTGCGTTTTTTGTAGAAGCCATCGCACTGGGATTTTATTTATATGGATGGAACAAATTGCCAGAAAAATTTCATTGGGTTACCGGGATTATTATAGGCCTTTCTGGAGTAGCATCTGGGATTTTGGTAGTGGCTGCGAATGGTTGGATGAACGCGCCTACTGGGTTTGATTATATAGACGGTAAATTTACGAATATAGATCCGGTACAAGCAATGCTAAACCCAGCTTGGTTTACACAGGCATTGCATATGACTCTTGCTGCCTTTACCGCTACAGGGTTTGCAGTAGCTGGGATTCATGCGTATCAGGTATATAAGAAACGAAAAATAGAGTTGCATACCAAAGCCTTTAAAATAGCCTTAACTTTTGCCGCAATTGCTGCTATATTGCAACCTATTAGTGGAGATATTTCTGCAAAAGATATAGCAGAACGACAACCTGTTAAATTAGCCGCTATGGAGGCGCATTACCATACCGAAAAAGGAGCACCATTGTATGTTGGAGGTATTGTAAATGAAGAAACGCAAGAAGTAAGCTATAAAATCGCTTTACCAGGAATGCTCTCTTTTCTTGCCTTTGGAGACTTTGATGCAGAGGTAAAAGGACTAAATGATTTTCCAGAAGATGAGCGCCCAAACGTGCCTATGGTACATTATGCATTTCAAATCATGGTGGGAATAGGTTCCCTATTATTTCTTGTGGGGATTCTATATTTTGTATCATTAAAAAAGAAAAAATGGTTAAACAATAATAAGTATTGGTTGTTATTTGTATTGGTGGCTCCTTTAGGTTTTATAGCCCTCGAAGCCGGGTGGATTGTTACCGAAGTAGGAAGACAACCCTGGATTATCCATAAGATCATGAGAACCAAAGATGCTGTAACACCCATGCCAGGGATAGTAGTGAGCTTTTATACCTATATAGTAGTATACTTAACATTATCGGTTGCGGTAACCTGGCTAATGCTTCGACAGATAAAAGTACTAAACCATTCAAATCACTAGATATGTTATACGTTGTATTGTTTTTTTTAGCTTTTTCTCTTTATCTATATGTGGTATTAGGAGGAGCTGATTATGGAGCCGGAATAGTAGAACTATTCTCGTCTGAAGAAAATCAAAAAATTACAAAAAAAACGATTTATAGAGTGATGGGGCCTGTTTGGGAGGCTAATCATATCTGGGTGATAATTTTGATTGTGATCCTATGGATTGCATTTCCCGAGTATTATAATATAATGGTAATTAGTTTGCATATCCCGCTTACTATAGTGTTGTTAGGAGTAACTTTAAGAGGAGTTGCTTTTGTATTTAGACACTATGATGCGGTAATAGATAAGTCTCAAAAGCTATATGATCAAATGTTTAAAGTATCAAGTCTTATTACTCCGATCTTTTTAGGAATTGTTTTTGGTGCATTAATTAGCGGAAACATCAAAATAACTGATGATATCAGCACATTGACTTTTTATGATGCTTTTATAGCGCCTTGGTTTAATGCGTTTAGTATACTAGTAGGATTGTTTTTTGCGGCATTTTGTGCTTTCTTATCTTCTGTCTTATTAATCGGAGAATCAGAATCTGGAAAAGAGAATATCTATATTAGAAAGTCTGCGATGGCCGCTATTGTAGTTTTTGTAGTTGGTTTTGTGACATTAGGGTATGGGTATCTAATCGATAACGTATTTATTAATGGTTTTGTTAGCAATCCTTTTGCATTGATTTGTGTAACCTTATCTGCAGTATTATTAATCCCTTTATGGAAAATGATTAGAAAAGGAAATAAGGTTTGGAGTAGATCCTTTGCTGGCTTACAGGTGTTCTTTATTCTTTTAGCAGCATTGGGAGCTCATTTTCCTGATATTATTATCACTACAAATGGTAGTATTAATTTATTAGAAAATAGTGCTCCAGAAAGTGTTATTAAAGTACTTGGGATTTCTCTTATTATAGGAGGAGCAGTGATTTTACCGGGACTTTTTCATTTACTGAAATCATTTAAAATGATAAAAATTCTGGATCGTGATAATAATCCTTTAATTTAATCGTAAGATTACTATATTTGCAATCTTAAATTTTTCGGGTAGTAGCTTAGTCCGGTTAAAGTGCCCCGCTTGGGCGGGGAGATCGGAAGTCGAATAATTAATTATATGATAGTTTTAACTATACTAATGAAAGATTGAAGAATAAAATTTTATAAATACGGGTAGTAGCTTAGTCCGGTTAAAGTGCTGGTCTGGGGGACCAGAGATCGGAGGTTCGAATCCTCTCTACCCGACAAAAAGAGGCCTTGAAAAGGCCTCTTTTTTTATACTAATATTTTGATTAGATTTAGTGTTGTTAGTAATACCTTAAGAAAAAAGTTTCTGAACGTAGGCAATGATATTAAATCAAATACAAAACATTCCAGAAGGATATTCAGAAGTACAATACAATCATAAGAAATATAGTATTATAAAAGAAACTTTTAATAACGGGCAATCATATAAAATATATGCAGAAGAGTTGGGAGGAAAAGATTTTATAAGCTTAAATTATTATAGAATGTCTCATAAAAATGTGTTGAAACCTTGTGAAATGCCAAAAGAAAAAGTAATTCATTTTTTAAATAACTACCAACCGATATTATAATGTTTTTAGGATTAGGAACAGCCGCTCTGGGGCGGCCACAATATATTAATATTCGACAAGAAAACGTTTCGAATCAAAACCTGGAGGATTTTAAACAAAACGGTTTTCGAGTATTAGAAGAAGCTTATAGAATTGGGATACGATATTTTGATACCGCACCAGGGTATGGGCTTGCAGAAAATTTATTGTTAGAGTGGGTAAAGACAAAAAATGATCCCACTATTCATATAGCAACAAAATGGGGCTATACCTATGTAGCCAATTTTGATACCAATGCTAAAATTCATGAAGTAAAAGAGCATAGTTTAACAAAGTTGAATGAACAATGGGAAGTTTCAAAATCGTTTTTGCCGTATATAAAAGTGTACCAAATTCATTCTGCAACATTAGAGACCATGGTACTCGAGAATTCAGTTATTTTAGAAAGGTTAGCTTTTTTGAAAGAAACATATAATCTAAAAATTGGAATAACAACTACTGGCGCCAATCAAGTCGAAGTTATTAAAAAAGCGTTAGGTGTTTCGGTAAAAGGTAATCAATTGTTTGATACTTATCAGGTTACATACAATATCCTTGATCAGAGTATAAGAGAGGTTTCAGAAGTTTTAGATAACCAAAAAAAACAGCTAGTTATAAAAGAAGCAATGGCCAACGGACGATTGTTCGAAAATAGTACTTATAAGCACTATGATAAGTTATATAAGGTGTTGGAAATGTTGGCAAAAAAATATGAAGTAGGGATAGATGCAATAGCTCTTAATTTTTGTAAATGTACACTGCCAAATGCTAAAATACTTAGTGGTGCTGCCTCTATAGCACATATAAAACAAAATGCACAAGCAACCACTTTTAGGTTAACAACCGATGAAATATTACTGCTAAGCACTTTTGAAGTAGATCCTACCCTATATTGGCAAGAAAGAAAGCAATTAGCCTGGAACTAACTGTAATAAAAAAATCAACCCCACTTTGTATACTAATTTAGTTAATTAACTTTTTTTGAGTTAATCAAGAAACCTCGATATATACCTCATACATGTTAAAAAGTATGAGGTATAATTACCCAGTATGCCTATATCAAGATAATTTATTTAGTTATATGAAGTAGGGTTGAACGCATTTAATATATAATTGGCTTTAAGAGTTCTTTTCTAATATTTCTGGAGGACAGGTGCTAATATCTGTTCCGTAATGGCGATAATGATCACAAGTATTAATTTCTGGAGCTTTTCCTTCCTGAAATAGTAGTATGATATCTGACCCGCCAAATAAGAAATACCCAAACTCATCTCCTTTTTCTACAGTTGCATTTTCTCCTGCTTGCGCTGTCATATTAACAGAGGATACCTGACACATTCCTACCGGAATGACCGCAACAATCCCCATATCTCCATAAGGTGATTGAGAGGTGTCTATAGTTACAATTCCTCTTGCTTGTGTAAATTCATACCCTCCTTCAGAATTATCAGGAGCATCGAATTGCCTATCTTTTAAATTGACTTCCAGATACGTTAATCCTTGTACAGCATAGCATTCTTTTAAAATTCCTGCTACTGGTGTATGAAACCTATGATAAGAATATGGACCTAAAAAATAATGTACAAAAGTACCATTAGCAAAGGCATTTGCATATTGACTGTCCTTTAGTAATTCTGGAATACTTGCAAACTTATGAGTCTTTTTCATCGTAATCTCCGGAATTGTAGAGTTTTCATCAATTTGATACATCATTCTATAGGTACAATCTGCCGGAGAAGTTATTGTGGTATTATCCTTAGGATTGGCAATAGGCCGTAACCCAGGATTTAATTCACGAGAGAAAAATTGATTAAAAGTTTGCCAACCGCCAGGTCTGTTTGGTTTGCCATCGATCATCGAATCTTGTATTCGGTATTTTGGCGAGTATTTTATAAAGGATTCTAAAATTTCATCATTAAAAGAATCTGTAGTATTTAGAAAACTTCCCCATAAATTAGCATAACCAACCAACCATTTACTAAACCAGTCTATGTTTTGTACAATGGTACTTTCATTAGGTCCTACTTCTTGATCTATTAAATAATAAAAATGGCAAAGCCTGTCATACACCTCTTGAGAATTACCTGTTTTTGGATCTTTCCAGGCAGGATTATTACTTTGTTGAGGAATCCATGATGCAAATTCTTTTAAATAGGCACTATATTCATAAATATCAAGAGGCCATGATAAAATATTGTATAGTTGAGTGTCCAGACTTGATTGTGCCGCTGACTTTGCCTTGCGCAAAGATGCCATTAGTAGTTCAATAAAATTGCGGTCATAATTTGCTTTCTCATTAATAAAATCGATCGCGTGTTGAGATGTTTGTAACTCTTGTGTTTTCATGACTATACTGTTTTTTTATGCTATAATTTCTAATAGGTTGTTAATTAGAAAATATACGTTGTTGTTAATTTGATTTTAGGATTATTTAAGATCCCCAAGCGTAGCGTTTACGGACCATAAAAAATCAAGTTGGAGTGTATCTTTACCATAGTTTTGATTAAAAGCTACGTACCGATCTCCATTATAAAAGTTATTTACTTTTTTACTATTAAGAGGCCATCTTGCCTGGATATGACAGCTCATACAATTCGTTTGGATTCCATAATTATTTTGTACAAGTTTTCCTTGATAGTACCCATCTTCATTTTCACCAAGCAATACCGGGCTGTCAGATCCGGCAGGTCCAAAACCTGCTTCCAGATAGGGATTATATGCATATAAAGATTCGCCTTCGTTTTTTCCGTTTATATATGGTTGTGTTGGCATTTTTGTAGAGTAAGCAGCTGTCATCGCATAGTGTGCCGAAGCTTGATCTAATGATACCTTACTTCGAAAAGATGCATGTAACTTAGAGCTAGGAAACTTGGGATCATCTGGATATTGACTCCACCAGAAAGATTGCCAGGTCCATCGGGTTGTTTCTTTGGTCATTACGTGCATTCCTACTAGAACAGCATAATCTCCGTGTTTAAAATCTCCAAAAGGTTCTGTAAAAGCTTTATCTACCTTAAAATGTATAAAATCAGAAATGGCGAATTTACTTTTTCCATCTGCTTCTTCATTTTTTTCAACAATAGTAATTGAAGAATTTGGCCATGAAGATTGCCCCCAGGTTCTAATAGTATCTTTAGGAGGCCCTTGCCATACATTAATAGTATTTTTATTACTGCCTTTTGATAAATTAACAGGTAAGAATACAGGTTTTATCATAATAGATCTTGATGGAAAACCAAGAATCTGACTGGCACCACTTTGAATTAGTGATTTTGCTATTTTTTGACTAAACAATCCTTGCTCAACAACATGTTTTTCTGCGGCAGGACTGTATTTTACAAAACCTGCGAGTTGTTTTTGATTATTAGCACTACCATGACCTAGTTGATGAGGAAGAGTCAAAGGAAACAGATTGGTGTCACTAATAAGTTCTTCTGATTTTATCTGTTGAGGTGTTCTCCATGATTCGAAGATTCTTATTTTATGACCATTGGTGGTTTCTAATTTGGTTTTTGTAGTAAGACCTGCCCATATTTGCCATGCATGGGTGTAGATCCCCTCTATGTTTTTTGGATTCGAATAATCTTGTGTATAGGCAATCAAGGTTGCTTCTGGAATAGGAAACCCATAGGTGGTAGGAAATGGTTGAGGCTCTATTTTACTATAGGGCTGAAGCTCGGTTTCGTCTTTTTTCTCATCACAGCTCGTAATCACTAAAAGAAAAATAGAGGTAATGGTTAATAATGCTACCAGAATTGTTTTTTGCTCATCTTTCATAAATAGATGTATTTAATTGTTTAATGCTTTATAAATATCCAAAGAAGTTTTGGTGAAACATATTTCATCATATTTCACGAGTATATAATTAAGAGGTTTAAAAAGGTATTCTTTAGAGAAAAATATGCTTACTTTTAGATAGGTAAGATTGTTTTTTGCGACAGTACAGGTGAAGAATAAAGATATTATTAGGTAAAGGTTTTTGTTTTGAGAAAAGACTACAGTAAAATAGCATTTGGAGGAGGGTGCCATTGGTGCACAGAGGCAGTGTTTCTATCATTAAAAGGAGTTGATAGAGTAGAACAAGGGTATGCTGCTTCTATAGGCGACTATCATGATTTTTCTGAAGCAGTAATTGTTCACTTTAATACCAACAAAATAACCTTAGAAACCTTACTAAAAGTTCATTTGTATACCCATAAAAGTACAAGTGATCATTCTATGCGAAGTAAATATAGATCTGCTGTTTATGTATATGATAAAGAACAAGAAACCGAGGCAAAGGTAATAGTAAAGAATCTCCAAAAAGAGTTTGATGATCAATTGATAACAAAAGTACTTCCTTTTAAAAGTTTTAAAATGTCTAGGGAAGAAATTCAGAATTATTATTACAAAAACCCAGAAAAGCCATTTTGTAAAACATTTATAGCACCTAAATTAAAATTGTTGCTAGAGGAATTTTCGGATCAGGTCAATTCTCGAATAGAAGGCAAATAATGCAGTTTGTAGCTTTAATATTGTTGTTTGTAGGATAAGTTTACCATCAAAAAGAATCTTTGCTATTTTGACACGGGATGCTTATTTTCTTGAGAGTTTGTATACAATAGACATGCATTTTTACTTAAGATGCAAAGTGCCTGATTATAGTAAACAAATTCATATCGGAAATGTGTGCTAATCTTTTATCTTTAAACCGGATTAATACGAAATAAAACCCCTAATTCTAAAATTAAGTATGTGCAAAATATATAGCCTGATAGTGTTAATACTAGCTTTTTGTAGTTGTTCGAAACAACAAAAAGAGGAAACGGTGACTGTAGCACCACCAAAGAGCACATTGTTTCAGGAAATATCGGCTTCACAAAGTCATGTCGAGTTTCAAAATAAGGTAGAGGAGACGTTATATTTTAACTTTTTAAATTATTCTTATATCTATAACGGTGGAGGAGTTGCTATTGGTGATATTAATAATGATGGATTAGAAGATGTTTATTTTAGTTCTAATCAAGGCAGTAATGCACTGTATCTTAATAAGGGAAATTTTGTTTTCGAAGATATTACATCAAAGTCGGGCGTTGCTGATGAATTAGGTTGGTCAACAGGGGTGTCTATTGTCGATATTAATGTAGACGGTTGGATGGATATTTATGTATGCAAGGCAGGAGCTTTAAAGGATAGTGAACAACGTAAGAATAAACTGTATATCAATCAAAAAGATGGAACTTTTATAGAGCAAGCTGATCAATATGGTATTGCTTCAAAAGCATTTTCTACTCAAGCTTATTACTTAGATTATGATAAAGACGGTGATATCGATATCTATTTGGTAAATCATCGCCCCGATTTTAAAAACAACGTGGTCATAGACCCAAGAATTCAAAGTGATTATCGACCAGAAAGTACAGATCAACTTTTCGAAAATGTCGAGGGTAAGTTTATTGATGTCACTCAAAAATCAGGAATTCTTAATAAAGCATGGGGTTTAAGTGCTTCTATTGGAGATTTTAATGGTGACCAATGGCCAGATATCTATGTAGCCAATGACTTTTTAGAGCCAGATTTCCTTTATATAAATAATCAGGATGGAACATTTACAGATAAAATTCTGGATACTTTTGATCATATAACTGCGAATAGCATGGGATCTGATTATGCAGATATTAATAATGACCTGAAACCTGATTTGGTAGTATTGGATATGATGTCTGATGACCACATTCGAAGTAAAGAGAATATGGCGGCCATGAGTACCGAGAATTTTAATGCCGTGGTAAAGGCTGGATATCATCATCAATATATGTCTAATATGTTACAACTTAATTTAGGCGATGGTGTTTATAGTGAAATAGGACAACTTGCAGGAGTGGCAAAAACAGATTGGAGTTGGGCACCCGTTTTGGCAGATTTTAATAATGACGGATATAACGATCTTTTCGTTACCAATGGTATTCTTCATGATCTTTCTAATCAGGATTTTAGAAATAAGATGCGTACCAATATTATGAATAGAAAGAAAGTGACTCTAGAAGAAGCCATTGCCATGATGCCATCTACCAAATTGAGCAATAAAATGTTCCAAAATAAAGGAGGACTTTCTTTTGTGTCTACTACCCAGGAGTGGGGATTAAGCAAAAAAATGAATTCTAATGGGGTAGCCTATGCAGATCTTGATAATGACGGAGACCTGGATCTTGTTTTAAACAATCAACGGGAAAAAGCAACTATTTATAAAAATAATCAGAAACATAATTTTATTAGTATTGAGCTAAAGGGAAAACAAACAAATCCAAATGGTATAGGAAGTACAGTGTATGTATATACCAAAGATCAACAACAAGCCAAAGAAGTATACCCTGTTAGAGGATTTCAATCTAGTGTAGGTACATTGTTACATTTTGGGATTGGAACCATTTCTCATATCGATAGTATTAAAGTAAGATGGTCCCAAGATGAGATTCAGATACTTAAAAATGTAAAAAGTAATCAAAGGCTTACTATAGTAAATAAGAATACAAGTAAAGAGAAGGTAGTAAACGATCCAACAAATACAATATCAATTATGGATGCATCCAAGTTTGGTATTGAGTATAAAAATGTAGAACGTAGTTTTGATGATTATCGTCTTCAGTTACTATTGCCGCAAAAGCAAAGTGAAAAAGGTAGCGCTCTTATCGTTGCAGATGTTAATAATGATGGCAGGGATGATTTTTTTGTAGGTAATGGTAAAGGAGCTTCTGCAGCATTATATCTTCAACAAGAAAATCAAAAATTTAGGTCGTCAAGTAGTTCGGTTTTTCAAAAAGATAGCGATTATGAAGATACCGAAGCTTTATTTTTTGATATGGATAATGATGGTGATCAGGATTTGTACGTAACCAGCGGAAGTTATGAAAATCAAAAAAACAGTACTTTTTTACAGGATCGAATCTATGAAAATGATGGAAAAGGCAATTTTACCAGAAGTAATGTTTTGCCCGATATAAAAGCAATTTCTTCGACAGTCGCAGCATCTGATATTGATAATGATGGAGATTTGGACCTCTTTATCGGAGGAGGTGTAATACCTGGTGAGTATCCATTGT
The DNA here is from genome assembly GCF_040786235.1 of Aquimarina discodermiae. Classification (NCBI taxonomy): domain Bacteria; kingdom Pseudomonadati; phylum Bacteroidota; class Flavobacteriia; order Flavobacteriales; family Flavobacteriaceae; genus Aquimarina; species Aquimarina discodermiae. The sequence continues at coordinate 13,993 of NZ_JBFMKP010000051.1, forward strand.
CTTCACCATCTTATTTCTTAATTAACGATTCTGGAAAATTTGTACGAGAAGAGCAAAACAGGATTGATGCTGTAGAAAGAATTAGCATGGTGAATAAAGCAGTCTTTTCTGATGTCGATAACGATAATGATCAAGACTTAATATTGGTAGGAGAGTGGATGCCGGTCATGATTTTTGAGAATGATAATGGGACATTTAAAAATAAAGAAGTCACAGCACTTAAGAATCTTTCTGGGTGGTATTTTTCTATAGAACCTGCAGATATTGATAAGGATGGGGATATGGACTATTTGGTGGGTAATATTGGTGGTAATACCAAGTTTCAGCCCAAAAAAGATAAGCCGTTACACATTTATGCAAAAGATTTTGATCAAAATGGGAGTTTAGATATTATCCTAAGTAAGGCTTCTAAAACGGGATTGTTACTTCCTGTGAGAGGAAAACAATGTTCTTCAGAACAAGTCCCGATGTTGAATACCAAATTTAAAACATATGGGGCTTTTGCCAATGCTTCGTTACCCGATATTTATGGAGATAAAAATCTTAAGGAAGCTACGCACTATATAGCTACAGAGTTTAGTACATTACTTTTGGTTAATAATGGAAGCGGAGATTTTGAAACCCGTAAATTACCTGTTCAGGCTCAGTTTGGTCCTACTACAGATTTTGTAGTAGATGACTTTAATAACGATGGTACGATGGATGTTTTTGGAGTTGGATCGATATATGAAGCAGAAGTAGAAACCATACGTTATGATGCAAATAAGGGGTATTTTCTTTTCGGAAATTTGCAAAAACCCACAGATTTTGATACTTCGTTACCCGCATTACATAAGTTACAAACCATCGCTGCAGAACAAATATCAATAGGGGATAAGAAGCTTCTACTTGTTTTATCTAAAAATGATGGATTGAAATTGTTGCAGTTGGTTCAATAAATAATATCTGCACTAGGTATCTTTCGATTGTTAGACTACAATGGTCTCGGATATGATTTCGTTGTTAGAATAATCCGTAGGGTTATTCCGCACAGAAATCAGCTATATTTTATAGATTTAATATTCTTTGTCACAATGAATTATACATGCTGTTGTAAAACGTTTTTTAATTCCATTCCACATTCAGTTTTTCTAATTCCACATTCAATTCAGCGAGTGAATTTGAGTCAATTACTTGCGTATTGATAGTCAATTCTTTTTTGTCCGTTTTTAAGATATAATCTCCTGTAAATTTTTTAATCTGTTTTATTTCAGTCAGATTTAGCTTTTTTCCAAAAGGGCTATTTACTTTTATAATTCCGTTTTCAATGGTCAAATATTTGTAATTTTTTTGGTAGAAGTAAATTCCTAAATACATAAAAGAAATGAAAATCCAACCGTAATCAGTCCAATTTGGTTCTTCTTTTCCAAATACTCCTACAAAGAACCAAACTAACCATACGAGCCCTAAAATTAAATTCACATTCAGGTGTTTCTTTTTATATTCTATTTTCATTTCATAAATGTTTTACAATGTTCCGGAATATGGGCAGTCCGACCTTAGGAGGGTTGGCTATATTCCTTGTTGTGGTGTCATTTTTATTTTTATCAATACTTATTCCGCTTCTAAAATCAATCTGTTTTTTCTAGATTCTTTTTATATTTTTTAGAATTTGATTGAATAAGTAAATATGGTATTCCGAGGATCATTGAAGTCCAAAAAGCATAATTTTGAAAATTCGGGTTTTCAGTCAATTTAGCAATCAGACATCCAAAAATAATAATCAAAGCCATTCCGAACATTACATTTCTAAATAAATTTGCTATTCCTAAAATATTATATTTTTTCTTTTCTTTTTTCGGCATTGTATTATAGCCCGCAATCAACCCATACATTTTGCCATATTTTATTAAAATTCCAAGAACGATAAAAAGAATTGCTACTCCAATCATAGTATATGTTTTAAAATTAAATCAGTCTATTTTATTCTCTTTGTTCGTTAAGATACATAGTTTACTATATGTGTCGCAGGAGAGCAAAATGTTACCCTGTTTTTTGATTTTTCTTGTATAATAGTTGTACACTGTTATCTACTATCTATTACAATTCGGGATTTTGGATTACCTTCTTTATTTTTTTATAGATTTTTTGATGTCCTTTTGAGTTTGGGTCAATACCATCATATGTAAACCAATTGTTTTGCTTTACTTTCATCTTTTGAAAAAGGTCTATATGATGAACTTTTTTCTCTTTTGAGATTTCTAAAATTTTAGTATTGTATTTAATAATATCTTCTATTTGAACTGAAGAGACTCTATTATCAAAAAAAATAGTGGAATGGATTTGGTACAATGTCCCATTGGTAAACATTTCGATACTTTCGTAACTTGGCTCTCTTGAAAAAAAACTGATAAAGGAAGTTATAAAGTTATTTTTAAAACCAAACCAGATTGTATATTCTTTATCATCTTTTATAGAAAATGAGCGACTAATTCCTTCGGCAATAAAATATAAATTATTACATACCTGTTCTTGTTTGAGAAGTAAATGACCTTTCTTTAATTCTATTTTTGAAAACAACTTTTTTAAAATACTTAAAGTGTCTTGATTTAAATCAGGAATAGAAGAAGAAATATATTTTATAAATTCATTCATCATCAAACAAAAACTGGGAATTTTCTTACAAACTTCTAATTGAATTGAACTGTTGGTATAACTATCTTTTACAAAGATACCTTAATTTTACTTTTATCAGTAGACATAGTAATTCCCTAGTAGAATTAGACATATTCGAATTCATGGTAATTCGATTAACATTTTTGTAGTCAGTTATTTATTGCCTATACTTTTCCATTAGTAATCGATATTGTTTTTTCAATATTTCAGGAGTAATTCCATGCCCTGTATTTTCAATTAAATCGAAAGATTTAGTTTCCTGTTTGATAGCATCAAAATATGGTTTGTTTATTTCTTTTGGACACAAAATGTCATTTTCTCCCTGATATATGTGGATGGGAATTTTTAAATCTTTTCCAAGGTGGTATAAATCGATGTTTTCGTTCATACCTTTTACTCCAAGTTCTTGGTCCCCAATAAGGCTAAAAAATGAATAATCATCACCTTCAGCACGAGCTTTACGGTCATTCCCATTACCGTACTCCGTGCCTATTTGGTAAAAGTTTTCAGGTAAGGGTTTAGATAATTCCTTTTCATATTTTTTTATAACTCTAAAGAGATTACCTGCTGTTCGTCCGTTTGGGTAAGGTGGTTTTCCTAAGATTTTAAGCTTTTTGATGGCTACACTATCTTGTTGCTGTTCTGCTAATTGTTGAGTTCTATCGAAACCGAACGATAAACTTTGTTGCAAATTGACGATTTGAGATGTTCCAATGTAACAATGGAATAAATCGGGTCTATTGGCTGCCATTTTAGTTGCTAAAACTGTTCCCCATGATTCAGCCATTAAAATCACATTTTTTTGATTCAAGTATTGAGTTAAAAACTCAGTCAATTCAATCCCATCCTCAACCATTTGGTCAAGAGTTAGGTGGTTTGCGATAAGAAAATCTTTGGTAAGTTGTTCAGGGGCATTTTTCTTATAGGTTCTTCCTGAACCTCTTTGGTCCCAATTGACTACAGTAAAATTATCGAACCATTTCTCGAAGATGTTATCAGAATAAGGACTCATTGGGCTTCCGGGGCCACCATGGATAAATAAAACTATCGGATTTCCTCTGTCTAATCCTTTTATGGTTATCCATTGTTCTATTCCTCCTATTCTATGGTATTTTTCTTCATTAATGCTATAATCTTGATTACAGTTTGTGAAGAGAAAAATTAATAGAACTGTTATGTATGAAAATTTCATTTTTTATTGTTTATAACGGTTTATCTATAAATAGTAGCGTTAATTTTTTACTAAAAGCAACTAAAAATTCTGGGTTTTTGTATTTCGTAAACACTTTCTAGAAGAGCTTGGATTTAGTAATTGGTTATAGGACATGTTATTATGTGCTTTTATCTTCCTCCTGTAACATCTATTATTGCGCCTGTTGTATAACTTGAATCATCAGACAATAACCAAACTACCACTTTCGCAATCTCCTTTGGTTTTCCAATTCGCTTCATAGGTATTGTCGACTTTAAATCCTCAAGTCTGTTCGGAATTTTATGAATATCGGTTTCAATAAAACCCGGACGAATAGCGTTTACCCTAATATTTCTTTCTGAAACTTCTTTAGATAACCCAATAGTGAATGTGTCAATAGCACCTTTAGTTGAAGCATAATCGATATATTCGTTTGGTGAACCTAATTTTGATGCTAAAGATGAAATATTTACAATAGAACCTCCATTAGTCATTCTTTTGATAGCTTCTTTTGTACAAAGAAATGTTCCGACAACATTTACGTCGAATATTTTTCGAATTCGTTCTGCAGATATATTTATCAAACTAGATTTTTCTCCTATTATTCCGGCATTGTTTACAAGTCCGTAGAAAATTCCTCTATCTTTTAAATTATCAATCTCCTGAAAAAGTTTTAAAACATCTGATTCTTTAGAAATATCAGCTTTTATAGAAATAGCATCACCTCCATTAGCTTTAATTCGGTCCTCTAAAATCTTGGCCGACTCAACATCTTTTGTATAATTGATACATACCATATAGCCTTGATTGGCAAGTTCTATTGAAGTAGCCTTACCAATTCCTCTGCTTCCACCTGTAATCAGAATTATTTTTTTCAATTTATAGATTTTTTTGTTTAATTCAATTGTACATAACATTTAGTATGTATTGTTGCAGAACAAAATGTTACACTGTTTTTTGATTTTTCTTGTATAATAGTTGTACACTGTTATCTACTATATGAACTGGTTTAAACTTTTTTGATTCATTCGAAAAATGATGATTTTTCGGTCAATTGAAATGTTTTTTGCACTTCATAGTAGCGCTACGAAGTAAGAAAAAGATGAAAAATTGAGTAAAAAAGGGCGTTTTTATAGCGAATTGAAAAAAGTTTAAACCAGTTCTATCTTACAATTCAGGATTAAAGATTACATTCTTTATTTTTTTATATATTCTTTGATGTCCTTTTGAGTTTGGGTGAACACCATCATATGTAAACCAGTTATTTTGCGTTACTTTCATTGTTTGAAAAAGGTCAATATGATGAATTTGCTTCTCTTTTGAGATTTCTAAAATTTTAGTATTGTATGTAATAATATCTTCTATATTCCTTAGTTTTCTTTGGTCATGATATTCAGAGTCGACACTTTCTATAAAAGGTAAAATATTTATGAGATAAACTGTTGCTTTTTTTCTTAGCGCAACATCAATGCAAAAAACCAAATTTGAATAAAATTCTTCTACAGAAATTGTATTTTTATTATTTGACAACGCTATATCATTAGCCCCGTAGGCAAAAGTCACGATGTTGTCTCCGTTTTCTATTAACCTAGTTGTAAATTCATGTACAAATCTTTTTTTCAATCCTTCTGTAGTTTCACCACCAATGCCCATATTAAAGACACAGATCTCGTTATTTCTTGTTTTTAAAAATTTCTTTATACAATGTGTTTTAAGTCGATCTACCCAACCTCCTTTCTCGGTATCATTTTCTCCTCTTGTGATACTATCTCCAAAACAAATTATATGCTTCATAATTTAATAATTAATTGTTTACTTGTGCCCAACGTCTTTTGTATATTGTGTTTGCCTGCCAAAGGCGACATATAAAATATACAAATTGCTGCGTGTTAGTATTTTCTACTCCATCAAGAATTTCAATTCGTCACAAGTTTTACTTGGTACAAATTCGGTCAATTCATAATCTGCTAATTCATTTTTCTTGAAAGGGTCTTTTTCAATAATTTTCTCTAGTTCAGGTTTAGATTCAACATTCGATAATATTATTCCACCTGTTCTGGGTATTTTTCGTCCTGAAGCAAGAAAATTCCCTAATTTATATTGTTCATTCAGGAATTCAATATGCTCGTCGAGAAATTGGTCAACTTTTTCAAGTTCGGTTTTATAAGTCAAGTTTATAATGAACATTTGGATTTCTGTTTTTCGTTCGTCTTTAAATTCAATTTGCGTTTGTTCAGGTATGGCACACAACGTTTTGTGTTTAGCTTGTTGCGGGATTTTTCGAAGGAAACATTCCAATGAATCACTAAGATAACAAAGCTGCAATGAGCTATAGTTATACACTTTGTGGTAGCAAGTTTTATAATTCATAACTTAACTTTGGTCCAGCAAAATCAAATTCATTTTCTTTATAAAATTTCAATGCTCTTGAATTATTACTTGAAGGTGCAGTAACAGCTATCCTCATCCATTTTTTTTCTAATCCAATTTTTTTAGCCTCTTCGATTAATAGTGCTCCTATTTTTCCACTTCTATAACTAGGCAAAACATATAACTCATCTATTAAACCATATTTTCCTCCACAATATATAGCTTGAGATTCTGATAAAGTTATAAATCCAATTATGTTGTTATTATTAGATGCTTTTAGAATTTCATAATTATTATTTTTTATAAAACCTGAGATTAATTCTTCGGTTACATGATGATTAGATTCTTTTTCCTCCCCTAATTCAAAGTATAATCTCTTTAACAATTCGACGACGTTTAATACATCTGTAGTATTAATTTTTTTAATTATAATATTTTTTTCTCGCATTTTATTTTCAATTTGCTAAAACGTCCGTTTGTCTAAAAACCTATACAAATAAAGAACATATTCTGATGCCTACCTTTGAAAAAATCCAAATAGATGATTCTTAGAACGGTATTTTGGGGTTTTAGACAGTCTGACGTTTAATATATGTGTCGTAGCTGTTCAAAATATTACCTAGCCTTGGACATTTCTGAGTAGATTTTATATATTTTTCAGCTTTTAAAACCACTAAGCATTATAAATATACAGGAACCAATCAATTAATGCCTAATCAGCTATAATCACACCGTGTTGTGATTAGTTATTCTGAGCTATTTAATACGATTAAAATACACGTTTAAAGTACGTTCGGAATTAATATTCAAGCCACTTATTTCTTCTTGTTGATTTCTTGTGAATTTTATGTAGTAGCCTTTATTCGATTCGAAAAAGTCCTTACTTATTGGTTGCAGTTTCATTACTCCGAACCATCGGTTTTTAACCTTAAGTTCACCATTTTCGATATACAGATTATAAACTATTTCTAATTCATCACTCCAATATTTGCCCTCGTAAGTTTTTAATTGTTCAATATTTTCTTCCCATTTTTTAACTCTGTAATAGGTTTCTTTTTTTCTATCAATAAGATGTAAAAAAGTTGATTGAGATGAGTGTTCGATTTCAATTTTTCCATTCCAACCTTTTATTCCAAAGTTGTTTCCTGATATTGGAACCAAACGATTTCTGCCATTTAAGGTAAGTGATTCATCTACTATAGATAGGTTTAGTATTCTGTTTAAAGTTTTAGCAACATAAATTCCTTCAAGTTGCTTTAGCTTATCTATCTTCAAACTAATTTCTTTTAGTTCTTTTTGAGGTGCAACTGTCATTTCCTTGTCTAAAAATAGTTCAGCTACTCTAGATGCAGAAAGCCATCCATTTCTTCCAAAATTTGTTAGCACAATTATTCCCAAATCAGAATCAGGATAATAACGGAGTTGAGATATAAAGTTTTCATGCCCTCCCGTATGGTGATAGACTTTTAAACCATTATGCATTTCGTTTCTAATTCCTAAGGCATATTCTGAATTCGTACCGTCTGTTAGGATAAATGGTTTTAGGAATACGTTTTGAGTCTCTTTCCCACCTAATAAATCAGAGCGAAAGATAGTAAACCATTTTGCTAAATCTTCAACACTTGAATAGATATCAGCGGCACCAAAAATTGCTCTATTACTTTTTTCATTAGTGTACCCTTTTTCTCTATCGAAAGAATAGGATTCGGAAGCATTAGTAATCAGTTCACCAACATAACTTTCTATTTGAGTACTGTTCATTTCAAGTGGTTTAAAAATATTTTTTTCTACCCATTTATCAGCTGGTGTATCCGTTACTTTTTTCAATATCTCGCTTAATACTACATAAGTCGTACTGTTATAAGTATAGCGTGTTCCAGGTATAAATTCTAGGTTTGGTTGCTTCCGTATCACCTGCAAACATTCATCTTGGGTTAAACGGTCAACATCTATTGCTCTTCCTGCCAATTTAGACATCGTGTAGGCCTCTCTATAACCGCTAGTATGTGTAAGCAGATGTCTTAAGGTAACAGGATGGTCAAATGTTGGCCAATCATCTAAATACATATTTACAGAATCATCGAGGTTTAATTTGCCTTGTGAATGCAGCATAGCAAAAGCATATCCTAAAAATTGTTTGGTGGCTGAACCAAGATTATAAACCATTTTTGAATCGTTAGGAATTTTGTAAGCCATATTTCCAAGACCGTAGCCTTTATTAAAGATGAGTTTTCCGTCTTTAACGATTCCAACAACAAGACCTGGGGTCGAGTCTTTGACTCTAGATGGAATTAAGGAATCTATTTTTGCTTCTATTTCGAATATTTGTATCTCTTGTGCTACAGTTTTTGTAGATAAGGTTAATAGAATAGCAAATAACAAGTAATGCCTTTTTTTTATTGTAATGTTTGATTTATTTTTAAAGAGACGATTTACTAGATTGTTTTTACTCATAATTTTGACTAATGTTGTTTTATTATATTGATATTCAGTGATTTAAAATTTATAAAATTCCTTAAAAAATCACTCAGTTTCTATTCTTTTTTTGTTGACGTTAGCAAAAGAAGTTATTAGAGTTTCTTTATATATGGAATTAATCACAACGGCTTCGGCTATGATTAGTACGGGAATAAATAAGCACTTAGCCAAAACTTTTAATTTTGTTTTAATTGTTTCATTTTAAAAGCCAAATCAAAAGATTTGGCGGACTTCATAGAAATACACTAAGCTTTGGGTTAAACACCAAACCCATATTAATTATAGGAGTCATTGTTAGCTGTAGTTTTTTATTAATTCAGTCAACGAGTTTCTGTCCAGCATTTTATCTAGATATTTTCCTCTACTGCTACTTTCTCTTTGGTAAGGTGAGAATAAGTTTGAAATCTCATTGTATTGAGAGTTTAATTCAATTAATTCCTTCTTTTTATCATCGGATAACTCTATTTCCCCATTTTTTTCTATAAAAGAAATTATTTTTTTCACAGCGATTTCTTTTTTAGCTATTTCAGCACCAGTAGCATTTAATGTGCAAATTCCATAAATTCCATTTAAATAGTGTTTCCATTCAGTTTCGAAGGCTTTCTCTAGTTTTTCAAAATCAATTTTTCCACTATTTACAATTGTGTTTTCATATGCAAAGGTGTTATCAGTATGTTTTATAAAGGTTTCTACAAACTCTTTTTTTATATTCTCCTTAAAACTGATGCTATTTTCTAAGTGCAGGTTTTCTTTAATTACATTGATAACGCTTTTAGAAAAATATTTTTTGGTTGTCAAAACCACTTTTTTATCGCCAAGAGGTGAACTAATTGTAGACTTTGTTTCAATCTGATATGAAAAATTTGGCATCAAATCTTTTGCTATAAGGTCGTATAATTTACTTTCTGATATTTTCATGATTTCACATAATTCTTCAGAGTCAATGTAATTTTCAGTTATATATTTAATGTCACTATTCATTCTAACTTTTATTTTTTTTGTAATTACTGCCAACACTAAGTATATGTGTCGTAGAAGAGCAAAATGTTACAAGCCATCGACATTATTCGCACATTGATTGTTAGCTTTTGCTTATTGCAAACATTGAGTCTTACCAAAAAAATACAATAACCAATCGATTAGTCGCTTAGCTGCTATGATTACATGAGGTCGTCTAAAAAGTTATTTTTAGGCGATTTTCTTTTTCATCCATTATGGTTTTTGTTGATTTTTTTCAATTTTAGGATTAAAAGATGTGTTTTAAAAAGGCACACGCAATCCTATATTG